>DATFBR010000262.1:0-2220 GCA_035253685.1 Jiangellaceae bacterium
GCGCGGAGCGCGGGTCGGCGAGCTCGACGAGGAGATGGTCTACGAGTCGCGTGTCGGCGACGTGTTCGCGCTCGGGGCCACCAGCTGGCGGATCGAGGACATCACCCACGACCGGGTGATCGTCTCGCCGGCACCCGGCCAACCGGGCCGACTGCCGTTCTGGAAGGGCGACGCGCTCGGCCGACCCGCCGAGCTCGGAGCGGCGGTGGGCGCGTTCGTCCGCGAGGTCTCCGCCTCGGACGACGATGCCGCCCGCGAGCGGGCTTCGGCCGCGGGCCTCGACGAGTGGGCCAGCGACAACCTGATCCGTTATCTGCGCGAGCAACGCGAGGCCGCGGGCCACGTACCAGACGACCGCACGCTGCTGGTCGAGCGATTCCGAGACGAGCTCGGCGACTGGCGGCTGGTCGTCCACTCCCCGTTCGGGGCTCAGGTACACGCGCCGTGGGCCCTGGCCATCGGTGCGCGGCTGCGCGAGCGGTACGGCGTCGACGTCCAGGCCGCGCACGCCGACGACGGCATCGTGCTCCGTATCCCCGATGTCGCCGACGACGCCGGCGTGCCGGGAGCCGAGCTCGTGGTGCTCGAACCCGATCTGGTCGACGACACGGTCACCACCGAGGTGGGCGGCTCGGCGCTGTTCGCGTCCCGGTTCCGCGAGTGCGCCGCCCGCGCGCTGCTGCTTCCCCGCCGCGACCCTCGACGCCGCACGCCGCTGTGGCAACAGCGGCAGCGCTCGGCTCAGCTGCTGGAGGTCGCATCGAAGTATGGATCGTTCCCGATCCTGCTCGAAGCGCTGCGCGAGTGTGTACAGGACGTGTACGACCTGCCGGGCCTGCAACGGCTGATGCGCGCGATCGCCGACCGCACCGTCCGGGTGGTCGAGGTCGAGACTCCCCAGCCGTCGCCCTTCGCGCGGTCACTGCTCTTCGGATACGTCGCACAGTTCCTGTACGAAGGTGATTCGCCGCTGGCCGAACGTCGGGCCCAGGCGCTGTCGCTGGACCCGACGCTGCTCGCCGAACTGCTCGGGCGCACCGAGCTGCGCGAGTTGCTCGACGCGGGGGTCGTGGAGCGGACGGCTGCCGAGCTTCAGCGCCTTGCCCCCGAGCGGAGGGCCCGCGACGTCGAGGGCGTCGCCGACCTGCTACGCATGCTCGGCCTCCTCTCGACGGCCGAAGTGGCACAGCGCTGCGTCGAGGCAACCGACGCGGCCCGCCATCTCGAGACCCTGGAGGCGACGCGGCGTGCCATCCGGGTCCGGGTCGCCGGCGAGGAGCGGTGGGCGGCAATCGAGGACGCCGGGCGGCTGCGCGACGCCCTCGGCGCGCCGCTTCCCGTCGGGGTGCCGGCGGCGTTCACCGAGCCGGTTCCCGATCCGCTCGTCGACCTCGTCGCCCGCTATGCACGCACCCACGTGCCCTTCCACGCCGTCGACGTGGCCGTCCGACTGGGACTGGGCGTCGCCGTCGTCGTCGACACTCTGCGGCGGCTTGCCGCCGACGGGCGCGTCGTCGAGGGCGAGCTCACACCGGGTGCCTCCGGCACCGAGTGGTGCGACGCCGAGGTCCTGCGGCTGCTGCGGCGCAGGTCGGTGGCCGCGCTGCGACACGAGGCCGAGCCGGTCGAACCGGTGGCGCTGGGCCGCTTCCTGCCGGCCTGGCAGCACGTGGGCGGCTCCCTGCGCGGCGTCGACGGCGTGCTGCGTGTGGTCGAGCAGCTCGGCGGGTGTGCGGTCCCGGCCAGCGCCCTGGAGCGCCTCGTCCTGCCCGCCCGGGTGGCGGCCTACTCCCAGGCCTGGCTGGACGAGCTGACGACCGGAGGCGAGGTCGTCTGGGCCGGGCATGGTTCGCTTCCCGGCGCCGACGGCTGGGTCTCGTTGCATCCGGCGGACGCGGCGCCGCTGACGCTGCCGGAGCCGGACGACGCTGCTCCGACCTCCCCTGTCCACCAGGCGCTGTTGGAGGTGCTGTCCACTGGCGGCGCCTACTTCTTCCGGCAGCTCGCCGACGCGATCGGCTCGACCGACGACGCTGCGGTGACGACGGCGCTGTGGGACCTGGTCTGGGCCGCGCGCATCTCCAACGACACCCTCGCGCCGTTGCGGTCGCTGGTCGGCGGCGGCCGCCCCACCCATCGGTCCCGGCCGGCCCGTCCGCCGCGATCTCGGTATGCGCGGTCCCGGCCGGTGCTGCCCGCCCGGGTCGGCCCGCCCACGGC
>DATFBR010000263.1:0-4574 GCA_035253685.1 Jiangellaceae bacterium
GCCCGCGCCCACCGACGACGCGCGGGTCATCGCCCGGATCGCGGCGGGCCTGTTCGCCGAGGTCGACACCTCCGCCGGCGTCCGGCTGCTGGGCGTCGGTGTCTCCGGTCTGGCCGACTGGGTCCAACAGGACCTGTTCACCTCGGCCCAGCAGGAGGCACCGTCCGAGGCTCCCGAGCCGGCCGACGAGGAGGCGCGTGCTCCCCGCAGGTGGGTTCCGGGCATGGACGTCGCGCACGCCGTCCACGGGCCGGGCTGGGTGTGGGGCAGCGGCCGCGGCCGGGTCACGGTGCGCTTCGAGACGGCGGAAACCCCGCCAGGCCCGGTGCGGACGTTCGCCGATGACGACACCGATCTGTCTCCCGCCTAGCCGCTCGACGGCGGACGCGGTCGGGCGGACCTGACAGGTGGGTCGGACTCGTCAGGCCGGGCGGCCTTGTCAGGCCCCTGCGCTCGACCACGTGCGGCTGCCCGCCCGGCGGAGCTGACAGGTGCACCCTTGTTCGAGCTGTCAGGGCGAATGTTCGCATCCGGCCTGGTCACAAAGTTGTCCGGCCTGACAACGTCGCAGGGCAATTAACGTCGGACGTTGGGCCGCGGACTCTCAGGCTCGTCTCAGCCGACCCGGGCACACTGGCGGCATGCGCGTTCTCGTCGTCGACGACGACCCGGCGGTCCGGGAGTCGCTGCGCCGCTCACTCGCCTTCAACGGCTACCAGGTGGAACTCGCGGCCGACGGCGAGCAGGCGCTACGGGCGGTCGCGGACTCACGGCCGGATGCCGTTGTCCTCGATGTGATGATGCCGAAACTGGACGGGCTCGCCACCTGTCGCGCGCTGCGCGCCGCGGGCGACGACGTGCCGGTGCTCATGCTGACCGCCCGTGACGAGGTCGCCGACCGCGTGGCCGGCCTCGACGCCGGGGCCGACGACTACCTGCCCAAGCCGTTCGCCCTGGAGGAGTTGCTCGCCCGGCTGCGGGCGCTGCTGCGGCGGATCGGAGCGGGCGAGTCCGGCCCCGTCCTGCGCCTCGCCGACCTCACCCTCGATCCGGCCAGCCGGGACGTCACGCGCGGTGAGCGGCCGGTTCGGCTCACCCGCACCGAGTTCGCCCTGCTGGAACTGCTTCTCCGCAACCAGCGGCGCGTCCTCCCCCGCGAGCGCATCCTCGAGGAGGTCTGGGGCTACGACTTCCCCACGACCGCCAACTCCCTCGAGGTCTATGTCGGCTACCTGCGGCGAAAGACCGAGGCGATGGGCGAACCGCGCCTGATCCACACCGTCCGGGGAGTCGGGTACGTGGCTCGGGAGACGCCGCCGTGACGACGCCCGTCTATCCCGGCAGGGCGATGCTGGCGCGTTATCGCGAACGGGTCGGCCGGCTTCCGCTGCGAAGAAGGGTCGCGGCCCTCGCCGCCATCGGCGTCGGTCTCGCCGTCCTGCTCACTGCCACGGCCGCGTACGTCACGGTGCGGGTCCAGCTCACCCGGAGCGTCGACGACAACCTCCTCGATCGCGCGCGCGCAGCCGTGTCCAGCCCGCTCGGCGACCCTGAGATATTGACCCGTATTCCCTCCGACGCGATCCTCGCCGCGGACCTACGCGTGGCCCTGCTCGGCGCGGACAACGTCGCCCGGTCTCCTCAAGGTCCGCAGAGTGCACCACCGTTCGGTGAGCAGGAACTCGCGGTCGCCCGTGGCGAGGTCGACCAGAGCGTTCGAACCGCCGGGCTCGACGGCGAGTCGTACCGGGTCGTGGCGGTCCCGGCCGGCCGCGGCGCGGCCCTGGTGCTGGGCCAGCCCACCGAGACCGTCGACCGCGTCCTCGGGACGCTGGGCTGGGTGTCGCTCGTCGCCGGGCTGGGCGGCATCGCGCTGGCCGCGTGGGCCGGAGCATCGATCGCCCGCACCGGCCTGCGACCCGTGGAGCGGTTGACCGCCGCCGCCGAGCACGTGGCCGAGACCGGCCGGCTCGACCCGATCGACGTCGAGGGTGAGGACGAGATCGCCCGACTCGCCCACGCGTTCAACGCGATGCTCGCGGCGCTCGACGAGGCCCGCCTCCGGCAGCGCCGCCTGATCGCCGACAGCGGCCACGAGCTGCGGACCCCGTTGACCAGCCTCCGGACCAATATCGACCTGCTCGCGCAGAGCGAACGGGAGGGCGGGCTCGAACCGGCCGAGAAGGCCGGCCTGATCGGTGATGTACGGGCGCAGCTCGAGGAGATGTCCACCCTGGTCAGCGACCTGATGGAACTGGCCCGCGAGGACCCTCCCGAGGCGGATCGGGAGACTGTGGATCTCGCCGACGTCGTCCGCGATGCGCTCACTCGGGTGCGCCGCCGGGCGCCCGAGGTCACCTTCTCCGCAGACCTCCGCTCATGGACCGTCGAGGGCGACCCGTCCCTGCTGGCTCGCGCCGTCACGAACCTGCTCGACAACGCCGCGAACTGGAGTCCGCGCTCGGGGACCGTCCACGTCCGGCTGCGCGAGGGCGTGCTCCAGGTCAGCGACGAGGGGCCCGGGATCTCCGAGGCCGACCTACCCCACGTGTTCGAGCGCTTCTACCGGTCCACCGAGGCCCGTGGCCGGCCCGGCTCGGGGCTCGGTCTGGCCATCGTGCGCGCGGCCGCGGAACGCCACGGGGGCACGGTCAGCGCCGGGCGGTCGGAGCACGGCGGCGCCATGCTCACCATGACCGTGCCGGGAAGTGCACCCGGCTCTGTGCCCGCCGAGGGTTCTTCGCCGGCTCTTGCCTGACTCTCAGCATGCTCTCAGCCGAACCGGGCAACGTAGACGCCATGGACGAAACCACGCGCAGCACCCAGCCCGGCGGCGCGGCCCTCGACGAGGGCCGCGCCGCTGAGACCTCGACCGGCGCCGGCTGGTCGACACCCACCGGCGCAGAACAGCAACCCCCCCGACCGACCGATCCCTGGACCGCGCATCCGGACGACACCCGACCGGTCGAGCGATCGGACGACACGCGGACGTTCGCGGCGCCCGCGTCGTCGACGAGTGGGCAGCCTCCGTTCGCCGGTCCGGCTCCCGAGGGGACCGGCGCGAAACAGCCGCGGCGCGGCACCGCGCTGGTGGTGGCCCTCGCGCTCGGTGCCGGGCTGCTCGGCGGCGCCGCCGGGGCAGGCGTGGTCAGCGCCCTGGACGACGACGAGTCGCCCGCGGTGACCAGCAGCATCGACCCCGAGCCGTCCGGCCAACAGGCATCGACGTTGTCCGACGTCGAGGACGTGGCGGCACAGGTGCTGCCGAGCGTCGTGTCGATCGCGGTGAGGGGAGGTCCCCAAGGTCCTGGGACCGGTAGCGGAGTCGTCATCTCCGCCGACGGTCAGATCCTCACGAACAACCACGTGGTCGAAGGTGGCGACGACCTCAGCGTCACCTTCCACGACGGCACCACCGCCTCCGCCACGATCGTGGGTACCGACCCGATCACCGACCTCGCCGTGATCCAGGCCGAGGATGTATCCGGGCTCGCCGCGGTGGAGCTCGGCAGCTCCGACGACCTGCAGGTGGGTCAGCAGGTCGTCGCCATCGGTTCGCCGTTCGGCCTCGAAGGCACGGTGACCACCGGCATCGTCTCCGCCCTGGAGCGGCCGGTGTCGGCCGGAGGGACCAGCGGCGGCGCCGCGGTGATCGACGCGATCCAGACCGACGCACCGATCAACCCCGGCAACTCCGGTGGCCCGCTGGTCAACATGTCCGGCCAGGTCGTCGGCATCAACAGCGCGATCTACGCGCCGAGTGCCCAGGGCGGATCGGTCGGCCTGGGCTTCGCGATCCCGATCGACCAGGCTCGGCCCATCGTGGACGAGCTGATCGAGTCCGGACAGGCGACCCATGCGCGGATCGGCCTCAGCGTCGGCGACGCCACCGGCGAGATCCGCGGTGCCCTCGTGGCGGGAGTCGAGGACGGCAGTGGCGCAGACGAGGCCGGTCTGGCCGAGGGCGACGTCATCACCAAGATCGACGACCGGATCATCACCGACGGAACGTCTCTGGTGGCGGCGGCCCGCTCGTACCGTCCCGGTGACACCGTCACGCTGACGTACGTGCGCGACGGCGACACCCAGACGGTCCAGGTCACGCTGGGCAGCGACACGCCGACGACCTGATCCGGTCCCCGAGCTGTGGGCCCCTGCGGAGAGCCACCTCCCTCCGCAGGGGCACATGGTGGTGGGCGTGTCGGCGGGGGTTGGCAGACTCGGGGTGTGCTGTTGGAGGACGTCGCGCGGACATCTGCCGCAGTCGCCGCCATTCCGGGTCGGTTGGCGAAGACCAAGCTGCTCGCCGAGTGCCTCGGACGGGCCGCGGCTCACGACGTGCCCGTAGCTGTCGCCTACCTGTCCGGAGAACTGCGCCAACGCCGCACCGGCCTGGGCTATGCCGCTCTGCGCGACTTGCCGCAGCCCGCGGCCCGGCCCACCCTCGAGCTGACCGAGGTCGATGCCGCCTTCGCCTCCATCTCGGGGCTGTCCGGGCCGGGGTCCACCGCGGCCCGACGAGCTCTGTTGACCGAGCTGATGGCCCGGGCGACGGCGGCCGAGCAGCGCCTTCT
>DATFBR010000264.1:0-13521 GCA_035253685.1 Jiangellaceae bacterium
CGTGCGCCGAGTGCCATCCGACGCCAGGTGTGGCGGCGCCCGCGCACCGCAAGTGAGTACCCGTAGAGCAGCAACGGATCGCCGACGCCGTGGTAACCGGCATCTCCCACGTGGTGGGCATCGAACCCGACTTCCTTCGCAGTGAGGGCGAACGTCTGCGCGACGGTGTCGGGTGCGCCTTCCTGGGAGGTACCGATCGTGCCGAGCACCAGAGCGCCACGCTCGTGCACGGCTTCGGTCGCTGCTGTTGCCAGCTCTCGCGTGACCCCCGGGACCGTTCCGGGGATCGGCACCAGAACTCCCGACGCCCCGGCGTTCACCAACGGCACGAGCGCATCGGGGGTGACTTTCTCCGGTTGGCCGGCGTGATGCATCTTCCCGACCCAGATCGCAGCGTCGGCGCCGGCTGCGTCGCGCAGTTCGGCGGTGACCTCGACCAGGTCGGCATAGGACGCTCCGGTGCCAGGGTTGGCCGTCAGCACGAGCAGCGCCGCACCCGCGTCGAGCAGTGCAGCCGCGTTCGCCGCACTTGCGCGACGCCGTGGTGGGATCCGGTCGCCACCCGGGTCGGGCTCGAGGTTCACCCCGACCGGACGTCCGATGGTGGTCGCCAGTGCGGTCAAATCGGGCTGCGTTCCCAGGCTCGGAAAGGACCACGTCCCCGAGTCGGACCATGCGCCCTCGACGAGGTTCAGCACGATCACGTCGGCGCCGTGCGCAGCCATGAGTTCCGCATTGTGAACACCGTCGACCAGCCCGGGCGCGGCGGCGAACACCTCCGCCACCATCGTCCGACCTTCGCTGGCGCGGACCGAGGCTTCCAGATCACGACCGGCGAGCGCCGCCAGCTCGGCGCGAGGCAGGTCGAAGATGCGTGGCGGCGGTGTCATGGTGATCGCATCCTAGGATCGCGAGGAACCATGGCGGCCCACGGAGTGAGATCCATCGACAGGCATGCCTTCGTCACCGGCGGGTCCGGATTCGTGGGCGGGCATCTGATCAGGCGGCTGGTCGGTGACGGCTGGCACGTGGCCGCCCTGGCGCGCTCGGAGCCGGCGGTCGAACGCGTGCGGTCCCTCCGGGCGACTCCGATGACGGGGTCGTTGGCCGACGTCGCGAAGATGACCGCCGGCATGGACGGATGCGACGTGGTGTTCCACTGCGCCGCGATGGTGGGAAGCTGGGGCGATCCGGAAGAGTTCCGCTCCACGAACGTGGACGGGACCGCCAACGTCATTGCCGCAGCCAAGGCAGCGGGGGTCAGGCGGCTGGTTCACCTGTCGACGGAGTCGGTCCTGCTCGACGGCCGCGAGCTCGACCGAGTCGATGAGACGACGCCGATCCCCGAGCGCGGCCATCTCAGTGCCTACGCGGCCACCAAGGCCGAGGCCGAGAGGTTGGCCATCGCGGCGAGCGGTCCGGATCTGCAGGTGATGGCGGTTCGGCCCCGTCTCATCTGGGGTCCCGACGATGCGACCTGGCTTCCCGGCCTGGTGGAGAAGGTTCGTCGTGGGGCGTTTCGCTGGGTGGACGGAGGACGACACCTGGGGTCGACCTGCCATGTCGACAACGTGGTCGAGGGCATGATCCTCGCGGCCGAGAATGGCCGCGCAGGGGAGTCGTACTTCCTCACCGACGGCTCGCCCACAACGTTCCGCGAGTTCGCGACCGCCTATCTTGCCACAGCCGGCGTAGCGCCGGCTGACAGTTCGGTGCCCGGCTGGTTGATGCGGATGGTCGGCGCCGTGCTGGAGGCGGCGTGGCGAGCGTTACGGCTCCGGTCGGCGCCACCGTTGAACCGCGTGGAGGCTGCGATGGTCAGCCATCCGATGATCCTTTCCGACGCCAAGGCCCGGGCCGAGCTCGGCTACCGGCCGCGGACCGGTTTCGAGGACGGCATGGCGGCATTGCGAACGCATGGACGACAAGAAGGCTGAACTGCCTAGACCACGTCACCGCACGGGTCTGCCGTGACCGCTCGGTCGGTGGGTGCCTCGGCGAGGTGATCACGCGAGGTGCGCAGACCGGTCAGCAGGTCGAGAAGGGCCCGTTCTGCGACGGCCCGCATCACGGTTCGGTCAGCGGTACGGCCGCCGGCCTGTGCAATGAGCAGCGCCGCCTCTGTCGCGGCGCTCAGCAGGAGACGGGCCAGCACGTCCACCGGCTGGCGAGCGAGGAGCCCTTCCGACATCGCCTGCTCGAGTCCGGCACGGATGAGACCGAGCCCGTGTTCAGCCTCGATCGCCCGCCAGTCCGCCCAGCCGAGAACGGCGGGGGCATCGATGAGAGCGATCCGCACGACCGCCTGATCCTCGCAGGCATCGAGGAAACAGGTGAAGCCCCGAGCCAGGCCGCTCCAGGCATCGGTCACCTCCCCGACCCCGTTCAAGATCCGTTCGGTGACCTCTTGTTCCACCTGTTCGAACACCGCCAGGAAAAGCCCCCGCTTGTCCCCGAAGTGGTGCCCGAGTGCTCCTCGGGTGAGCCCGGCCGCCGCCACGATCTCCTCAGCGGACACGTTTGCGTAGCCGCGCGCGGTGAACAGAGCACGCGCAGCAGCGATCAGGGCCTGACGGGTGGATCGTGATCGCTCGGCTTGCCGGCGTCGCGGCGTCACCGGCCGGCCACCATCCCACGCCCGGCTGGGTCGGCAAGCCTCATGAGGTACCTCCATGTTCGTGGAGCGTAGACAAAAATACATTCCGAATGTATGTTTGTCTACGTCCCCATGCGACACCGGTGCGCTTCACGGGCGATCGCAGGTCGCGGACTCAGGAGTGGTCATGTCCATCTCGAACAGTCTCGGGCAGCACCGCCAGATCATGCTGGCCAGTGGTCCGATCGGTTACCGGGAGCGAGGCTCGGGTGCTCCGATCGTCTTCGTCCACGGGCTGCTGACGAATGGTGACCTCTGGCGCAGGGTCGTCCCGCCGCTCGCCGACGGTTGGCGCTGCATCACCCCGGACTGGCCGCTGGGCTCCCACGAGCTGCCGATGAACGACGACGCGGATCTGTCCACGCCCGGGCTCGCTCGGATCGTCGCCGACTTTCTCGAGGAGATGGAGCTCGAGGACGTGACGCTGGTGGGCAACGACACGGGAGGAGCGATCTGCCAGCTGGTGGCGGCGCACCACTCCGAACGCCTCGGCCGGCTGGTGCTCGCATCGTGCGATGCCTACGAGGTGTACCCCCCGGCACCGTTCGGTGTACTCTCGCTGGCCGCGCGCGTACCAGGCGCGTTGTTCCTCGGTGCCCAGCTGCTGCGCATCCATGCGCTGCGGCGAAGCCCATTCACCTACGGCTCGGTGATGCGAACGCACCCCGCGCCGGCAATCTCCGACTCCTACGTTCGACCTGGGCTGCGCGCGGCGATCCGGCGTGACACGCGGAAGGTGCTGCTGGGCCTCTCACGTGCCCACACCGTCGAGGCGGCGAGGTGGTTCCACCGGATCGACATGCCGGTGCTGATCGCATGGGCGGAGCAGGATCGGCTGTTTCCGGCCGAGCTCGCGGACCGCTTGGCGGCTGATTTCCCGTACGCCCGCCGTGCGGTGGTGGAACGCTCGCGAACGTTCATCGGCGAGGACGAGCCCGATCGGCTGGCCGCGCTGATCGGCCAGTTCCTCGCCCCAGCGGAGCACACGGACGCCGACGTCTCCGGGGCGGCGCAATGACCGAGACCACCGGGGACGACCAGCGGGCTCGACGATTCGTCGCCGAGTTCGCCAAGGGCTGGGAACAGCCGGACTTCGACGAGTTCATCGCCCACTTCCGCCGTTGGTTTGCTGCCGACGTGCGCCTCTCCCAGCCGCTGGCGCCCGACGGCGTCGGCCACCGGGCGCTGAACGAACAGTTCCGCCGCCTGTTCGTTCTTATCCCGGACCTCAGCGGAATCGTCCGACGGTGGGCGGCGCATGCGGACGAGGTCTTCATCGAGCTCGAGCTCACCGGCACGCTGGGCCGGAAGCCGATCACCTGGACGGCGTGTGACCGGCTCGTGCTCCGCGGGGGAATCGCAGTCGAGCGGCGGTCGTATTTCGATCCCACGCCGCTCGTCCTTGCGACGTTGCGCCGGCCGACGGCGTGGCCGAGGTTGCTGCGCTCGGCGCTACCCGGTACGAGACCACACCCGGCCGGCACAGGTTGAGCATGAGCAGTGTGTTCTCACCCGACATTCTCACGTCGGGTCCGGCGGCACCCGGACCGGGAGATCGGCGAGTAGGGCGGCCTTGTCGGGTTTGCCGCCGGGAGTGAGGGGAACGTCGGCGACGACCGTGATGGTCGTGGGCACGCTGTCGGCACCGAGTTCGACCCGGACCAGCGACGACAGGATGTCCGGATCGGGCGTGTGACCGTCGCGCGGTACGACGAACGCATGGATCGCCTCGCCGGTCCGCTCGTCAGGTACCCCGACGACGTACGCCTGCTCGACGTCCGGATCCCCGACGAGGATCCGTTCGATCGGGGCGGCGTACCGGACGTGTGCATCGACCAGGATCACGTCCCGCGCGCGCCCCGTCAGGTGCAGGAACCCGGCGGGCGCCAGGTGGCCGAGGTCGCGGGTGTCCAGCCAGCCGTCTCGCAACACCTCGCCGGTCCGGACTTCGTCGTCGCCCCAGTAGCGCGCCATCCGTTGCGGTGAGCGTACGAAGATCTGGCCGGCCTCACCGGCCGGCACCGGCCGGCCGTCGCTGTCGCGAATGCTGACCTCGACGTGCGGCAAGACCTTGCCGACCGACTGCAGTGCCACTGCGGGCGAACTCGCGATGTGGTCGGGCGTGAGCAGCGAGATCATTCCGGACTCGCTCTGCCCGTACCCCTGCCAGAGCACCGGGCCGAGCCGCGCCACCGCGTCGACGAGTAGTCGCGGAGTGGCCGGCGAACCCGAGACCACCAGGGCACGAAGGGAGGAGACGTCGATCGGTCGGGTGCGGAGCCCGTCGAGCATCCGGTGCAGGGAGGGAACGGGCATCAGTGTCCCGGTGATCCGATGACGCTCGATCGCGCGCGGCAGATCCTTCCGCGCGTGGTCCGAGGCGACGACCACCGTGCCGCCGACCAGCAGGCAGCGGCCGGCGAAGGTCATCATGACCGGCATGGACCAGGTGCCGAAGACCAGGCAACGCTCGAAACACGAGATCAGGCGGGCCAGGTCGAACGGCCAGCAGGCCGGATCGAAGGCCGGGTGCAGCGCCTGGTACGACCAGGCGCAGCCCTTGGGTTGCCCGCTGCTACCGCTGGTGAAGTTCACGCGGGCGACATCATGCGGCCGGGCCTCAGCGACGACCGGCCCGCCGTCATCGGGTGCCGTCAGCAGGTCGTCGGCGCCGGGACAGCGGCCGAGGGAGAGAACAGCGGCAGAGCCGGTGATCTCGAGCAGCTGCGGCGTCGCGGTCGCGGCGTCGATGATCACCGCATCCACCTCTTGTCGGAACACGCTGGCGAGTTGCGGTTCTGTCCAACCGGGTCGTACGCCCACCACGACGCAGCCCAGGGCGTACGCGGCCAGGTGCGCGGCGAATGCCTCCGGAGTGAGGGAGACGACCATTGCGACGACTCGGCCCGGCCCCAAACCGGCGCTCCGCAGGCCGGCGGTCAGGCGGCGCACCATCGTCAGCGTGTCGTCGTAGGAGACGCGGCGCAGCTCGTGCTCGAACGCCGTGCGTTCAGGTGCTGTGGCGAGCGCGTCGAGGAGCGGCTGCGGAAAAAGGCCCATGAGTCGGACCTAGCCGGGCATGCCCGAGTGTGCCCTCCGCCGATGTGGACCGAGCAGGCCAGCTGCTCTCCGGCCCAACGGCGCGAGCAGGAGGAGGCCCCCGACGAGAACGCCGGTGGTGACCACCCATTCGTTGGACCCAGCGGGCGGATAGACCCGGGCCCGCTGGCCGGTGTCCACGGCGGAGGCCTGCTGGCCGGGCCGAAGCGTGTCACGGTCGCTGCCGTAGAGGTATACGTCGGTTCGGACCTCGCCGCCATCACGCGGGCGGAAGGTGCCGGACCAGGAGCACGCCTCGTGGCCCAGATGGCCGACGCAGCTCAACTGCTCCGCGACGAACGTGCCTCGGTCCCCGTCGGCCCGCGCCGCGCGGATCACGGGGACCACGTTCGGCAGCGCGAGCAGCAGCAGCAGGGAGCCGGCCAGCGTCGCGAGGACTACCGAAAGTGTCGACGCTCGAGGTCGCTCAGGCGTGGGCATACGCGCAGGTGCACGCCGGTGTGGCCAGTGCCGGGACGGACGGCCGCCGATGCAGCACCATGGCGACGATCATCGGGATGAAGACGATCGTGTTGTAGAGCAGGTGCAGCTGCGCGCGGGGTACCACCAGCTGGGCAACGCTGGTCGGAACCTCTTTACCCAGCAGGAAGAGACCGGTCTGCGCCTGCCCGAGCAGAAGCAGATGCTCGACGTGGTGCCACACCTGGATGCCCAGCGCAATGGTCCACCAGGTACGTGCCGGGCCGGTGAAACCTGGGCGTAGCAGGATGAACGCGACGAGCATGAGCACGGCGTAGCCGTAGTGCAGCGCCTCGGAGGTGACCAGCCACGGGAACCACAGGCCGAGCACTCCGCGCGCTTCCGGGACGGGCCACCCAAGAACCCAGATCTGCACGGCCTGCGCGATGTGCTCGGCCCAGTGGGCCAGCACGATGACCAGAAACACAGTCAGGGCCGTGCGATGGTATCGGGTGTTGAGAAGCGTCACCCAGCGCCTGAGTGTCGTGGTCATCCGCTCGTCACCTCGCTTCCGCCAGCGGTGACTCATCTGCTCTGTCCACGGGTCTGCACCGGCAACGGTTCACCCATCTGTGACGGTCGCGGGATGCGGCGAGACGGCGCCCTCGGCTAGGCGGTCCTGTACGCGCCCCCAGAACGCCGCCGGGTCGTTGAGACGGGGGAACTCGTCGTCGGGCTGTTCCACCCCGAGGAAGTCGCACAACGGTCTCCAGCCCTCGCTGACCTCGAAGACGAGTAGCCGCTCGGGAGGTATCTCCTCGCGTACGGCTGCGTTGTGGCGGAGAAAGGCGCGTATTGCCCAGCCGCGGTCGTCGAAGCGTCCCTCCAGGAACGGCCCGTCCCACACCAGCTTCCGGTTGAACGCGTGCATCGTCGCGATGCCGGGGATTCTCCGCAGAGCCTCGTTCGCCAGCGGGCTGTCCGTGCCGCCTCCGAACAGCTGGTAGATCGTCTCGCGCACGCTGTCGTACCAACGCTCGGGATCTCGCACCGTCAAGATCACCTTGGCGCGCGGATAGTGGCCGGTGAGCTCCCGCCAGAACGCCGCGCCCGGCCAGTCGACGCTCGACTCGTATCCGGCGAATACCGCGTCCCAGTCGACCGGTGAACCGGTCGCCGCGGCCTCCCACAACGGCAGGCGCTCACGGTGGTCGAGGACGTTGCGCATGTGGAAGCACGGGCCGAACCCGAGCCGCTCCACAGCGGCCTTCAGCGAGAGCGTGCCGGTCCGGCCGACACCGACACCGATCACCTTCATGCGATTCGTCCCTCCTGGACAGCAGTGCGGCGAGCGTCGATCCCACGGCAGCTCGTCAATGTGGGGCCTCAGGCTCGAAGTACCGCTGGGCAAGGCGCTGCCGCCGGGCGTCGACCACCATCCAGGTGCCGAGGACGAGCTGGACGATGCTGCGCCACAGGTCCTCCCACCGGTCGCGGACGCGCATGAATGCCAGCTCAGCAGCGCGCAGCCGAGGCCGGTCCGGGCCGGTGCGGCGCACCAGCAGGCACGGGCCTCGATTGGGCAACGAGCGCGTGTGCGCCGCCGTCGAGTGCAGTTCGAAACGCTGCAGTACCTCGCGTGCGACCACCCGCATGGTGAGCGGCGCGACACCGCGCGCCGGGCAGGGCCGGTTGGCCGTCACGCCGAACGGTATGTAGGTCGCCTCGCGCGCGTGCTGGTGCAGCCACCGGTCGGGGTCGAACAGCTCCGGATGCTCGAAGCCGCTGGCGTGGAACTCCGGATAGTTGAAGCAGAGGACCGATCCGGCCGGCAGCGACGTGTCGCCCACGACGATCTCGTCGGTCGTGATCCGGTGTGCGATGCCGAACAGGGGATAGCGGCGCAGCGATTCGTCGATCACCCGATCCGCGTACCCGTGGTCCTCCGGCTCGGCGGCGAGACGTCGCTGAACGTCCGGATTCTGGGCCAGCGCCAGCAGCAGGTGCGCCATCGCCTCCGACATCTGGACGACGGCGGTGTTGAAGAACGTCCCCTGGAGGTACCACGCCTGCTCCTCGGGCGAGAGCAACCTGGGCATCGGCCGGGCCGGCGGACCCGACGCCAGCCGCTCGCGGAGGAACCGGGTCAGCCGGTCCCGCCGATCCATGTGCCGGAGCCCGCAGCACTTCAGCGCGGTGATGACGTCGTTGGCATTCGCCACGATCAGCGCCTGCGCGTGCGGTGGGCAACGCTCGCCGAAGACGAGTTCGTAGTAGACCTCCGCCCAGATCGGCATCATCACGTCGCGCAACCGGACGATTCCCCGGTCGCTCGGGCCGATCTCGTCGAGGACACGTCGGGCGCAGCGTTCGGTGAGCTCAACGATCTCGGCCCGAGGACGGGCGAGGAACCACCGGGTGGTGCGCGCGACCTCGTCGTAGCGCTCGCCTGCCTCCAGGTGCTCCTGGTGAACCTGCGGGCCCGGGGCCAGCCAGTACCAGAACAGGTCGGAGAGCGCGGCGCCCCGGCTCCGGCCGTTCGCCGCCGGATGGGAATAGACCTCGACGAAACGGTCGGCGCCGACGAGCGGGCCCGGCAGCGGGATTCCCTCGTCGCCGTTGACCCAGGTGAAGATCCGCATGCGCAGGTCGACCACGGCCTGCGGGAGACGGGTCAGCATGGCCGTTCCTGCACCTGATCCGGCGTCAGATCCCGGGGCGAGGCGACGCCGCAGAGGGTCAGGGTGTGCGCGAGCTCTGTGCGCAGGATCTCCAGGACGCCGGCCACGCCGAGCTCGCCGTCCGCCGCCAGACCCCACAGTGCCGGACGTCCGACGGCGACGGCATCCGCCCCGAGCGCGAGTGCCTTGGCCACGTCGGTCCCGCGCCGGATCCCACCGTCGAGCAGCACGGGCACCCGCCCGTCCACCGCCTCGACGATCCGCGGCAGCTGGCCGACCGTGTCGGGGGCGGTGTCGAGCTGCCGTCCGCCGTGGTTGGAGACGACGAGCGCATCGACGCCGCGGTCGACGGCGAGCCTGGCGTCGTCGGGATGAAGGATGCCCTTCACCAGGATCGGCAGCGCGCTGATCGTGCGCAGCCAGTCGAGGTGGCGCCAGGAGATCGCCGGCGACAGCACCACCTGTCGCACGCTCCCCGGCTCCTGGCCGCGCAACTCGCGCAGGTTCTCGCACCGCATGCCGGCGGGAAGGTCGTGGAAGTCGTTGCGGTCGTTGCGCTCGTTGCGGCCGAGGACGGGCGAGTCCGACGTGACCACCAGCGCCCGACAGCCAGCGGCCTCCGCGCGCCGGACTATCGCCTCGGTGAGCCCGAGGTCGGGCTGGATGTAGAGCTGGAACCACAACATGGGTTCGGCCGCGACCGTGCGGGCGGCCGCGGCGATGTCCTCGATCGCGACCGTGGAGAGCATCGCCGCGATCATGATGGTGCCGGTCGCCGCGGCCGCCCGTGCCGTGGCGAGTTCTGCCTCGGCGTGTGCCAGCCGGTGGAACGCCGTCGGCGCGAGGAGGATCGGTGCGCTGGTGTCGCACCCGAGCAGCGAGACCTCGAGCGTCGGTTCATCGGTACCGCGCAGAACCCGGGGAACCAGTGCGAGCCGGCTGAAACCTGCCTCGTTGGCGCGGACCGTCACCTCGTCCTGGGCGCCACTGACGAAGTAGTCGAAGTGGACCGGATCCAGGCGTTCCCGCGCCGCCGTTTCGAAGTCACGGACGTTGAAGAACCGTTCCCGATGCGTCGCCGGCTCTGTCGGCTCCGGTTTCTCCATCCGCGTCGGTCTGGGCGAGTCGGCCGCCACCTGACCTGCGATGAACTCCCGGAGCGGCTTGCGGTGTTCGACCTCGTCGGTCCAGTCGTTGTCGAGGTTCTCCTTCAGTCGCAGCTCGGCCAGCAGCGTCCCGTGGCGGTAGTGGCGTACGACCGGGTGAAGGTAGCGATCGTCGTGCTTGTGTGCGTCCTCCCACTCCCGCCCGACCGCGATGTCGAACGGGTCGATCTCGTCGTGCCCGGCGCCGTACTCGAGAGTGAACGTGAAGCAGTCACGGGCCCGGCCGAGATCGCTCGACCGGACGTAGTCGACCGGCACCTCCTCGTAGTAGTGCGCCGCCTTCCCGTCATCCGAGCTGTCGCGCAGCACGACATCGCTCATGAAGTGGAACTGCTGCCACAGCGCGGACGTGCGGTTGAGCCGGGCGAGCGCAGCGTCGGCGAGCACGGCCGGATCCGCCGGAAGCTCGCGGGACGGCCACGGGAGGCCCTCGTACTTCTGGTCGAGGATGTGGGTGAGGGCGCGGATCCCGTACCGGAACCCGTGGATGAACGCACTCGTGTACTTCTTGAAGTCGCGCGACTGGGTGAGGGTTCCGGCGAAGTAGAGGTTCGGTACATTCACCGACTCCCACTCGTGGGTGAGTTCGGGAAACCGATCACGGATGGTGAGCTTGGGACGGCACTCCGGCGCGAAGATGGTGGCATCCATCCGGAATCCCGTGCAGGCGATCACCCGGTCGTACACGAACTCGGCGGTGCCGTCCCTACGCAGGTAGTCGACCGCGACGAGATACCGTCCATCGGCACGCGGCTCGATCCGCCTGATCGTGCAGTCCAGAACGGAGTTCTGCGTCTTCAGCTGGTACGTGTCGAGAAAGCGGGCGTTCACCGCACGCAGGTGACCGATGAAGTGCGTCCGCCAGGCGAACCTGATCGAACTCGGCCCGGCGATGTGGATGACGGCGGCGTGCTCGGTCAGGTGGTCCGCCGTCTCGAAGGCCGAGTTGCCCTTCCCGATGAGCAGCACGCGCTGGTCCGTGAAGCCCTCCGGATCGATGGGCACGTCGACATACCGCTCCGCCGTCTCGATGCCGGGGATGGGCGGGATGTACGGCTCGGTGAACCCCGTCGCCGCGATCACCCGCTTCGCACGGTAGCGCCGGCCGGACGCGTCGGTGACGAGGAAGTCCCGAGTGCCGTCGTCGTCGGCTGCGGGCCGCGCGACCTCGACCACGCGGGTGCCGCAGCGGATCCGCAGCGCATGGGTGGTCGCGAAGTCGTTCAGGTAGCGGAGGTAGTCGTCGGCGTCGGGGAAGTAGCGAGCCGTGTACCGGGTGAAGCGGAGCTTCGGATCGTCGCTCAGTAGGGAGTTCCAGTCCCACCGCAGCGTGAGCTCGGGGTCGTCGTGACCGGTGTGCGGCTTGTTGATCGAGATCATGCGGCGATGCCGCGGGAAGGTCTGGAAGAACCGGCCGGGGGCGCTGCCGGCCTCCAGGATCAGGTAGTCCCGCCCGGCACGGTCGAGGAAATACCCGAGTTGCAAGCCGGCCGGACCCGCACCGATGACGAGGTAGTCGACGGTCTGTGGATCCACACCGACCTCCGGTCCGCGCACTGCGGTTGCGCCGCCGTCCGACGTCGGTTCCCACGTCCGCCGGACCCGAACGGTTCACGCAGTGGCGGTGATGGACACACAGCGAACGGGATCCCAGGCACCTTGCGGAGCCTGGGATCCCGTTCGTTACGTGGTGTGCCCGGACAGGCACGCATGCCTGTTCCGGCTCAGATCACATCCGATCGCGCGGGTAGGTACCGGAGTAGTAGGTACCCAGACGCTCCCGGTATCCGACGTCCTCCGCGAGCCTCTCGTGCTCGTCGAATTCCGGCGCGTCCTTGATCTGGTCCTTCGTCCGGTCCACGTACAACTTCTTCTCGGCAGTGTCGATCCGCTCGATGACACCAGCAGGCAGCATCACCTTGCGGCCGAAGATCCACGGCCCGGTGTCGACGACCAAGTACGACGCTCCAGTGTCATAGGTGGCCTCGTCCACGTGGCCGATGTCGCCGTCCACTGCGGCGATGGAAAAGCCGGTCAGGTCCATGTCATCTCGAGCGAACCCTGTGTCGGTCCGGTAATCCCATGGCTGGAAAGCCATCTTCACCGTCCTCCTTCTCGGGGTAGGCACGTGCTTCTTACACAGTTCCCGTACCCATCGAGATGGGGGCTACACACGACCGACGTGACATGAGCAGCGGTGGCGGGGTGCCCGACTATCGTCGCAACTCGGTAGGGCACTGACGTTACGGTCGATCTTCGCACTCCACCCATATCGGATGGCCGCTACAGCTCAGCGGAGCCGACCGACAGGTCCGATCCCGTGGCGCCGTGCATTCGCGCAGGTCGCGAACACCAAGGCTGTCGTCGATCCTGTTGGTCGGTCCGCACCGCAGGGTGGCGGCGGGAAGGGCCCGCTATGGGCGGAACGCGGCGATCACCGGTTGCATCCGTTCGAGCGATGCCGGGTCGTCGAGATCGAGCAGCCGGACTATGACCTCGGCGGCCCCTGCCTCGGCGAGCTGGCGAAACCGGCCGATGTGGTCGTCGACGGTGCCGGCGTTGACCGAGGCGGCGAAGCGCGCCGGGTCCTGGCGCACAGGGCGCAGCCGCTCCATCAACCCGGCGACGTGCGCGTCGTCGGTGCCGACCAGCACCGTAGAGAGGTGGGTCATCGCCACCTCCGTGGGATCACGCCCGGCATCGATGCAGTGGCGGCTCAGCACCGACGACTTGTGTCGGACCGTGGCGGCGTCCCCGGTCACGTTGGCTGCATCGGCGTACCGCGCAGCCAGGCGCAGTGTCCGCCGCTCTCCACCACCGCCGACGACGATCGGCAGGTGCTCCTGCAGTGGCCGCGGGTAGCACGTCGTGTCCGGCACCGACACCACCCGGCCAGTGAACGGTGCTTTGCCCGGTCCCCACATGCGCGGCAGGAGCTGCAGGGTCTCCTCCAGCAGCGCGTACCGCTGGGATGTCGCCGGGAAGTCCCACCCGTAGGCGAGGTGCTCCTCCTTGAACCAGGCCAGGCCGAGACCGCAGACGGCTCGACCCCCGCTGAGCACGTCGAGGGTGGCGATGATCTTGGCCAGGTGTGCGGGGTTGCGGTACGTGACTCCGGTGACCAGCGTGCCGATCCGGGCCCGCTCGGTACAGGCGGCGAGGTATCCGAGGGTGGTGTAGCTCTCCAGGAAGTCGTCCCACGCCCGCCCCACCTGCGGGATCTGCCGGAAGTGGTCCATGACGTAGACGGCGTCGAACCCCGCCGCTTCGGCGATGCCGACGATCTCCCGAAGCGACCCACGTGTCGCCGCGGACCCGCCCGGAGAGCTGAACGTACCGAGGTGGAGGCCGAATCGAAGGCCCGTGGGCTGCTGGTGCTGACGGTCCACGGCGGCGGCCGCGTCCACGAAGGCTTCGGGGACGACCCGGACCGGGCGCGGCGCCAGGACGTCGTCGTACCCCTCGGTGGGCAGCACGTCACGGGTCCGGGCCCACATCC
>DATFBR010000265.1:0-2656 GCA_035253685.1 Jiangellaceae bacterium
GCCGCCCGAGCGGACACGCCCGCGACCCGCCGGACGCGTCCCGTGCCCGGGCCGCCGCCCTGTGGGGAGCGCGGGTCCGGCCTCACCGTCCCATCCAACCCCATCATCCGGAGGGCGCCGGGCCGTCGGCCGACGGTGCCGATGTACCGATCCCGACTGGTGTTTGCGAGAATGACCGGTCGTGACCTCCGCGCCGTCGCCGTCCCGCAGTCGCCAGGGTGATCCCGCCTGCGTCGCCGCGGCCGACCTCGCTCGCGTTGCCGCGATCGAGGTGGCAGGGGCGGACCGGGTCGGTGAGCATCTCGGCCACGACGTCGAGGGCGATCGCGTCGTCACCCACTACTTCGACTGCACCACGGCGGGCTACCGAGGCTGGCGCTGGTCGGTGACCGTCGCCCGGGCCGCCCGAGCCAAGGCCGTCACGGTCGACGAGTGCGTGCTGCTGCCGGGTCCCGACGCGATTCTGGCCCCGGCGTGGGTGCCGTGGGACGAGCGGCTGGAGCCGGCCGACCTCGGCCCTGGTGACCTGCTCCCGACCGCCGCCGACGACGCGCGGTTGGAGTCCGCGTACCCGCCGCTCGGGCTCGGACGGGCACGCATGCTCTCCGCGTGGGGCCGTGACGAGGCCACCGACCGCTGGCGTGAGGGCACCGGCGGGCCCCACACGGAGATCTCCCGGGCCGCTCCGTTCCGCTGCGAGACGTGCGGGTTCCTGGTCGCTCTGTCCGGTGCCCTCGGGCACGTCTTCGGCGTGTGCGCCAACGAGCGTGCGCCGTTCGACGGACAGGTCGTGTCGTACGACCACGGCTGCGGAGCACACTCCGAGGTTCGGGTCGGGCAGACCGTTCCGGCCGTCACTGCGCCGATCCTCGACACGCTCTCGCACGAGCCGGTGCCCGCTGCTCCGGCTGAGTCCGCCGACGAGGAGCTCGGCCACTCCTGAGGGGCGACGTTGCGTGGACCCGTTCGACACGGCTGCGTTGCGTTCCCGTGTGCTGGCGGCGTGGGCGGCATCCCCGGCTCGGTTCCGTGAGGACGCCAACGCCGAGGACGAGCTCGTCCGCGGCGCCTATCGCGACCGGCTGATCGTCGAGCTGGCCCAGAACGCCGCGGACGCAGCGGTCCGGGCGGGCATGCCCGGCCGCGTGCTGCTGCGGCTGGCCGGCGACGTACTCACGGCGGCCAACACCGGCGCCCCACTGGATGCCGCCGGGGTCGAGGGACTATCGACGCTGCGCGCCTCGGCCAAGCGCGACGAGGACCCCGTTACGACGGTGGGCCGCTTCGGCGTCGGTTTCGCTGCGGTCCTGGCAGTGACCGACGAGCCGGCGATCCTGTCGACGACCGGAGGTGTGCGCTGGTCGCGGTCCGAGGCCCGTGCCGCCGCGGCAGGTGTCCCCGCCCTCACGCCCGAGCTGGCCCGGCGCGGCGACGCCGTCCCAGTCCTGCGGCTGCCGTATCCGACCACGGCGGAGACGCCGGCGCCCTACGACACCGCGGTAGTGCTGGCGCTCCGTGACGACCGGGCTCGCTCCGTTGTGGCGGACCTGCTGTCGGAGGTCGGCGACGCGCTGCTCCTGGCGCTACCGGGCCTGGCCGAGGTGCTGATCGAGATCGACGGTGCTCGGCGCGTGATCGCAGCCCGGTGGACCGGTAACACGGTGGAGATCGACGACGACGGCGTTCAGACGCGATGGCGGTTGGCCCGCCGCGCGGGTGACATCGCACCGGCCCTGCTGGTCGACCGCCCGGCCGAGGAGCGCGCCCGCCCGTTCTGGGCCGTGACGGTCGCCGCGCCGATCGACGCGATGGCCGTTCCCGCCGGCCTGCCGGACTCGGTGCCGCGCGTTGTGCATGCTCCGACACCGACCGACGACCGGACCGCGCTGCCGGCGCTCGTGCTCGCCACGTTTCCGCTCGATGCGGCCCGCCGCCGCGTCGCCCCGGGCGCGCTCACCGACATGCTCGTCGCGGAGATCGGCCACGCCTATGCGGCACTGGCCCGCGGCCTCGGCGGTCCCGGCGTCCTCGACCTCGTGCCCGGCCCGCTCGGCGCCGGTGAGTTGGACGCGGCGCTGCACCGAGCCGTCGTGGCCGAACTCGCATCGACACCGCTGGTTCCGGCCGCCGACGGTACCGGTCCGATCCGCCCGGCCGACGTCGTCCTGGTTCCCGGGCTGCGCACGGCAGCGGATCCGTCGGCTGTCACCGCGGTCGTCGGTGGCCTTCCGGCGGCCGCGTGGTGGCGCGTCGAGCCGCTGCGCCGCCTCGGCGCCCGCGAGGTCCCCTTGTCCGACGTCGTCGACGCGCTCGGCGGCATCGATCTCGCGCCGGCTCAGTGGCGCGATCTCTACGCCGCCCTGTCCGGAGCCGACCTCGAGGCTCTCGCGACACTGCCGGTGCCGCTCGCCGATGGCCGGGTCGTCCGCGGCGCGCGCGGACTGCTGGTTCCGACCGGACACCTCGACCCGAGCGCGGTCGCCCCGCTGCGGCTGCGCGTCGTCGCCGCTGCGGCAGTGCATCCGCTCTTGACCCGGCTGGGAGCGCTGGACGCCACGCCAGCCGCGGTGCTGCGCGACCCGAGCGTGCGGACCACCGTCGACGTCCTCGCCGACGACGAGGCGATCGGCCCTGACGATCGGTCGGCAATGGTCGG
>DATFBR010000266.1:0-4495 GCA_035253685.1 Jiangellaceae bacterium
CCCCAGCAGTTCGGCCGGCCAGATCTGGGCATGGAAGGTGATGTTGTCCTTGCCCATGAAGTAGTACGAGGACGCCGCCGGATCGCACCACCAGGCCCGCCAGGCGTCGTCGTCCCCGGTCCGGCGGGCCCACTCGACCGATGCCGACAGATAGCCGATGACCGCGTCGAACCAGACGTAGAGCCGCTTGCTGGGGTTGTCGCGCCAGCCCGGCAGCGGGACCGGCACGCCCCAGTCGATGTCCCGCGTCATGGCCCTCGGACGGAGGTCGTCCAGCAGGTTCAGAGAGAACTTCAGCACGTTCGGGCGCCAGTCGGTCCGTGTCTGGAGCCAGGCCCCGAGCGCGTCGGCCAGCGCCGGCAGGTCGAGGAAGAAGTGCTGGGTCTGGACGAACTTCGGCGTCTCGCCGTTGATGCGGCTCCGCGGGTTGCCCAGGTCGGTCGGGTCGAGTTGGTTGCCGCAGTTGTCGCACTGGTCGCCCCGGGCGCCGTCGTACCCGCAGATCGGCAGGTGCCCTCGATGAACCGGTCCGGCAGTGTCCGGCCGGTCGACGGCGAGATCGCCCCCAGCGTCGTCCGTTCGACCATGTACCCGTTGCGGTACAAGGTCAGGAACATCTCCTGCGCAACGGCGTAGTGGTTGCGGGTCGTGGTTCGCGTGAACAGGTCGTAGGCCAGTCCCAGGTCACGCAGGTCGTCGACGATCACCCGGTTGTAGCGGTCGGCGAGCTCTCGGGGGCCGACGCCCTCCTGCTCGGCCTGCACCAGGATCGGCGTCCCGTGCTCGTCCGTGCCGCTGACCATGAGCACGTCGTGTCCGGCCATGCGCATGTACCGGCTGAACACGTCGGAGGGGACGCCGAAACCGGAGATGTGGCCGATGTGGCGGGGCCCGTTGGCGTAGGGCCAGGCCACGGCCGTGAGCACGTGACGGGACATGGGTCCCGATCGTAGAGGGCACGCCACACCCTGTTCGCGCGGATTCTTCGTGAGCGCGCCGCGCGTACGTCGGGCAGATCAAGTTGCGCCGGTCAGGGAGTCGTTTCGTCGGGTGTATCACTGCCATTGTGCTCGGCGGGGCGGGCGACGACTGCGGCGTAGACGTCGCGTCTGCGCAGGCCCGACTCGCGGGCCACGGCCGCTATCGCCTCCTTTCGCGGCACCCCGGCGCTCTCGCGCTGGGCGACGAGAGCCGCAGCCTGCGTCACCGTCGGGACCGGTCGCGCGGCCACCGCACCGGCGACGACGAGCGTGACCTCCCCGAGCACCGCGCCGCCTTCGACCCAGGACATGAGGTCTCCGAGCGGACCGCGGCGGATCTCCTCGTGGGTCTTGGTCAGCTCGCGACACACGGCCGCCCGCCGGTCGGCACCGAATGCGTGGACCATGGCGGCGACCGTCGCGGCCAGGCGGTGTCTGGACTCGAAGAAGACCATCGTCCGCTCTTCGCCGCTCAGCATGCTGAGCCGGCGAGCACGCTCGCCCGCACGGCGCGGCAGGAAGCCCTCGAAGCAGAAGCGGTCCACGGGCAGCCCGCTGACCGCCAGGGCGGTCAGGACGGCCGACGGCCCGGGCACGGCGGTGACACGGATACCAGCCTCGACGGCGGCCGAGACGAGCCGGTAGCCCGGATCGGACACCGACGGCATCCCCGCGTCGGTGAGGAGCAGCACGCGCGCACCGCGTGCCAGTGCATCACCGAGCTCTCCGGTCCGGGCGGCTTCGTTGCCCTCGAAGTACGACACCACGCGGGCGGTGACCTCCACCCCCAGCGCGCCGGCCAGCCGCCGTAGCCGCCGGGTGTCCTCGGCGGCGATCACGTCGGCAGCCGCGATCTCGCGGGCCAGTGCCGGTGATGCGTCCGCCAGGTCACCGATCGGGGTCCCGGCCAGCACCAGCAGGCCCTGTTCGGACTCGGTCACCGGGCCATCCTGACAGCCGCACCTACGATGTCCCGGTGACGCGCACCAGCGACGCTCCGGTCGACGTCGCCGACGAGTCGAAGCAGCAGCCGCCGGACCCTGACGTGGCAGCGGTGCGTGCGCGGCTGGTGCGTCCGATGCCGCCGGACCGCTGGTGGGGCTGGCTCGGTCCGTTGTTCGCCGGGGCTGTCGCCGCAGTCCTCCGTCTGGTCGACCTGGGGCGCCCGGACAAGTTCGTCTTCGACGAGACCTATTACGCCAAGGACGCCCTCTCGCTGCTGCGCTTCGGTGACGCACGCGCGTTCATCGACGGCGCGGACGACCGGGTGCTCGAGGGCGACCTCGACGTCTTCACCGACCAGCCGTCGTTCGTCGTGCACCCGACGATCGGGAAGTGGCTCATCGCTGCCGGCATCCGGCTGTTGGGGATGGAGCCCGTGGGTTGGCGGCTCGCCACGGCGGTCGCCGGTGTGGTCACCGTCGTGCTCGTCGCCCGCATCGGGCGCCGGCTGTTCCGCTCGACACTGCTCGGGACGACCGCAGGGCTGCTGCTCGCCGTCGACGGTATGGCGATCACCATGAGCCGCACGGCGATATTGGACGGCATCCTCGCCATGTTCGTGATCGCCGCATTCGGCTGCGTGCTCGCCGACCGCGACTGGATCCGGCGGCGCTACGGAAACAGCCTGGTGGCCGCCGAACCCGGTGAGCCCTCACCGGCGGCCGGATCCCGGCCGTTGCTCCCGGTACGGGTGGTGGCATGGCGGCCGTGGCGGCTGGCAGCCGGCGTCCTGCTCGGGCTGGCCTGCGGAACGAAATGGAGCGGCGTCTTCGCGCTGGTGGTCTTCGGCATCCTGACCGTGTGTTGGGAGTACGGTGCCCGGCGGGCCGCCGGCGGGCGGTCGCCGTTGTCGACGACGGTCCTGCGCGATGCGCCGGTCGCATTCGTCACCATGGTGGGCTCGGCATTTGCGGTCTACCTCGCGTCATGGGCGGGATGGATCGCCGGGCACGACGGATGGTCACGGCAATGGGCGGCGTCTCGTCCGGCGTCCGGTGTGGCCGGCATGGTGCCCGACTGGGCCCGGAGCCTCTGGCACTACCACGCCGAGATGCTGGGGTTCCACAGCGGGTTGGACGCACCGCACGACTACGCCTCCGAGGCCTGGGGCTGGCTGGTGCTCGCGCGACCCGTGTCCTTCGACTACGCCTCCGTGGAGCAGGGTCAGGCGGGCTGCGACGTCGACCGGTGCAGCCAGGCCGTGCTGGCCCTGGGCAACCCGGTGCTGTGGTGGGGCGGCTGTGTGGCCCTGCTGGCCTGTCTGTGGATGTGGGGGGCCCGCCGGGACTGGCGCGCCGGTGCCATACTCGCCGGGATTGCCGCGACCTGGTTGCCGTGGTTCCTGTACCTCGACCGGACGACGTTCTCGTTCTACGCGATCGTGATAGCGCCGTTCGTCGTCCTCGCGGTCGCCTATGCGCTCGGTCTGATCCTCGGGCCACCGGGAGCGCCGCCCGGCCGACGCACCGTCGGCGCCGCCGTGGCCGGCGCGTACGTACTGTCGGTGGTGGTCGTGGCGGCGTGGTTCTACCCGATCCACGTCGATGCGGTCATCGCCTACGAGGACTGGCTGAAACGGATGTGGTTCCGGACACCGGGCGCGTGGTACTGGATATGACCCGTCCGGACCCACCGGCCTGGCATCGGCCGATGACCGCGCACGATCCCGGTCCACGGGTGGCCGGCGTCGACGAGACCGTGCGGAGCTACGACTCCGTCGCCGAGCGTTACGCACGGGAGTTCGGCGACGAGCTTGCCGGCAAGCCGGTCGACCGGGCCCTCTATGCCATGTTCGCCGAGCTCGTCGTGGCCATGGAGCCCACGGGCACCGTCGGCGACGTCGGCTGCGGGCCGGGTCATGTTTCCGCACACCTCACCACGCTCGGCCTCGACGTCGTCGGCATCGACGCGTCGCCGGGAATGATCGCCACGGCACGTCGAGCGCACCCGGGACTTCGTTTCGAGCTGGGCACGTTCGCGGAACTGCCGGCACGTGACGGCGAGTGGGCGGGCGCCGTGGCGCCGTACTCGATCATCCATCTGGATCGTGACGGCCGCCGAACGGCCGCCAACGAGCTCGCACGGGCGATCCGGACCGGCGGGTGGCTCCTGGTCGCCTTCCATGTCAGCGACGCCGAGCACACAGCCGGTGCCGTCCGGCACGTCGCGAAGTGGTGGGGACACGAGGTCGACCTGGACTTCCACTTCCTCGACCCGGCCGAGGTCACCGACGACCTTGCCGCCGCAGGGTTCCGGCTCGTCAGCCGGACCGATCGTGAACCGTGGCCGGGCGCGGAGCACCCCAGCCGCCGTACCTACCTGCTGGCCCGGCGCGACGTCGGCTGCGGGCCGGGTCATGTCTCCGCACACCTCACCGCGCTCGGCCTCGACGTCGTCGGCATCGACGCGTCGCCGGGAATGATCGCCACGGCACGTCGAGCGCACCCGGGACTTCGTTTCGAGCTGGGCACGTTCGCGGAACTGCCGGCACGTGACGGCGAGTGGGCGGGCGC
>DATFBR010000267.1:0-11213 GCA_035253685.1 Jiangellaceae bacterium
ACGCTCTGGGCCGCGGCGTTCCTGACCGGTCGCTGGGCGGGTTAGGCACGGTCAGGTCCACACGACGCGGTCGAACGTTGTCGTGGTGAAGCGAACGTCGACGTCGACCTCATCACCGATGGCGGGCGGATCCGTACCCGGGGGCATCCAGATCAGCGAGCACTGCATGTGTGGGGGTTCGGCGAACCACCGACGCTTGCCGGCGACGTGGTACGGGGACAGCGCACGGCCCAACGCCGCCAGCCCGCCCGTGGCCACTGCGACCGCGCGCTGCCGCATGGTCGCCGCGGGCGTCGGAGCTTCCAGGGCGATGCCGTGCGCCGTCCCGCCGGCCACGACGAGCAGCACCCCGTCGCGCGTCGCGCGGCGCTGCCGGTACCCGTAGGGCTGCCCGCGGCGGATGGCGTGCATGTCGAGCACGCTGGCCCGGGTCCGGTACGCCGAACGCTCGCCCAGCCAGAGTGCCGTGCCGACGCGCAGCCGTAGCTCGGCCGAGGTCTCGGTGGCGAGCATTGCGGCGTCGGTCCGGTCGAGATGGCTCAGCCAGAGCCGGTGGCCTGCGGAGCCCGAGGTCGCGACGAACAGCCGGGCGAGGTCGCGCGCCTGTGCGAGCCGGTCGCCGGCCAACGGCAGGTGCAGAGCCCACCCCTCGAAGCGGACCTGGTCGAGAAGCGACACCGCCTGCCCGATCTCCGTCGTCGCGATGCCGTGGCGGCGCAGGGTCGTCAGCACCTCGACGACGACCCGCGGCCGGCGGTCGCTCTCCGCCAGGTCACGCAGGTCGGTCAGTCGGGAGACCGTGTGGATGACCCGGCCCTGGTCGACGAGGTCGACGTCGACCCCCGGTCGCCACGGCGACAGCACGAGCACGTCGCCGCGGAACGGTCCGGTCGCCGCGGAGACTTCCTCGTAGGTGCCGACGGCCATCGTGTCCACGCCGAGTGTGGACGCCTCGGCGGCCAGCACGGAGTTGCCGAAACCGTAGCCGTTGCCCTTGGTGACCGGCACGATCCGAGTCCCGCCGGACACGTACGCTCGTGCGTGAGCGCGCCACCGGTCGGCGTCGACCTGCAGGGTCAGCGGCACCGGTCAGCTCCGGCGCTTCATGTAGAGATCGAACGCGGAGTAGAGCACCTTCGAGATCGGCAGGTCCCACTCGCCCACGTACTCCACGGCTTCCCCGCCGGTTCCGATCTTGAAACGGATCAGGCCGACCTGAGGGTCGCTCTGGTCGAGGGTGTCGGTGATGCCGCGCAGGTCGTAGACCTCGCACCCGTCGGCCAGCGCGTCGCGGATCATGCGCCACTGGATCGCGTTCGATCCGCGGACGTCGCGCTTGTCCGTGGATGACGCTCCGTATGAGTACCAGGCGTGGACACCCACCTGGACCATCGTCGTGGCGGCGACGAGGTCACCCGCGTGCCTGGCCAGGTAGAGCCGCAGCCGCCGCGGATCCTCCGACGTCATCGCCTGCCACATGCCATCGAAGTAGGACAGTGGACGCGGCGTGAAGCCGTCGCGGCGGGCCGTCTCGGAGTAGAGCTCGTGGAAGGCGGCCAGGTCGCCGTGCGTGCCGAGCTCTGTCGTCACGCCGGACCGCTCGGCCTTCTTGACGTTTCGGCGCCAGAGCTGGTTGAACCCCTTGAGCAGGTCGTCCTCGTCGCGACCGGCCAGCGGCAACTGGAGGACGTGCCGGGGCTGGCCGGCGGTGAACCCGCCGCTGCCGGCGGGCGGTCGCCACCCCAGCGCGGTGAGTTGGGCCGCAAGCTCCGTACCCGTCGGCTCGACCACATCGGGCTCGAGGTCGTCGAGCCGACGCACACCGTCGTCGGCCAACCCCGCCTTGATCGTCTCCGCGCTCCACCGGCGCGTGACGACCGGCGGTCCACAGCGTAGACCGAACGCGCCACGCGCTCGGACGTGCTCGACGAGGGGATCGAGCAGATCGGCCAGCGTGCTCGATCTTGCGGCACCGGCCCAGTCGAGGGCCGGTCCCTCGGGAACGTAGGCGAGGTAACGGCGAACGCGCGGAGCCTTGCGATAGAGCACCAGGCCGACCCCGGCCAGCGCAGTGTCGTCGAACCAGCCGATCGACTCTGCAGCGCATTCCCGCTTCACCAGCCCCCATGCAGGGGTCTGCAAGAAGCTCACCGCGGGGCTGGCGGTGATGGCGGCGAGGTGGTCCGCACGGGAGATCTCGCGCACCTGGAGGGTCACGGTGCACGAGCGTAACGGTGCGTGCACCGCGACCCTGGGTGGGCGCCGCGTCGGATCGCGCGGGGATGGATGGCGCCCGCTGCGTGCCGGCACCGCGGCTCAGCGTGGCTGGGTCCGCGGCATTGCCGTGTCCTGGCTCTGCGTGGGTCGTGGTCAGGCGCGGGTGGCCTGGACCTCGAGCTCGAGGACGACCTTGCGGCCGACCAGGACGCCGCCGGTCTCGAGCGCGGCGTTCCAGGTGAGGCCCCACTCCTCGCGGTCGACCTCGGCGCGGGCGCTGATGCCGGCGACCTGCCGACCCCAGGGGTTCGTGCCGACCCCCTCGAAGGTGACGGCGAGCTCGACCGGCTTGGTGACTCCGCGGATGGTGAGGTCGCCGGTGACGACGAACTCGTCGCCACCCTGGTGGCGGATGCTCGTGGAGCGGTAGGTGATCTCGGGGTGGTTCTCCACGTCGAAGAAGTCGCCCGAACGCAGATGCTGGTCACGATCGGGGGCACCGGTGTTGACTGTCGCCGTCTTGATGGTGACGTCAACGGTCGACTCGGTCGGGTCCTCGGCCAGGGTTACCGTGCCCTCGACCTCGGGGAACTGGCCGCGGACCTTCGTGAACACCATGTGCCGGGCGACGAAGCCGACATGCGAATGGTTCGGGTCGATGGCAAACGTGCCGGCCTCGGGAATGGTCGCGCCGTTCCACTCACGGGTGGCGGCGATGCTGACCTCGGTCATGCGGATCACTGTCCTCTCATCCAATGGAATCTAGTTGCCGCAACAGTCCTCCTCCAAAGGATATTCCACTAATCAACATTTGCTACACTCAGCTACATGCGCACTGATGCGTTCGACGATCCCCGGCTGACGGCCGTCGGGCTGCTCATGGAGACGCACCAGGGCCTGGTCACCAAGCTCACGCCGCGGTTTCAGCAGAGCGGGCTGTCACTGACGGAGTTCGAGGTGCTGCTGAGACTGGCCCGGACGCCGAACCAGCGGCTGCGAATGAGCGACCTGGCAGCTCAGACAAGCCTGTCCACCAGTGGCATCACCCGAGTGGTCGACCGCCTCGAACGTGACGATCTCGTGGTGCGCGAGAGCTGTGACACCGACCGTCGCGGCACCTGGGCGCGGATCACCGCGGTCGGTACCGATCGGGTCGGCGACGTGATCGGCGGACACCTCGACGACGTCGAGGCCTGGTTCACCGGGCTGCTCAGCCCGGACGAGTTGCGTGCCCTGACAGACGCGCTGCGGGTCGTGCGAGACGCCGTGCATCCCGAGGCCGTAGCCGGCTCCGACCCGAGCCGCTCCGACGCTCTGGCCGGCTAGCCCAGCCGCTTTCGCAGGACCGCGATGTCGGCACCTTGACCGTCCGCACCGCCGGGTGTCTCGACCACGACGGGGGCAGCGGCCGCCTGGGCGACCTCGCAGATCGTCTCGGCGCCGATCGAGCCGTCGCCCAGGTTGGCGTGCCGGTCCGCTCCGGAGTCGAACGTGTCGCGACTGTCGTTGGCATGGACGAGGTCGATCCGGCCGGTGATGGCCAGCACCCGCGGCACGACGTCCGCAAGCTCGATGCCGCCGGCGAAGGCGTGGCAGGTGTCCAGGCAGAAGCCCAGGCCGGAATCGCCGACCGCGTCCCAGAGCCGGGCGATGCGGTCGAGTCGCCGTGCCATGGCGTTCTCGCCACCGGCGGTGTTCTCGATCAGGACCGGCACCTTCGGGTCGAGCCGCTCGGCACACTTGCGCCAGTTGTCGAACCCCACCTCGGGATCGTCGGCCTGCAGCACGTGACCGGCATGAACGATCAACGCCTTGGCACCGATCTCGGCGGCCCCGTCGACGTGCTCCTGGAGGAGCGTGCGGCTGGGGATCCGGATGCGGTTGTTGGTGGTGGCGACGTTCAGGCGGTACGGAGCGTGCACATAGAGGTCGATGCCGGCCACCTCGGCCTCTGCTCGTAGCGCCGGAGCGCCGCCGGCGAACGCGACGACGGGCGCCTTCCATCCCTGCGGATCGCCGAGGAAGAACTGGACGAGATCGGCCTCACGCGCGACGGCCTCGGCCAGCGGGTCGAGCTGCTCGACGTGCGCTCCGATCCTCGGTGTCGCCACGACAGCTGATCGTACCGACCCCCGCTGACACCCGAGCGGTCACTTCTGTGCATCACCGCAGCCGAGAACGTTTGACCACCCCCCTGCAGTGGGCACCACTGTGGCGAACGGGAACACAGACGGCAGGGGCGCCAGGAAGGAGCCGCGGTGGGCGTAGTGGCTGCTTCAGCAGGCGGTACCCAGACTGCCGATTTCCCTAGCACACCGAGTAGCGTGCCCGCTGCTCGGCACCTCGTACGCGATGACCTGGTCCGACGCGGGCTCCCGGCACGAGTGGTCGAGGACTCCCTGCTGGTGGTCAGCGAGTTGGTGGCCAATGCGATCCGCCACGCACGGCCGCGCTCGTCCGTGGAGGCCCGGGACGGCAGTGGCGACATCCGCCTGCGCTGGACGTGCAGTGCGACGCGGGTGTGGATCGCGGTCACAGACGGCGGCGGGCTTGACCGTCCGCATGTCGCCGACGTGTCTCTGTCCGACATCCGCGGCCGCGGCCTGGCGATCGTCGAGTCGATCGCCGCCGAGTGGGGCGTGATGGACGCCGGCCCCGATGTGACCGTCTACGCCGTACTCCGTCGCTGAGCGTCTACGCTCGGCGTCCGTGACAGCTTCGGTCGACCTGCCCGTCGTCGGTCCCCGCGAGCCGTGCCCTTGTGGCTCCGGCAAGCGCTACAAGGTCTGCCACGGCAAGCGCTCGCGCGATGCCGCCCGCGAGTACGTGGCGCGCCCGTTCGAGGGCCTGACCGGCGAGGGTGACTGGATCGCGTTGCGTGAGATCGTCTCCGCGGCCACCGCACCCGTTCGGCTCGCCGGCGCCCATGCCGGCCGGGACGTCCTCGTCGCGACCCTGTTGCCGATGGCGCTGCCCGCGCTGGTCCGTTCCGACGGCCGGATCGTCCTCGGGCTGCAGACGACCACCACGACCGGCGACCCGAGCGCAGACCTCGGTGACGCCCTCAGCCGTGCGCTCGGCGCGGATCCCGGTACGACCGTGGCACCGGCGGTCAGCGGCCCCGGCGGCCCGCGCCTGCAGGACCTGGTGGACCCCGCGGGCCCGTTCGAGGTGACCGTGCACGACAGCTTCGACTTCTGGCTCGACAACGACCAGGCCGATGCCGGTGTTCGGACGTCCCTCGAGCAGGCGAACGCCGCGATCTTCCCGGCTGCCCGACTCGCATCGGTGGAGGCCGCGTTCTGGTGCCGCCTGGGCGACCGGGACCAGCTCCGGTGGGTGATGCCGCACGACGAGGAGGCGTTGCTCGACGGGCTCGCCCGCCTGCACGCGCGCGGGCAGGACGATCTCGGCCGCGGAACCCGCCTGCTCGGAACGTTCCGCGCACTGGGCCGCCTGGTGCCGGTCTGGGACCTCGTGGCCGGCACTGCCGCGGAGGATGTCGAGCAGCCGGCGATGCAGCTGGCGGAACGCTTGTCCGCGGCGCTCGCGACGACGTCGGCGTTGTCCGCCGACGAGCGGCGTGCCCGGGCCGGGCTCGCCAACCGCCAGGTGACCCTCAGGTGAGGTCGTGAAAACTCCGGCCGCTCTTGACGGGGGAAACAAGAGCGACCGGAGTCGTGTCTCACACTACCGCGCCGGAGTCGACGAGACAAAGTTGTAGAGGGAACTTCTTTCTGTGCGGATCGTCACATTCCGGGCATCAATCCAGCCGAGTCGCGGCTGATCGGACAGGACATGCACCGCGGCCCTCCCCGCCCGGAGCCCAGCTCGCTGCCGGCGATCCGGACCACCTCGATCCCGGCCCCCTCGAGGCGTGCGTTGGTTTCGACGTTGCGCTCGTACGCCACCGCGAGTCGCGGAGCGATCGCCAGGGTGTTGTTGCCGTCGTCCCACTGTTCGCGCTCGGCAGTCACAGGATCGAGGCCGGTGTCGATGATCCGTAGCGTGTCGATTCCCATGGCCTTGGCGGCCGCGACCAGGAACGGCGCCGGCTCCCCGACCCGGATGTCGTCCCCGTCCGCCGGGGTGAGTCCGATCGCGATGAGTTCGTCGGCGACATTGGGATACATCAGCACGGCGTCGATGTCGACCATGGTGCACACCGTGTCGAGGTGCATCGTGGCGCGCTCCTGGGCGATGGGAACAGCCAGCACCGTGTGGGCCAGGCCCGCGTCGAACACATTCCGTGCCAGCCGCTCGACGCCGGCCGGGGTGGTGCGTTCGCCGGTACCGACCGCGACGACGCCGGCGCCCAGCAGCAGCACGTCGCCACCCTCCAGCGACTCCATCGCGGGGTCGTATACACGCGGTGTGTCCGCGAATCGGGGGTGGTAGGTGTAGATCGCCCCGGTGAGGGTGGTCTCGCGGCGGCGTGCGGGCATAGCCAGACTCGTGATCGCCACCCGGTCGCCGACCCACACGCTGGAGTCGCGGGTGAACACCAGGTTCGGCAGCGGGTCGATGACGAAGTCGTGCGCGTCCATCAACGTGAACGGCAGACCGCGACCGGTCCGCAGTTCCTCGTGCGCAAGCCCCGCGGTCAGCGTCAGGGCGAGCTCCTCGGCCGCGAGGTCGCCGAGATATCCACGCAGCATCGCGCGGAGGGTTTCGCCGTGCCGGGGATCGTCCAGCACGGCCTGGACGCAGAGGGTTCGTGCGGCCTGGTTCTCGAGCGTCTCGACGAGCAGGTCGGTCAGGTACAGCACCTCGACACCGTGGTCACGGAGGGTCTCGGCGAAGGCGTCGTGCTCCTCCTGGGCGCGCCCCGCCCACGGGATGCCGTCGAAGAGGAGCTTGTCGTTGTTTCGGGGTGTGAGCCGTTGGAGCTCCGGTCCGGGCCGGTGCAGCAGGACGGTGCGGAGCCGGCCGACCTCGGAGTCGGCGCCCAGCCGGGGGCGCGGCGATGCGTCGATCACGCGCCGAGGCTACGCGGCCGGTGGCGGCGGAGCGGACACGGCGACGACGTCGGTCCAGTGGAGCCGTAGGCTCCACGACCGTGACCACCGCGGATCGAAAGACCGCGTCGCCACCGGAGGGCGTGGCCGTCGTCATCCCCGCCAAGGACGAGCAGGATCGCATCGCCGCCACGGCACGGGCGGCCGCGGCGCTGCGCGGTGTCGACCTCGTCGTCGTGGTCGACGACGGGTCCGCCGACCGTACGGCCGCCGTCGCCGGCGAAGCGGACGTCGTCGTGGTCAGGCATTCGCGTAACCGGGGCAAGGCCGCCGCGCTGGAGACCGGTGCAGCTGTCGTGGCGGCCGTGGAGAGCCGGGAACGCGGGCGGGCCGGCCCCCGGGCGCTGCTGTTCCTCGATGCCGATCTGGAGGCAACGGCTGCAAAGGCAGCGCCGCTGATCGGACCGGTGCTCGACCGGAGTGCTGACATGACGATCGCGACGCTGCCACCCCAGCGTTCGGCCGGCGGCGGTCACGGTTTCGTCGTCCGCCTGGCACGCGACGGCATCGAACGGGCCACGGGTTGGGTTGCGGCGCAGCCGCTGTCGGGCCAGCGCTGCCTGACCAGGCCGGCGTTCGCCGCCGCCCTGCCGCTGGCCCACGGCTTCGGCGTCGAGGTCGGCCTGACCATCGACCTGCTCCGCCAGGGCTACCGGGTCCGGGAGGTCGAGGTGCCCTTCCATCACCGGGTCACCGGGACGGACTGGCGGTCCCAGGTGCACCGGGGTCGACAATGGCTGCACGTCGCTCGGGCGCTGGCGGCGCGCGGTGTTCCGCCGGTTCGCCTACCGGAGGGGCGGCCGATTCCAGGGCGTGGGCGACGGCGCTGACGACGAGCGGGATGCCGATGGTCAACAGCAGCGCAGGCACGATGATCCCGGAGTCGTTGAGCGCGAATCCAGCCGCACCGGTCACGAGCCCGGCCCAGATCAGCGGCCGCAGCACCGGCCAGCGCGCCACCGCCTGCCTCACCCCGGACACGCCGGGGGAGCGCACCGCCCAGATGATCACGCCGTACGCGACCGGCACCAGCCAGCCGTAGTACGGGCTGCGTTGGAGCGTGCCGATCGAGGCCCGGGCCTTGCGCCCGACGACCGTCCACGCGTCGCCGTCGAGGACGTCGGCGAAGAACTCGCCGAAGTGGGTGCGATCGGCAGCCGGCCGGAGCCAGTCGAGCCAGGCCACGACGGCGAACACCGCGACCGCCAGTGCCGCCGCGGTGGCAATGCGAGCGACCGTTATGCGCGCACCGGCCACGCCGAGCACCAGAACGGCGAAGCCGGGCACGGTCGCCAGGATGCCCCCGACGTCGGCACCGGCCTGGGGGGCACCGTCGATTGCGACCGTGACCAGCCCGACGAGGGCTGTCACGGCGGCCGCGTGACGCCGGGAGGCGCCGCGATCGAGTAGCCACTGCGCGAGCGCGGCGCCGGCCACCAGGGCGGACGCGACGAAGATCGCGTACGGGATGTTGCCGAACCCGTAGAAGCGTCCGGCCACCAGCGGAGACAGACCGAGCAGGCTCGCGTGCTGCAGGTTGGATCCCGTGGACACGTCGACGGCGAGCACCGTGGCGGTGAGTCCGGCCACCACGCCCGGCGGTCCGTAGATCCGCCTCCGCCACGGACCGGCCAACGCCAGCACCGTGACCACCACGGTGATCGCCAGCAGCGTGGTCCACAGCAGCGTTCCGGCCCGCTCGAATCGCCACCACCGGGCCAGGTTGGCCAGGAACGACGCGACTGGGAACGCCGCCGCACCCAACGCGACGTACTGCACGACTCGCGCCACCCAGCGCCGGTCGGCCGGCCGGCGGCGCACCCACACCATGGCGCCGGCGAAGAACACCACCTGGGCCACGCCGAGGATCTGGAAGAACGGCCCGGACTGGGTGCGGAACACCTGAGCGGCACGGTCGGTCCCGACGAGTTGGTCGAGCGTCTCCTGCGTCGATGCCGGATGTGGTCCGGCGCTGCGCCACGGCCGTCCCACCGTCCCCTGCGAGGGATCGTCCACGTCGGCGTACGAGGCGAGGGTCGATGCGATGTCGGTGAGCTGCACCAGGCCGGTCCAGCGGGTCGAGGGAGAGGTCAGCCAACGCGGCCCGAACGGCGTACCGTCCGGACCGGGACCGGCGGCCAGCGCCACCCGCAGGGCCGAGGGTGCGATCGGGCTGGGCTCGTCCTCGGCCGGTCGCGTCGTCGGTGCGCTGTCGGCCACTCCGGCGACCAGAACGGCAACACCGTCGGGAACCTCGGAGAGGATCCGGCCGAATTCGGCATCGACGGCACCGGCCGCCGCCCTGCGGTTCTCGACCGCCGCGGCCTGCGCGTCTTCGTCGTCGCCCTCGACCGACGACGGAAGCGAACCCAGATCGACGACCGTGACCGGGCATCGTCCGAACAGGTCGGAGTCGAGCCCGGTCGGGTCGTCGCGGTACGTCGCAACCTCACCCGTGGCGTCTGCGAGCGCCAGGGCCGCGCCCGGTCCTACGGCCGTTGCGCACGAACCGGCCGCGGCGATCCGTCCGCCGAGGAGGCCGAGCCGGGTGTCGTACGACTCCGCATCCTGGGCATCGACCAGCGCGTCCCATCCCCGAACCGTCGCGCTGCCGTCAGGGTTCGTGACCGGCGCTGGAACGTCGCGGCAGAACCGGTCCGGTTCGTCGTCACCGTCGGAATCGACGACGTCGGTGGCCCGGCGTCCGGCCCCGACCGTCAGCCAGCCGTCGACGGCACATGTCCTCGACCGGACCGTCCGCACCGTCATCGATGCCACGGCGTCCGATCCGGTGAGCGCGTGGAGGGTCGGAGTGCGCTCGGCGTCGATGTCCGACCAGGCCAGGCCGGCGACTCCGAACAGGACGACTCCCGGCGACGCCTCCTCCTGAGCGGTCGTGGCGGCGTCGGCGGGAATCACCAGCAACGCGGCCAGCGCGGCCACCGCCGCAACAGCAGCGCGGTACCGGGTGGTCACGGTGCCGACCCGGAGTCCAGGGACAGGGCTCGGGCCGCCGCGGCGGCGTCGGCCATGACCGCCTTGACCGGCCGGCCGAGCCGCGTGGCGACGGCAACGACGTCCTCGTACTCGGGCTGGGCATTGACGACCACGCCGTCCAGTCTGGCCGCCTTCACGCGCACCTGATTGCCGTCGACGTCGACCAGGTGCTCGGTGCGGTCGAGGGCGCGCTTGTCGACGGACGTCTCCCGCAGTCCGATCGTCGTGGTCTCGGTGAACACCACCCGGCGCACGGCGGCGGCCGCGTCGTCGTCGACGAGGACGCACAGTGTGAACGCGGGCCGGCCCTTCTTCATGACGATGGGAACGAGCCACGCGTCCGACGCGCCGGCCGCCAGCAGCCGGGCGAGGATCGACGGCCAGAACCGGGGGTCCATGTCATCGACGTTGGCCTCCAGGACCAGTGTCCCCGCACGGTTCTCCGCCGGTTGGCCGATCAGGAGTCGGACGACGTTGGCCCGTCCCGGCCGGTCGTATCCACCCGCGCCCGTGCCATGCCGCTGCACGGTCATCGGCGGCTGTTCCCCCCACCCCGTCGCGAAGGTCGTGACCAGTGCGGCACCCGTGGGGGTCGCCAGCTCCCGTCCGGCACCGCCGCCGAAGGTGGGAGCACCCCGCAGGAGCTCGACCACGGCGGGCGGCGGCACCGGCAGAATTCCGTGGGCCGTGCGTACGGTGCCCGATCCGAGCGCGACCGGAGACACCTTCAGCTCCTCGAGTCCGAGAAGGTCGAAGCCCGCGGCCGCAGCCACGATGTCGGCGATCGCGTCGAGTGCACCCACCTCGTGGAAGTGGACCTCCGCCGGTGCCACGCCGTGAACGCGGCCCTCGGCGGTCGCAAGGCGCTCGAAGACCGCCGTGGCACGTTCGCGGACGGGGTGGCTGATCCTCCCGGTGTCGAGCAACACCCGGATGTCCGCCCACGTCCGTGCCGTCGTGGACTCGGTGCCGTCGACGTGG
>DATFBR010000268.1:0-5247 GCA_035253685.1 Jiangellaceae bacterium
TCCTGGTCGGTCGCATGCTGCGCCGCAGACGTCGCCAGAACGAGGAGGCGCGCTGGGAGTGGCTGCAACGCCTGGTAGCCGTCGCCGCGGTGGTGGCTGTCGTGCTCGTGCTGCGCGAGTTGCAGGTCGGCCAAGACCCTCCTCCGAACGACGGCGACGATGGCAGCCTCGAGGCACCGGCCGGTGCCTCCGACGCGATCAGCTGGTCGGTATGGGTGGGCCTGACTGCCCTCGGGCTGGCCGGCGCTGCCGCTGGCATTCTGTGGTGGCGGGTACGTGCTACCCGGCGCACGACATCGGCGTCCGCTGCGTTGGAAGGGGATGGCGGCCTGGAAGCAATCAGGGCCGGCCGCGTTGCTCTGGACCACCCGGTCGATGACCCCCGCATGGCTGTGGTCGCCTGCTATGCCGCGATGGAGGCGGCTCTGGCCTCCACTGGCTCGGGCAGGCGCCCGGCCGAGTCGCCGGAGGAGCTCCTCGCCCGGGCGGTCGCCGAGGGGCGGCTGCCGGCCGAACCGGGCCGGCGGCTCACGCGGGTCTTCCTGGCCGCCCGGTACTCGTCAGCACCGGTGACGGCCGCCGACGTCGCCGCCGGGCGCGAGGCGCTGAGCGGCATCGACGCAGGAGTTCGGTCGTGACCTTCGGAATGCTGCCGCTCGACGTGGAGGTCCCGGATGCGCCGATCGAGCAGCGCACCGATAGGCCGCTCCGAGCTCCACCGCGGACCATCGCTCGGTGGCCGTTCGTCCTGGTCGTCGCCGCAACTGTGGCCGCCGGCCCGATCGGGCTGGTCGTGTCCGGCGCCGTCGTGGGCGCGCTCCTCGTGCTTCGCCTGCGGCTGATCGTCGCCGACCCGGATCTGCCCGACCTGGTGACCGTGCCGTGGCGGCGCAAGCGCCCGGCGCCGGTGCTGCCGGGTTTCACTCGGACCGTGGGGTCGGTCGAGTGGGGCCTGACCTCTGCCTACGACTTCGACGCGGCACTGCGTCCCCGGCTGGTCAGGGTCGCCGCGGTTGGCCTGCTCGAGCGGCACGGGGTCGACCTCCATGCCGACCGATCCGCCGCCGCGCGTCTGCTCGGGCCGGAGGCGTGGGCATGGCTCGACCCGGAGCGGAGCGACGCACCGGACCGCAGCACGCCCGGACCCGATCGGGCGACGCTCGCGCGTGTCCTCGACGCCATCGAAGGAACCTGATGGAGCGCCCGTGACCGATACCGTGAGCTCTGCCGCATGGACGACGACGGCGACCGGCCGGCGGGCCCGCGACGTCCTGGCCGAGGTGGAGCGGGCCGTCGTGGGCAAGCGCGCGGCCCTTGAACTGGTCCTGCTCGGCATCCTCTCCGGCGGTCATGTGCTACTCGAGGACCTACCCGGGCTGGGAAAGACGCTGATGGCGCGGTCCTTTGCGCGGGTGCTCGGGCTGGAGATGCGGCGTATCCAGTTCACGCCGGACCTGTTGCCCTCCGACGTGACCGGCGCCGCCGTGCTCGACCCGCGCACGGGGGAGCTCACGTTCCGTGCCGGGCCGGTCTTCGCCAACCTGGTCCTCGCCGACGAGGTCAACCGGACGCCGCCGCGAACTCAGGCCGCGCTGCTCGAGGCCATGGCTGAGCGGCAGGTGACGGTCGACGGCGTCACGCGGGCCCTGCCCGAGCCGTTCACCGTCCTGGCCACCGACAACCCGATCGAGTTCGAGGGCACCTATCCCCTGCCGGAGGCACAGCTCGACCGCTTCGTGATGCGGGTGCGGATCGGCTACCTGACGCCGTCGGATGAGGGCGCGATGCTGCGTCGACGGTTGGACCGGAAGGCGCCAGAGGTCGAGCTGCGGCCGATCGGCGAGGCGGCCGACCTGCTCGCCATGATGCGGTCGCTGGAGGACGTCGAGGTCGACCCTGACCTGCTTGACTACGTGGTCCGGCTCGTCGGCGCCACCCGTGACCACGCCCAGGTCCTGGTCGGTGCGAGCCCGCGGGGCGGGCTGGCGATCCTGGCGCTGGCCCGCGGGCAGGCCGTGCTCGACGGTCGTGATTACATGACGCCCGACGACATCAAGCAGGTGGCGGTTCCTGCGCTTGGCCATCGGCTCGTGCTGCGTCCCGAACTGTGGGTGCGGCGGATCTCCGGCGACGACGTGGTCGCCGAGATCCTGGGCACCGTGCCGACGCCGCCGACCCGGCCCGGCCCGCCGTGACCGACGTTCGGGTCCCGCTGAGGTGGCGGCCTTCGCGGTTGGCCGGCCGGCTGGCCACCGTGGGTGCGCTGGCCGCAGCCGCCGGCCTGATCCTGGGCCGCCCGGAGCTGGTCGTCGTCGCCGTCCCGTCGCTGGCGTTGCTGGCGGCCGGGCGCCGCGGCCGACCGGGCACTCTCACGGTCACGGCGACGACGCCGGGGGACCGGTACATCGAAGGCGACACGGTCGACGTGCACGTGAGCATCGACCCCGGGCCGGCGCACGGCGGCGTGCGCGCCGAGCTCACGCTGCCGTCCACCGCCTGGGACGGATCCGGCACCGTCGCGGCGGCCGGACATCGTCAGGCTGCCGCACTCTGGCCGGTCCGGCCGACCCGGTGGGGTCGGCGCAGTCTCGGCCCGGTCCGGCTGACGGCCTGGGGTCCGTCGCGACTCGACGTGGCGACCGACGAGGTGACCCTCGGCCGGGTCGACGTCCACCCACCCCCGGCCTCGGCCCGACACCTGCCGTTGCCGCCCCGGCTGGTCCAGCGCCTCGGGCTGCATGCCGGTCGCACGGAAGGCGCCGGCGTCGAGTTCGCGAGCGTGCGGCCTTACCAGCCCGGCGACGCGGTGCGCCGGATTCACTGGCCGGCGACGGCACGCCGAGGGCGCCTGCACCTGACCCGGCATGCGGTCGAACGCGCGGCGGACGCCGTCATGGTCATCGACGCGACGACGGACGTGGCCGGCACTCTCGACCTCGCCGTCCGCGGCGCTGCCGGAGCCGCTCAGACATACCTGGCCGCCGGGGACCGGGTCGGGGTGGTGGCGCTCGGCGGGATCGTGCGGTGGCTGCCGCCGGGTACGGGCTCCCGCCAGGTGCACCGGGTCGTCGAGACCGTGCTGGACGTACGGGTGGACGACTCCTACGTCGCACCGGACCTGGCCCGGTTGCCGCGCCGGGCGCTGCCTCCCGGTGCCCTGGTCGTCGCGTTCAGCCCGTTGCTGGACGCGGCCGTCACGGAGATCCTCCGCGACCTGCGCGAACGCGGTCACCCGACGGTCGTCGTCGATGTTCTCCGCGCCGAGCCGGATCCGCCTCCCGGGACCCGGGCGGGTCCGGAGGCCGTGCGCCTGTGGCGGCTGGAACGGGGTGCACTGCGGCACGAGCTCGCAGCGATCGGGATCACCGTCGTGCCCTGGGGGCCGGACGACGACGCGATCGGCGTGCTCGACCGGATCTCGGTCCGGCTGAATCCCCAGCTCGCCGGAGGTGTGCGGTGAACCCGCTGCTTGCGGGACTGCTGGCGGCCCTGCCGGGAGCCGGCGTGGTCGTCCTGGCCGGCGCCCATGTTCCAGCTGACGCGCGACTGTGGGTCTGGACCGCGGCTGGCGGCGTCGTGGTCGCGGTTCACCCGGCACTGCGCTGGGCGAGCTCGGTAGCGCTGGTCGCCGTGCTCGTCGCGATCATCCTGCGCGCCGGCGTGTCCGGCCTGCCGCTGGGAGTCGCCGCCGTTCTCGGCGTACTCATGCTCGTCTACCTGCTCGCGCTGGACCTTGCCGAGTTCATCGAGCGCATCGACGGTTCCACGGGGCTGGCCCTGGGCTGGGCCGAGGCCCTGGCGGTGCCGGTCGCCGCGGGGCTCGGCGCCGGCGCGCTCGCGCTGGTCGTGGCGGCCGTGCCGGTGTCGCCGTCACTGCCGTTGGCCCTGGCGGGTCCGGTCGCCGTCGTGTCGCTGGCGGTGATCGCCATGCGATCCCGACCGGCCCGGTAGGGGAACCGGTTCACGTGCTGTGCGGGCATTCGACCGTGTAACTCAGTGTGGACATCACCCGCTTCGGCTGACCGCCTGGTGCGCTCGGCGGGCTTCGGCTCCTCTCCGTGGCGTGCGCAGCCGGCTGGTTTTCCGGTTCGCAGGGCGGGTACCCAGAGTTGGTTGCACTTGACAAGAGGGGATGCACGGCCCGAGGCGGCGGCCCCATCGACGTAGAGGACGGTAGCCGCAATGACGGCAGACACCCAGGCGGATAACGTCGCAGGATCGGGCCCGGACGCCACTTCCAGGCGTTCGGGCCCATCCAGGCGCGATCGGTACGTCACCACCTATGCCGAGCTGTCCCGTCAAATCCAGGAGTCGGGACTGCTCGAGCGACGCTACGCATACTACTGGTCCAAGATCATCGGAACTGTTGTCGTGTTCGCTGGGATCTGGGTCGCGTTCGCCTTTCTGGGCAACTCCTGGTTTCAACTCGTGCTGGCCGCACTGCTGGCCGTTGTGCTCACCCAGTTTGGTTTCCTTGGCCACGATGGGGCACACCGCCAGATCTTCGCGTCCCATCGCTGGAACGAATGGACCGCGCGGGTGATGTCGGGGTTCTTCACCGGGTTGAGCTACGGCTGGTGGATGACCAAGCACAACCGACACCACGCCAACCCGAACAAGGAAGGCACCGACCCGGACATTGGTCCCGGTGCGGTCGCGTTTACACCCACCGTCGCAGAGAACCGGCGCGGACTGGCGGCACGCCTTTGCCGCGGACAGGGCTACTACTTCTTCCCTCTCCTACTGCTGGAAGGGCTGGCCTTGCACGTGGCGAGCATCCAGACGATCCTGCGTCGCGAGCCGCTGAAGCACCGGTGGTGCGAGGCGGCATTCGTAGTAGCGAGAATGGGTGGCTACCTCACCGCGCTGCTCGTTGTGCTGCCCCCGGGCAAGGCTGCTGCCTTTCTCGGCGTCCAGATGGGCATGTTCGGCCTGCTCCTGGGAGGAGCCTTCGCTCCGAACCACACCGGCATGCCGATCGTTGCTGCCAACGAGAAGATCGACTTTCTGCGCAGGCAGGTCCTCATGTCGCGCAACGTCCGAGGCGGCTGGCTGACGAACTTCGCTCTCGGCGGGCTCAACTATCAGATCGAACATCACTTGTTTCCGAGCATGCCGCGACCCAACTTGCGGCAGGCGCAACCGATCGTGCGGGCCCACTGCCTCAGGAACAAGGTCGGCTATACCGAGACCAGCCTGGTCGGTGCCTATCGGGTCGTCGTGCAGTACCTGAACCGTGTCGGCCTT
>DATFBR010000269.1:0-6506 GCA_035253685.1 Jiangellaceae bacterium
CACGGCCATGAGCAGATTTCCGAGCTCGTCCGCGTCCGCCGGCTGCGCATCGACGTCAGGGACCGGAACGCGGACGCCGGCCTTCTGCGCACGGTCGATCATCTTCGCGGCTAGGGCCAGGGCGGGCAGGGCGAGCGGGACGCCGTCGATCGCCGACCCACGCTGCTTCTCCTCGCGCTTGAGCTCGTCCCACCTGGCCTCGACGTGCTCGGCCGTGGGCGCGTCCGCGTCCCCGAACACGTGCGGATGGCGGCGGACGAGCTTGTCGACGATGCCGGCCGCAACGTCGTCGACCGACCACGGATCGGCCTCGTGCTCCTCGGCGATCCGGGCGTGGAAGACCACCTGCAGCAACAGGTCGCCGAGCTCCTCGCGCAGGTGGGCAGGGTCGGTCTCGATCGCCTCGATGGTCTCGTAGGCCTCCTCGAGCAGATAGGTGGCCAGCGAGCGGTGCGTCTGCCGCCGGTCCCACGGGCAGCCGCCGGGTGAGCGGAGCCGGTCCATGACCGCCACGAGGTCGAGCAGACGCGCACCGGGCAGATCGTAGGAACCGGTGAGCACCTCGATCTCCGGCGTCGCCACAGCACGGCCCGCGCGTGCGGCGACCTCGGCGGCCAGCCCGTCGACGAGACCGGGGTCGCCGTCAGCCGAGCCCAGCCAGACAACGGAATCCGTCTCGGCCGCGTCCACCAGGGCGACCGGGTCGGGGGCCACGAACTCGAGCCCGATGCCTGCCACCGACAGGGCCGCAGCCTGCGGATGGTTGCCGCTCACGGCGAGAACACGACCGGACCGCAAGGCGTCCCATGCCTGCGCCGACAGCAGCCCGGGGGCGACCCGCGGACTGGTGACGAGCAGGACGAGCCGCCCGGTGGCCACCGCGCTGCCGGTCAGCCCGCCGGCGTCTCGGTCGGCTCGGCGGCCGTGGGCCCGCCGCCGGCAGGCTCGGAGATCGAGCCGCTGGCCGGTTCGAGGAAGATGCCCGACCACGTGCCGTAGCGCGGGCTGACCTCGACACCGATCTCGTCGGCCTTCTCGGTGAGCGCCTCGATGAGCTGTTCCTGCCCACCGAACCGGTCGATCAGTGACTGGGCGACGAGCTGGTCGCGAACGAAGTCTCGCAGGGTGTCCTCGGTGAGTGCGTTCTGCGCGAGCAACGGCCCGATGTCGTCCTCGGTGGCCTGGGACAGCACCTGCTCATCGATGAACGCGTCGATGTCGGCTTCTGTCACCTCGACACCCTCGTCGCGCCCGACGGCTGCGAGCAGCTCGTGCTGGATCATCCGCTCCAGCAGGGTCTGCTGCACCTCGGCCTGGTCGCCCGTGGGCTCACTGCCTTCGGGCCCGGACACCGTCACCTCACGGACCTGGTCCTGGAGCTCGCGGATGCTGATCGTGTCGTCGCCGACGACCGCTGCCGCCCCGACGGTGCCGACGTCGCACGCCGCCAACACGCCTGCGGCGGTCAGGCAGGCGAGGGCGATCGGGATCCGGCGACGGAGTGACATGATGCGCGTCTTCAAGCGACGATCCTCTTTCCGGGAGGCGCAAGACGACGGAATCCTACGCTGACACGGGCGGGGCACCCCTCCCCAACCCGGCGCCGTGTTCAGGGTCGGGTCCGACCGTTCCGGCGGCGAGCAGATCGGCGGCAGCCTCGGCGGTCACCCGGGCGGCGCCGAAGGCCAGCACGTACCGCTGGCCGAGGACGGTCGGGTCGGCGGGCAGGTCGTGGTCCACAACCACGACGTCGGGACGGATCTCTCGGACCGCGGCGACGACCGCCGCCTGCCAGGCCCGGCGCCGGACCCCACGCACCGACACAACGACCGGACGACCGTCGTGGTCGGCCAGGACGGACGCCGGGCTCGGTCCGGAGCGAGTCAGGCGCACCACCACCGTCCCGGGCAACCGCTGCGCGAGCGGGCCGCCGATTCCCCATGGAACGTCGCCGGCGGCGACGGAGGGCTCGTCGTGCAACTCGATGACCACCGGCGCGGCGGCCAGCGCAACGTTGCCGACGGCGACGACAGCGCGCCGCGCCGCTTCCACTCCCGGCGGCACTGCCGTGCCGCTTCCAGGGAGTGCCGGAGCCTCCCGCGCCCAGCGCGCCAGCGAACGAACCCGCAGAGCGGCTGCGCTCAACCGGTCAGCGGGCAGCCGGCCTGACCGGACGGCCGCGACCAGGGCTGCCACGATGCTCTCCACGGTCGCTGCGTCGGTGCTCTCGCCCCCGACGCACAGAGCGTCGACGCCCGCGAGCAACGCCTGCACGCCCGCCTCGGCATGACCCACCGTCCGGCTGATCGCGTGCATGTCCAGGCCGTCCGTCATCACGACACCGTCGAAGTCCAGCTGCTCGCGGAGCAGGCCGGTGATCACCGAACGGGACAACGTCGCGGGCGCCGCCGGGTCGACTGCCGTCGCCTTGATGTGTGCGGTCATGACGATCTTGACGCCGGCGGTGATGGCCGCCCGGAACGGGACGAGCTCCCGCCGGCGGAGCACCTCCGCGGGTGTCGTGACGATCGGCACCGTGACGTGGCTGTCCTCGCCGGTGGCGCCATGGCCGGGGAAGTGCTTGGCCGTCGCCGCCACCCGCCACGACTGCTGCCCGGTGACGAAGGCCGTGACCTGCCGGGCCACCAGCAGGGGGTCTGGACCGAACGCACGCACGCCGACGATCGGGTTGCGAGGATCGACATCGATGTCGGCGACCGGTGCGAAGTTGACGTCCACCCCGCAGGCGCGCAGGCGTGCACCCAGGGATGCCGCGACCTGGTGGGTCAGCGCCGGATCGTCGACCGCACCCAGGGCGGCGCTGCCGGGAAGGTCCGAACCGGTCGTGGCGTCGAGCCTGGTGACGTCACCGCCCTCCTCGTCGATCGCGACGAGCAGATCGTCGCGGTGGGCGCGCAGACGCTCGGTGAGCGCGGCCACACCCTCGTCGCCACGTCGTGGGTCGACGTTTCGGCCGAACAGGACCACACCACCGAGACCCTCGCGGATGAGGCCGGCCAGCCATGGCGGCGGCGCCGCGGTGCCCGCGAAGCCGGGGAAGAGGGTCGCGAGAGCCAGGCCCCGCAGCCGGGCGGGGTCCACGGATCGATCCATGTCAGCCCTTGACCGCGCCGGACACCAGACCGGAGGTCATGCGGTGCTGGATGACCAGGAAGAAGATCACCACCGGAATGGCCAGCAGAGTGGATCCGGCCATGATCCCGCCCCAGTCGGTGGCGCGGTTGGCCTCCGTGAAACTCTTGAGCCAGACCGTCAGCGGCTGGTTCTCCGGCCTGGTCATGATGACCAGCGCCAGCGTGAACTCGTTCCACGCCTGCATGAACGCGAAGATGCCGCTGGCCACCAGGCCCGGCGCCAGCAGCGGGAAGGTCACCCTGAAGAAGGCCTGCATCCGGCTGCAGCCGTCGACCATCGCCGCTTCCTCGAGCTCGACGGGGACGCCGTTGACGAACCCCCGCAGCAGCCAGATCGTGAACGGGACCACGGCGGCGACGTAGAGCAGGGTCAGTCCGATGACGCTGTTGAGCAGGTTCCAGCCGTCGAGCATCTTGAACTGGGAGATGAACAGACCCTCCGCGGGGATCATCTGAACGAACAGGATGATCAGGATGAAGCCCCGGCGGCCGCCGAACCGGAACCGCGATACGGCCAGCGCAGCCAGGAACGCGACGAGCAGCGTCGCCGCCACGGTCAGCAATGTGACCGTCCCGCTGATCCGCAGCGATGTGAGGAAGTCACCGTTCTCGAAGACCCGCCCGAAGTTGGCCAGCGTGCCGCCGAGCGGGACGAACGTCGGCTCCGGGTTGCGGATCTTGTTGCCGGGCAGGAACGAGCTGTTGACCATCCAGTAGACGGGGAAGGCCCACAACACCGCGAGGACGATCGCGAGTACGCCGTACAGCCGGCGGCGGGTTCTCCGCCGCGGAGAACGGGCCCGCCGGGCAGCGGCGACAGCGGGACGAGGACGCACGTCGGAGCGGGTCGTCGCCGTCACAGCTCCTCCTCGCGGAGCAGGACACGGACGTAGAAGATGCTCACGACAACGGTGAGCGCGAGGATGAACCACGAGGCTGCAGCAGCCAGCCCGAACTGCCCCTCGCCGATCCCGAGCCGGTAGATGTACGTGCCGATGAGGTTGGTGTCGCGGGCGACCCCGCCCGCGTCCTGGAGGACGAAGATCTGGGTGAAGACCCGCAGGTCCCAGATGATCTGGAGCAAACCGACGATCAGCAGCACCGGCCGGATCATCGGCACGATGATCGTCCAGAAACGTTGCCAGGCGCTGGCACCGTCGATCTGTGCCGCTTCGATCGTGTCGGTGGGCACCTGGGTCAGCCCGGCGTACACGCTGAACGCGACGAACGGCACGCTCATCCAGACCACGATCACGGTGGCGACGAAATAGAAGGACAGGGGGCTGATCAGCCACGAGCGGCCGGCGAACTGCTCCAGTCCGAACACGTTCGACAGCACCCAGTTGATCACCCCGTACTGGGTGTCGAACAACCACTGCCAGACGGTCAGCGACGCCAGGATCGGCATCGCCCACGCGAGGAGGAGACCGACCTGCAGGATCAGCCTGGGCGCCGTGGTCAACTGGGTCATCAGGACCGCGATCGCGATTCCGATGACCATCGTCGCCACCGCGTTCACCAGACAGAACGCGATCGAGCGCAGGACCACGGTCCACAGATAGGAGTCGGTCAACAGCGCGACGTAGTTGTCCAGGCCCACCCATTCGGCGGGCTGGCCGAACTGCTGAGCCAGGCCGTACTCCTGCAGCGACATGACCAGCTGGCGGACCAGCGGGTAGCCGGCGGCCAGCAGGAGCACGGCGATCGACGGCACGAGCAGGGCGTACGGCAACCGGGAACGGCGCCGTCTCGGTGCCTGCGGGGCGGCGTCGGGTGCCGCCATCGGGATCGTCGGCGAGGTCATCGCGGCCATGCTGCACCTCCACCCTGGTCCATCGGTCGGCGGCGGCCCGCAGCCGTGAAGATCGTCGTGACAGCAGATGCGGTGGTCGGCCCGCTGACGGCCGCACGACGATCTTCAGGGCGTGGGGACGGTTCGTCGAGCGCTAGTTGAGTTGTTCCTCGATGGCCGCGTCGGCCGCCTCCGCGAGCTGTTGGATGTCGCCACCGTTGGCGATGTCGACGAACAGATCCTCCAGGACTCTGCTGCCCTCGACCGCGGCCCAGTTCGCCGCCGCCGGCGTGAGCTTCGCATTCGACGCGGCGTCGACCGCGGCCTGGGCGAACTCGTCGGTGCCGAGCATCGGGGCGAGCGAGAGCTTGGCGGGGGTCAGACCGGCCTGGGCCATCTGCGTCTGGTACTCGTCGGAGAGCATCAGCTTGACCAGGTTGTATGCGAGCTCCTGGTTTTGCGAGTTCGCCGAGATGGCGATGTTGGAGCCGCCCAGGAGCACGGGTGCCGGCTCTCCGTTCGAGCCGGGAAGCGGGAACACGCCCATCTGCGGCGCCAGGTCCGGGCAGCCGATCTCGGCGTTGTCGATGCTCCAACGGACCCATCCGGGCCGCAGCATCATGCCGATCTCGTTCGCGCAGAACGGCACCTGCGGGTCGGCCTCGTTGCCGTCCTTGGGCGCACCGGACGCCTCGTTGAACAGCCTCTGGACCAGCGCCAGACCCTCCTGCGACTCTGGGGTGGACAGCGCGCCCTGCCACTCGCCGTTCTCTTCGACCGCCCAGTCGCCGCCGGCGTCCCAGATGAAGGCTTGGCCGTCACGCCAGTCCTGTCCGGGCAGCCAGAAGCCGGAGAAGTTCGGGGTGGCGGCGTTGGCCTGCTTGAGCGCGATGGCGGCGTCGACGAACTCGTCCATCGTCGTGGGCACCTCGAGACCGGCCGCCTCGAACAGGTCCTTGCGATAGAAGACGTAGGACGAGCCCGCATAGTAGGGGACGGCCGAAGTCATGCCGTCGGCCGTGCCGGCCTCCACGAAGCTCGGCAGCAGGTCGTCACCGCCCAGTTCGTCCAGTTTGTCCGTCAGGTCGCTGAAGGCGCCCACGGTCGTGAACGTCGGAGCCTGCGTGTTGCCGACTTCGACGACGTCGGGGGTCTCGGACTCGCTGCCGAGAGACGTGGTGAGCCGCTCGACCAGCCCCTCCCACTCCTGCTCCTCGATGGTGAGCGTCGACCCAGGGTTCTGTTCCTCGAACTCGGCGATGAGCCAGTCACGGATCTCCTGCGGGGTATCGGTTCCGTTGAGCCAGAGCCGGATGTCGGCGGGCTCCGGAGTCCCGGGGGACTCTTCGGCCGCGGGCTCGTCGTCCGTCGTGTCGTCGTCCCCACAAGCGGTGAGGGCGAGGGCCGCGGCGATGCCGACGGCCAGGAAGCGAGCTGTCTTCACGTTCGGGTCCTCCCTGTCCGAGGTGCGAGTCGGCCGACAGGCACCGGTAGAGCATCGGCAAGACTGATAAGAAGCTTTCCAGAGCATTGCACTACTGAAAGGTTTCCTACTAGTC
>DATFBR010000270.1:0-7324 GCA_035253685.1 Jiangellaceae bacterium
CGCCTCCAACCCCGCCGGCCGGGCGGGCAGCGCCGCGAACGGCACCCGCACCACCGGCCACCAACGGCAGGCGTCCCATCATCCACCGATCCGAACGTGTGTTCGATTCTAGGCCTACCCACTGACACTCGGACCGGCTTCAACAGCCAGCCCGATCGGCATGCGTTTCACCGGACATCAGCGGGCGCCGTACCGTAGTGCGGATGGGCGGAAACGCGACGAGTGCGCCGCGCAGCCTGGCAGACGACCTGCGTGCGCGGTCCGACGACGAGCTCGCGGAGCTGCTGCGGACCCGTCCCGACCTGGTCACGCCGGTGCCGGTCGACATCGCCCAGCTCGCGTCCCGAGCGACGACGAGAGCCTCGGTCGTTCGGGCCCTCGACCGGCTCGACCGCTTCGATCTCCAGGTGATCGACGCGCTGGCGGTGCTTCCTGAACCCACCACGCCCGCGGCGCTGAGAAGTGCGCTCGGGGTGACGGGAGACATCGCGAACAGTGCGATCGACCGGCTGTCGGCGAAGGCGCTGGTCTGGGGTGGCAAGCGGTCACCGCGTCTCGTCCGGGCCGCGTACGAGGCGCTCGGCCCGTTCCCGGCGGGGCTGGGCCCGCCTGCACGCCAGGCCCTCATGGCGCACTCACCCGACAGACTCGCCCGTATCGCCGCCGACCTCGGGCTGCCCACAGCCGGCGATCCCGCCGCCGACGCCGACGCCATCGTGACGGTGCTGACGGAGGAACTCGACGTCCTGCTGGCGCAGCTCGGCGAGGAACCGCGACGCGCACTGGGCGCCCTGGCCGCCGGCCCGCCCACCGGCAAGGTGGACGACGCGCGTCGCGACGTCGACCGCACGTCCGCCCGAACCCCTGTCGAACACCTGCTGGTGCTCGGCCTGCTCGTCCCCGTCGACGACGTCACCGTCGTGCTCCCGCGCGAGGTCGGCCTGCACCTGCGGGGCGGGCTCGTCCATCCGGCCGTCAGCACCGAGCCACCGAGACCGGCGATCACGCAGCAGAGCGACCAGAGCACAGTCGACCGCACCGCCGGTGCCGGCGCGTTCGAGACCGTGCGGCGCACTGAGGCACTTCTCGACGTGTGGGAGAGCGAACCGCCGACGGTATTGCGCACCGGCGGCCTCGGCGTCCGCGATTTGCGCCGCCTGCCACAGGTGCTTCATCTCGACGAGGCCGGGTCCGCGTTGATCGCCGACCTCGCCTACGCCGCCGGCCTGGTGGCGCCCAGCAGCGACTTCGACGAGGTCTGGTTGCCGACGCCGGCCTCCGACGCGTGGCGGCGGCTCGACCCGGCCCAGCAGTGGACCGCGCTCGCGACGACCTGGCTCACGACGAGCCGGACCACGGGGCTGGTGGGTACAAGGGACGAGCGTGACCGGCCGGTCCCGCCGCTCGGTCGCGACCTCGACCGCCCGCTGGCGCCCGAGATCCGCCGGATCGTGCTCGACGTCATGGCGGGCCTCCCTGCGGGCGCCACCGCAGAACGCGACGGCGTCCTGCAAGCCGTCCGATGGATGCGTCCGCGCCGAGGTGGACGGCTGCGCGACGATGTCGTCGGCTGGACGCTTGCCGAGGCGGAAATCCTGGGCATCACGGGTCACGGCGCTCTCGCTGCCTACGTGCGGCCCCTGCTCGACCGGCGCACGCCCGAGCCCTCCGCCAAGGCCGCCGCGGAAGCCCTCGCCGCCGTCCTGCCCGAACCGCTCGACCACGTGCTGATCCAGGCCGACCTCACGGCTGTCGCGCCCGGTCCCCTCCGCAGCGACCTGGCAAGCGAGCTGGCCATGCTCTCCGACGTGGAGAGCAGAGGCGGCGCGACCGTCCACCGCTTCACCGCGGAGTCGGTCCGGCGCGCTCTCGACGGCGGACGCACGGCGGCCGACCTGCACGGGTTCCTCACCGCCGTGTCACGGACGCCGGTGCCCCAGCCGCTGACCTACCTGATCGACGACGTCGCCCGGCAGCACGGCGCCCTGCGGGTGGGTGCGGCGTCGTCGTTCGTCCGCTGCGACGACCAGGCCGTGCTGGCACAGATCCTGGCCGACCCGCTCTCGGGTGCACTCGGCCTGCGGCGGCTCGCGCCCACGGTCCTGGCATCCGAACTCGACGCCGGCGCGCTACTCGAGCGGCTGCGCAGCATGGGCTTCCGGCCGTCGGCAGAAGCGGCCGACGGTTCGGTGCTCATAGCGCGGGCCCATGCCCGTCGTGCCCCCGCCCGCCCGGCGCCGGAGCCGCTACTTGCCGAGCGGCCTCCGCCGTCCGACTCGCTGCTCGCAGCCGCGGTCCGGGCCCTCAGGGCGGGCGACCGCAGCGTCGCCGGGCGACCGCAGGCCGCGGCGCCAGGCCGGCTGGGCCGCAGCGTTTCCGCACGGACCCTCGCCGACCTGCGCCGCGCGCTCGACGACGGTGCGACCGTGTGGATCGGCTACGTCGACCACCACGGCGCGACGAGCGAACGCGTCGTCGATCCGGTCCGCCTCGAAGGCGGCTGGTTGGCGGCGTACGACCACCGCTCGGGGGAAGTGCGCTCGTTCGCGGTTCACCGCATCAGCGGAGTGGCGCCGGTGGACGCCGCGTGACCGTACCGGGTGGCACAGCCGGGAAGCACATCCACCCGCCCGTCTGTTGGACAATGACAGACCCGCCATCCGAAGGACGCCCGTGACCGACGGACCCCTGATCGTCCAGAGCGACAAGACCCTGCTCCTCGAGGTCGACCACGCCCAGGCTGAAACCTGCCGCCGCGCGATTGCCCCGTTCGCGGAGCTCGAACGCGCGCCCGAGCACGTCCACACCTACCGCCTGACGCCGCTCGGCCTGTGGAACGCCCGCGCCGCCGGCCACGACGCCGAGCAGGTGGTCGACACCCTGCTGACCCATTCGCGCTACCCCGTCCCTCACGCACTACTCGTCGACGTCGCGGAGACGATGGCCCGCTACGGGCGCCTGCGCCTGGAGTCCGATCCGGTTCACGGACTCGTGCTGCACAGCACGGACCGGCCCGCACTGGAGGAGGTCCTGCGCTCCAAGCGCGTGCGGCCGCTCGTCGGCGCGCGCATCGACGGCGACTCCGTCGTCGTCCATCCCAGTGAGCGCGGCAATCTCAAGCAGGCTCTGGTCAAGCTCGGCTGGCCTGCAGAGGATCTTGCTGGGTACGTCGACGGCGAGGCACACCCGATCGCTCTGGTCGAGGACGGCTGGAAGCTCCGCCCGTACCAACGCGATGCCGCGGAAGGCTTCTGGCACGGCGGTTCAGGTGTGGTGGTGCTGCCGTGCGGTGCCGGCAAGACGCTGGTCGGTGCCGCCGCGATGGCACGGGCCGGTGCCACGACGCTGGTCCTTGTGACGAACACGGTCGCCGCCCGGCAATGGCGCGACGAGCTCCTCCGCCGCACGAGCCTGACCGAGGACGAGATCGGCGAGTATTCCGGGGCCAAGAAGGAGATCCGGCCGGTCACCGTCGCCACCTACCAGGTCATGACGACGCGGCGTAAGGGCGTCTACACGCACCTGGAGCTGCTCGACGCCCACGACTGGGGCCTGATCGTCTATGACGAGGTGCATCTGCTGCCTGCGCCCATCTTCCGCATGACGGCCGACCTGCAGGCCCGTAGACGCCTCGGCCTGACCGCGACGCTGATCCGCGAGGACGGCCGCGAGGACGACGTCTTCACACTCATCGGTCCCAAGCGCTACGACGCGCCCTGGAGGGAGATCGAGAACCAGGGATGGATCGCGCCGGCCGACTGCGTCGAAGTACGGGTCACGCTCAGTGATGGCGAACGGCTGGCGTACGCGACCGCCGAGCCCGACGACCGCTACCGGCTCTGCTCCACGACCGACACCAAGACCCGCGTCGTCGAGCAGCTCGTCGCCCGCCATGCCGGCGACCAGACGCTGGTCATCGGCCAGTACATCGACCAGCTCGACGAGCTCGCCGATCGCCTGGACGCGCCGGTCGTCAAGGGCGATACCACCGTCCGCGAGCGACAGCGGCTGTATGGGGCGTTCCGCGCCGGCGAAGTGCCGACGCTGGTGGTCAGCAAGGTCGCAAACTTCTCCATCGACCTGCCCGAGGCGAGCGTTGCAATCCAGGTGTCGGGCACGTTCGGCTCACGGCAGGAGGAGGCGCAGCGGCTCGGCCGGATCCTGCGGCCGAAGTCGGATGGACGGACCGCCCGCTTCTACTCGGTGGTGGCCCGGGACACTGTGGACCAGGACTTCGCCCAGCACCGGCAGCGCTTCCTGGCCGAGCAGGGCTACGCGTACCGGATCGTCGACGCCGAAGACGTCCTGCACGGTGACGCCTGACGGCGACGCGGCCCTCGCGGCCGAACGCGACTACCTGCGCCGCGCCCGCGACGACCTGCGCCGCATGCGCGAACACACGTTGTCGCTCACCGCCCAAGGCGGGGACGCGGTGTCCGAGGGCTACCTGCAGGCGGCGCTGGATCGGCGGGCCCGGGCCCTGGACGACGACCCGTCCGTGGCGCTGTTCTTCGGCCGCATCGACGTCGGGCAGCGGCAGCCGGAGTCGTTGCACATCGGGCGGCGTCACGTCATGGACGCATCCGGCGACCCGGTCGTCGTCGACTGGCGGGCGGACGTCTCGCGGGCGTTCTACCGGGCCACACGCCACGACCCGCAGGGAGTCACGCTCCGTCGCCGGTTCGGGTTCGCGCGCGGCGAGATCACCTCCTACGAGGACGAGCACCTCGGCGACGCGGCGGAAGCCGACGTCACGAGCCGGATCCTGACCGAGGAGATCGAGCGGCCGCGCGTCGGCCCGATGCGCGACATCGTCGCCACCATCCAGCCGGACCAGGACGAGGTGGTCCGCGCCGATTTGGATCGCACGGTCTGCGTCCAGGGCGCACCAGGGACCGGCAAGACCGCGGTCGGACTGCACAGGGCCGCGTACCTGCTGCACGCCCACCGCGGCCGGCTGGCCCGCAGCGGCGTGCTCGTCGTGGGTCCCAACCGGGCCTTCCTGCACTACATCGGACAGGTGCTCCCCGCGCTCGGCGAGGTGGACGTCCGCCAGGTCACCGTCGCCGAGCTCGTCGAGAGCGTGCCCGTCCGGCGACTCGATCCGCCGGAGGTGGCCGCCCTGAAGGGTGACGCACGGCTGGCCGAGGTCGTGCGCCGCGCGGTGTGGGGTCATCTCCGCGCGGCATCCGAACCGCTGGTCGTACCGCGCGGCACGCGGCGATGGCGCATTCCGGCCCACGACGTTGCCCAAGCGGTCGAGGCGCTCCGCGCGCGCGGCGACAGCTACGGCGTCGGCCGTTCGTTGCTGCCGCAACGCCTCGCCCACCTCGTGCTGCTGCGGATGGAGGCCGCTGGCCTGATCACCGACGATCGGGTCCAGGACGCGGTCGCCCGCTCCAAGCCGGTGCGGGATCACGTCGAGGCCGTCTGGCCGGCCGTCGACCCGGTTCGGTTGACCATGCGTCTGCTCGGAGAGCCCGGCTACCTCGACGACGTAGCCGAGGGCCTGCTGGAGCCGGTGGAGCGGCGCCTTCTGCAGTGGGATCGGCCGACCCGCGGTCCGCGGACGGCGCCGTGGTCGCATGCCGACGCAGTGCTGGTGGACGAAGCCCGTGGCGTCGTCGAGCGGACCGAGACGGTCGGGCACGTCGTGCTCGACGAGGCTCAGGACCTCTCGCCGATGGAACTGCGCGCGGTGGGACGGCGTGCGGCGACCGGTTCCGCGACCGTGCTCGGGGACATCGCCCAGGGCACCACCCCATGGGCGACCGCGTCATGGACGGAGGCGCTCGACCACCTCGGCGCCCGGGACGCCCACGTCGAGGTGCTGCGGAGGGGATACCGGGTGCCGGCAGCAGTCGTCGCGTTGGCGTCGCGGCTGCTGCCCACGATCGCACCGTCGGTCGCGCCACCCGAGCCGGTCCGCACCAACCCGGGACGGCTCGACATCGTCCGCGTCGACAACGGACGGTCTGTCGCCGCCACCACCGTGGGGGTGGTCGCCGACGTGTCCGCCCGCGAGGGGTCGATCGGGATCATCGCCGCCGACGCACTCGTGGACGGTCTGCGGCGTGCCCTGCTCGGCGCGGATGTGGCGATCGGATCTGCGGAGGACGAGGACGACCCGCGGCTGATGCTGGTGCCGGCGACCGTGTCGAAGGGGCTCGAGTTCGACCACGTCGTCGTCGTCGAGCCGGCGCAGATCGTCGCTGCCGAGATGCGCGGCCTGCGACGGCTGTACGTGGTACTCACCCGCGCAGTCTCGTCGCTGGTGATCGTGCACGCCGAGCCGTTGCCTGAACTGCTGGCAGACTCGCCCAGGTGACGCTCAGCCCCACCGAACACCGGGTCGTCGAGGCTGTCGACGCCGACGCCGTCGTCGCCGATCTCGCCACCATGGTGGCGATGCCGAGCGTCGGTGGTTCCGCCGCGGAGGTGGCCGTCCAACGATGGTGCGGCGACCGCCTGGCCACGATCGGCGCCGAGGTAGACCTCTGGACCATCGACCTTCCGGCGCTGCGCGACTCGCCCGGCTACCCGGGCGAGGAGGTGGTCCGGGACGAGGCGCTTGGCTGCGTCGGCACTCTCGGTGGGTCGGAGCCGGCACTCATCCTGGCCGGTCACACCGACGTCGTGCCACCCGGTGACCTCGGCGCGTGGACCTCCGATCCCTGGCGGTTGCGTGCCCAGGACGGCGTCCTGTTCGGCCGCGGCACCTGCGACATGAAGGGCGGACTGGCCGCCGTGCTGGGTGCGGTCTCGGCACTGCGGGTGGCCGGGGTCAGGCTGCGACGGTCAGTTGCCGTTCATTGCGTCGTCGGCGAGGAGGATGGTGGCATCGGGGCGTACGCCACACTCGGACGCGGTCATGGCGGCGACGCATGCGTCATCGCCGAACCGTGTGGGGGCACGGTCGTGACGGCGAACGCCGGCTCGCTGACATTCCGCATCGAGGTTCCCGGGCAGGCCGCCCACGGCTCGGCGCGGACCGAAGGCGTCTCGGCCCTCGACGCAGCGGTCCCGATCCTCTCGGCGCTGCGCGAGCTCGAGCGCCGGCGCAACCGTGACGTGGACCCGTTGCTGGCCCACCTCGAGATCGCCTACCCGCTGTCGATCGGAGTCGTCCGGGCCGGCGACTGGGCCAGCACCGTACCCGACCTGCTGGTGGCCGAAGGACGATACGGCGTGCGGATCGGCGAGCCGGTCGTGCGGGCGCGGGCGGAGCTCGAGTCCGCGGTCGCGGCCGCGTGCGAGGGTGACCCGTGGCTGGCGTCGCATCCTGCGAGGGTGAGCTGGCCGGGCGGGGTGTTCGCATCGGGCA
>DATFBR010000271.1:0-2756 GCA_035253685.1 Jiangellaceae bacterium
TAGGGGCGGTGTCGTGCTGCGCGTCACCCTCAAGACCCTGGTCGCCCGGAAGGTGCGGCTGGCAATGAGCGCGCTGGCCATCGTGCTGGGCGTTGCCTTCGTCGCGGGCTCCTACGTGTTCACCGACACCCTCGACAGCACCTTCGAGGAGATATTCAGCGACCTTCACGGCGATGTCATCGTCCGGCCCGAAGGCTCCCGGGGCCTGAGCGCGCTCGTCGGAAGCGACGCCATCGACAACGACACCCGAACGGTCCCGGCATCGGTGGTCGAGCAGCTGGCGGGGTTGGACGGGGCCCGGCGGGTCGACGGTGTCGTGGAGAACCGGTCGGTCTTCGTCGTCGGCAGCGACGGCCGGGTGGTCAGCAGCGGCGGGGCTCCCGGCATCGGCGCCAACTGGTCGGACGCTCCCAACACCACCGGCGAGGCGCCGCTGAAGATCACTACCGGCCGCCCGCCGGCAGGCGATGGCGAGGTCGTGCTCGACGTCCGTACCGCTGAGCTGGCCGGGTACGGCCTGGGCGACACGGTGCACCTGGTCACGAGCGCCGAGCAGGCCGAGATCGAGGCAACCCTGGTCGGCACCGCCACCTTCGGCGAGAGCGCCAGCCTGGCCGGTGCGACGCTCGCCCTGTTCGAGACCTCCACCGCCCAACGTCTCCTGCTCGCCGGTGCAGACGCCTACTCAACGATCACGATCGCGGCACGTGACGGCGTCAGCCAGGAGCAGCTCCGGTCGGAGGTCGAGACCGTGATCCCCGACGGCTTGGAAGTCAAGACCGGCGCGGAGACCTCGAACGAGACCTCTGACGGGCTGCGCGAGGCCCTCAGCTTCTTCACCACGTTCCTGTTGATCTTTGCTGCGGTTGCGCTGTTCGTCGGCACCTTCCTCATCCTCAACACGTTCTCGATCCTGGTCGCCCAGCGCAGCCAGGAAATGGCTCTGTATCGGGCGCTGGGCGCCGGACGCCGGCAGGTCACCCGATCGGTGCTCGTGGAGGCCTTCGTGGTGGGCCTGCTCGGCGCCACCGTCGGTCTCGTGCTCGGTCTCGTCGTCGCCCATCTGCTCAAGCTCGCGTTCGGAGCCTTCGGCCTCGACCTCGGGCCCGGCGGGCTGGTGGTCGAGCCGCGGACGGTCGCCGTCGCCTACGGCGTCGGCGTGACGGTGACGATGGCGGCCGCCTACATTCCGGCGCGTCGGGCGGCGCGCGTGTCACCCATGGCGGCCATGCGGGACGACATCGCGCTTCCGCAGGCTCCCCGCAGCCTGCACGCAGGTCTGGGCGGCGTGCTCGCGATCGTCGGCGCCGGCCTGCTGGGTGCCGGGCTGTTCCTCGACACCTCATGGCCGACGCCCCTGGTCGGCGCCGGCATCACCGGCGTCTTCCTCGGCATCGCTCTGCTCGCGCCGGTGCTGGCCGCACCGATCGTCCGGGTCGTGGCGATGGGCTATCCCAGGATCTTCGGAACCGTCGGTCGGCTGGCGCGCGAGAACGCCCTGCGCAATCCGCGGCGCACCGCCGCCACCGCCTCGGCACTGATGGTCGGCCTGGCGCTGGTATCGGCCATGGCCGTCATCGGCGAGTCGACGAACGAGAGCATCGACGTCGCCCTCGAGGACGACCTGACCGCCGACTTCGTCGTCTCGAACGCGCTCGGGCAGCCGTTCTCGACCAGTGTGGCCGCCGGCATCGCCGGTCTGGACGGTGTGGCGGAGGTCGCTCAGGTTCGCTGGCAGGTGGGCCAGGTCGCCGGGCAGGACGCCAACCTCGCCGCGCTCGACCCGACGTCGTTCTCGGCTGCGGCGAACCTCGACATCACCGAGGGCGGCGCCGTACTCGGTCCCGAGGACGTGCTGGTGTCGAGGGCGCTCGCCGGCAGGGAAGGCGTCCACGTCGGCGACCGGCTGACCGTACGGCTGCCGGCCGGCGAACGACGACTCCGCGTGGTCGGTGTCTTCGCCGACAACCCGGCCGTCGGTAGCGACGTCGCCATCAGCTTCGACACGCTGGCGGCCGGCGGCATCAGCCCCGCCGACAGCTTCGTCTACGTGGTGACCGAACCGGACGCCGACGGCGCGGCCGTACGGGCCGGGCTCGAGGAGCTCACGTCCGCCCTGCCCACGGTCACGGTGAAGGACCAGGAGGCCTTCACCGAGGAGCAACGGGCGCCGGTCAACAGACTGCTCAGCCTGGTCTACGCACTGCTGGGGCTGGCCGTGCTGATCGCCGTCCTCGGCATCGTCAACACGCTCGCGCTCTCGGTGATGGAGCGCACCCGCGAGGTGGGATTGTTGCGAGCGGTGGGGATGACCCGGCGACAGCTGCGGGCCATGGTGCGCTGGGAGTCCGTCGCGATCGCCCTGCTGGGCGCCGTGCTGGGCATCGCGCTGGGCGTCGTCTTCGGAGTCGCCCTGCAGAGCGCGCTGTCCGACGAGGGCCTGGAGGTCCTCGCCGTGCCGTGGGCCCGTCTCGCGGCGTTCCTGGTGCTGGCGGCCCTGGTGGGCGTTCTCGCCGCCGTATGGCCGGCGCGCCGGGCGGCGAGGCTCGACGTCCTGCGCGCCATCACGACCGAGTAGGACGGTGCGCCGGTCCTACCCTCTACGGTCGTCACAACGCCAACGCACCTCGAGGAGTCTCCGTGACGGACGCGTCCCGCCCACCCGCGGGCCCCGACCCGACGGCGGCGCGTGCCGAGGGTCTCTGGAAGGTCTACGGCGCGGGCGACACCCAGGTCGTCGCGCTCAGCGACGTGTC
>DATFBR010000272.1:0-2993 GCA_035253685.1 Jiangellaceae bacterium
CAAGCAGATCGTGCACAACAGGCATGTCGTCGAGACCCTCGAGGAGCGCGGGGCGGTGTTCGTCGACGAGTTGGACGAGGTCCCCGAGGGCGCACTGGTGGTCTTCTCCGCGCACGGGGTGTCCCCGATGGTGCACACCGAAGCGGCGCGACGTGGCCTGCGCACCATCGACGCCACCTGCCCGCTGGTGACGAAGGTCCACAACGAGGCGAAGCGGTTCGCGAAGGACGACCTCGACATCGTGCTGATCGGCCACGAGGGGCACGAGGAGGTCGAGGGCACGTCCGGAGAGGCACCCGAGCACATCCGGCTGGTGCAGAGTTCCGCCGACGTCGCCGCGGTGAAGGTACGAGACCCGTCCCGCGTGGTGTGGCTGTCGCAGACCACGCTGTCGGTCGACGAGGCGTACGAGACGGTGACGAGGCTGCGCGAGCGCTTCCCGGCCCTGATCAGTCCGCCGAGCGACGACATCTGCTACGCGACGCAGAACCGTCAGGTGGCCGTCAAGGAGATCGCCGCACAGTCCGACCTGGTCCTGGTGGTGGGATCGGCGAACTCGTCGAACTCGGTCCGGCTGGTGGAGGTCGCGCTGGAGGCGGGAGCCGCCGCCGCGTACCGGGTCGACAACGCCGAGGAGATCGACGAGGCGTGGCTGGACGACGTTCGCACGGTCGGCCTCACCAGCGGCGCCTCGGTGCCGGAGGACCTCGTCCAGGGCGTGGTCGACTGGCTCGGCGAGCACGGCTTCCCGATCCTCGAGGAGCACCGCACCACCGAGGAGTCGTTGATCTTCTCCTTGCCGCGGGAGCTTCGTCGTGATCTCAAGGGTTCGACTGACTGACCCGGACGCTGCTTCGACCAGGCGTCGAGAAGACCCTAGGACTTGCCGTCCCTCCCGAAGGCCGAGGCGATCACGACGACGGCCCAGATGCCGAGTGGTATGGCCGGCCAGAAGTTCTGCAGCTCGCCGCTGGACAGGCTGGTGACTCCCCAGATGCCGATCATGATGACGGCACCGCCGAGCCAGGTCTTCCACGCGTCGAGCCAGGCCCGCCGCTGGTTGCGCCGTCGTTCCTCCACCGCAGCACTGGCCTGACGCCGGGCCGGTTGCGGCAGGTCGGCGGTGAGCCGGTCGAGCTCGCCGTAGGTTCTCGCCGCCCATGCGGCGTCGAGACGCCGCTGGTACTCGTCGACGTCGAGCCGGCCTTCTTCGAAGGCGTCACGCAGGTCCTCCGCCACGGCCTCGCGATCGGCGTCACTCGCCCGCTGATCGTCCGGGCGGGCCGGCACGTTCGACATCAAAACAGGATAAGAGAGCCGGACCGGTCAACCTTCGGTGCCGTCGCGCGCCGGGCGGACGGGTGGGGGGTCGACACCGTAGCGTGCGTCGGCCTCGATCTCGTCGATCGCCACCAGGGCGTCGGTGGCCGAGGCGACCAGCTCGGGCGCCTGGACCCGACGGGTCACCCGGTCGAGCTGGTCGGCCGGCCCGAGGGCGGCGTCGGTGACGCCCAGGTCAGCCATCTTCCGCGCGGTGACGAGCACGCGGCTCTCGATCGAGCTGACCGTCTCGTTGAAGGCGCGCACGGCGCCGTCGAGCTGGCGTCCGAGCTTGCTCACGTGGCCGCCCATGGTCGAGAGCCGGCCGTGCAGTTCCTTGCCCAGGCTGAGCACGCGTGCCGCGTTGCTCGCCAGTGCCTCCTGCCGCCAGGTGTACGCGACCGTTCGCAGCAAGGCGACCAGCGTCGCCGGCGTCGCGATGACGACGTTGCGGTCGAAGGCGTGTTCGAGCAGCGTCGGGTCCTGCTCCAGCGCGGCGTTGAGAAAGACCTCGGCCGGCACGAACATGACGACGAACTCCGGCGCCGGCTCGAACTGGTCCCAATACCGCTTGGCGGCCAGGGCGTCGATGTGTCCCTTGAGGTGGCGTGCGTGCGCGGCGAGACGGGCGGAATGGGTGGCGTCGTCGCGGGCCTCCATGGCCTCGAGGTAGCCGTTGAACGAGACCTTGGAGTCGACGACGACCTGCTTGCCGCCGGCGAGGCGGACCACCAGGTCGGGCCGCAACCTGCCGTCGGCGGTATCGGCGGTTTCCTGTTCGGAGAAGTCGACATGGGCGAGCATGCCGGCGGCCTCGACGACGCGGCGCAGCTGGAGCTCACCCCACCGACCACGGACCTGTGGGGCCCGAAGAGCCGCGACCAGCTGGCTGGTCTCGGCCCGGAGCAGATCCGAGGTCTGGTTCATTCCCCGGACCTGTTCGCGAAGCTCGGCATACGCCTCGGCCCGCGTTCGCTCGACGGCGCCGAGCTGGGCCTCCACCTTGCCCAGCTGGTCGGCCAGCGGCCGCACGAGTTGCTCGACGGCCTGCCGGCGCTGCTCGAGCTCCGCGACCGCGCGATGCTCCTTGCTCTTGAGGTGCTCGCCCGCGAGCTGGAGGAACTGCTCGTTGTTGCGACGCAGCGCCATGGCCGAAAGGCGCTCGAACTCGTTTTCCAGACGCTGCTGCTCGTCCGCCGCTGCGCGGGCATGTCTCAGCTCGGCGGCGAGCCGCACCCGTTCGGTGTCGACCTCGCGCAACGTCGCCTCGACCACTGCACGTTCCCGGCTGACGGCGTCGCGCTCGGCACGGAGCGTGTCGCGTTCGGCGCGGGCGGCGTCGCGCTCGGCAGCCGCACCGGCCGAGCGGGAACGCGCCGCGAGCGCGCCCAGGGCGCAACCGACGAGCGTGCCGAGCGCCAGCAGGAGCAGGTCGATGGCCTCCATGGACTCACTGTGGCGGGTACCCCGGACATAGTCGGGGAGGCGCGACGGACTCCGCCGTCATTCACGCGGGGCCGCGAGCAACGCCCGTACGCCCTCGACGTAGACCCTCCCTGGCGCCAGGGAGTCGAGGTACCAGCTCGGCATAGGGCTGCGCGCTGCCGGGTGGGTTCGATGCTCGTGATGCTGTGGCCCACGCCACCGTGGTGGCAACCGCCGTTTCCGCTCGG
>DATFBR010000273.1:0-22170 GCA_035253685.1 Jiangellaceae bacterium
ACCGCACCCAGTTCGCTCCGCAGGCCGACCTGGGCAACGTCGTCGGCTGAACCCGTACCCGTGATCAGAGCGTGCGCAGTGCGCCCCCGTCGACCGGGATCATGGCGCCGGTGACGTAGGACGCCGCAGGGGACAGGAGGAACGCCGCCATCGCGGCGAACTCCTCGGGGTGCCCATAGCGGCGCAACGGGATACCGGCGGCGCGTTTCGTTCTGACCTGCTCCGGGTCGCCCTCGAGCGCGTCGAGCTCGCGCACGCGATCGGTGTCGATCCGGCCCGGCATGAGTCCGTTGACCCGTATGCCGCGCGGGCCGAGCTCGTCGGAGAGCTGCTTCGCGACCATCGCCAGGCCCGGGCGCAGGCCGTTGGACACCGCCAGGGCCGGGATCGGCGACAGCACGGACGTGGACAGCACGAACGCAATGGAGCCGCCGTCGTCGAGGGCCGCCCCGATGGTGCGGCCGAGCCGGACACCGCCGAGGAACACGCTGTCGAACGCCGAACGCCAGGCCTGGTCGGAAACGTCCTCGACGCTGCCGGCGGGCGGTCCGCCGACGCTGACCAGTGCGCCGTCGAGGCGCCCGAAATGCTCGTGCGCGGCCACAACCAGCCGTCCGGGTGTCTCCGGGTCGGCGTTGTCCGCGGCGACCCACGCGGCGTCGCGGCCGATCTCAGCCGCCGTCCGCGCCACGGCGTCGGGGTCTCGGGACGAGAGCAGCACCCGCGCACCGTCGGCGACGAGGGTTTCGCCCACGGCACGTCCGAGGCCGCGACTTCCTCCCGTGACGATGTAGACCCGCTCCTTCAGACCGAGATCCATCCGGCCATCCTGCCCTAGTCGTGCTCGCCGCAACCCCTAGCATCGACGGGGTGGATGCCGTTCGGGAGATCTCGCGCTGGGTCGCGGCGGCCGAGCGGATCACGGTCCTCACCGGCGCCGGAATCTCGACCGACTCCGGCATCCCCGACTTCCGCGGGCCGCAGGGCGTGTGGACCACGAACCCGGGCGCCCAGCGTCTGTTCAGCCTCGACCGTTACGTGGCCGACCGCGACGTGCGGGTCCAGGCCTGGCGCAACCGGCACGATCATCCGGCCTGGACGGCACGACCCAATGCCGGGCACCGAGCGCTGGTGAGCCTCGAGCGCGGCGGCCGGCTGCGGGCGTTGGTGACACAGAACATCGACGGATTGCATCAGCGCGCCGGGTCCGACCCGTCGATCGTGATCGAGGTCCACGGCACCGTCTGGCATGCAGAGTGCCTCGGATGCGGTGACCGGCAGCCGATGAGTACGGTTCTGGACCGCGTCGACGCTGGCGAGGAGGATCCGGCCTGTCTGGACTGCGGAGGGCTGCTCAAGTCGGCAACGATCTCCTTCGGGCAGGCGCTGAGCCCCGATGTCTGGCGGGCCGCGGTCGCGGCAGCGAACGACTGCGACCTGTTCCTGGCGGTCGGATCGTCGCTGCAGGTTCACCCTGCGGCCGGCCTGTGCGACCTGGCGTCGGACGCCGGCGCGCGACTGGTCGTCGTCAACGCCGAACCGACGCCCTACGACGCGGCGGCCGACGCCGTGGTCCGGGGGCCGATCTCGACCGTCCTGCCGGCCCTGGTGGCCGGAACCGGGTCGGCGGTATCGGGCCCGGTCAACCGGGGTTGACCAGGTCGGCGGTCCGCACGACGTGCCCGAAGTTGCCCTCGATGTTGGCTGCCGTCACCGCCGCGAACTGGTCGCCGGTGACGACTGCACCGTCGGGTCCCACCTCCTCGAAGGTGTAGGTCGCGTCCAGCACGAACAGGACGTCGTAGCCGAGATCGCCGCCCATCCGGGCCGTGGTCTCGCAGCAACGGTTCGTCTGGATACCGGTGATCACGAGCTGCCGGGCGTTGCGGGCGCCGAGCCAGGCGTGCAGATCGGGCGTGCCCAGGAACGCCGAGTGCACCGACTTGACGATCTCGAGGGAGGGCGCGACATCGGCGACGACCGGATGGAACGCATGCCCGGCCGCCTCCGGCCGCAACGGCGAATCCGGATGCGTCGACGCGTGCCGCACCCTCACGATCGGCCGCCCGGTCGTCGTCCAGGCGTCGATCAGCCGGCCGATGTTGTCCTCGGCGTCAGGATTGTTGCGCTTGCCCCAGGACGGGTCCGAGAACCCCTGCTGCACGTCGATGAGGACAAGGACGGCGTCGTCGTCGAACATCATGATCCGATCGTCGTGCCCCGCGCGAGCGGTGACGAGTGGCAGCACCGACACTGTTGCCGCAATCACCGCCAACGTGGCAGGGCTCAGGACGGACGGTAAGGGCATGACAACGGTTCTCCCGGACATGACGCGGCGACTAGTGGACGCACCGACCTACGTCGTGCTGACGACGGTGAACGCCGACGGAAGCCCGCAGTCGAGCGTGGTGTGGGTCCGCCGTGACGGCGACGACGTGCTGATGTCGACCATCAGGGGGCGCCTCAAGACCCGGAACATGGAGCGCGATCCCCGGGTGGCCGTCTGCGGGTACGACCCCGCCGACCCGTTTCAGTACGTCGAGATCCGCGGCACCGTCACCCTGGACGACCACGGTGGCGACGCGCTCATCGACGAGCTGAACCGCAAGTACATCGGTGATCCGTGGACCGTTCGGCCGGGGGAGGAGCGGGTCGTCGTCCGGCTCACGCCCATCCGTGTGATCGAGCACGTCGCCCCGCAGAGCCCCGCCAGTGGGCGAACCTGAACAGCGACCCCAACGCCCACCACCAGAACAGGATGAGCAGCGGCCAGGGCAGTGCGACGATCACGACGACGGCGACCGCGAGGAGTACGACCGGCAGGAACAGCAGCGGAGGCCGGAAACCGGTTCCGAACCCCGGGTGTCGACCGCGTGGCACAGATCGTTCCCGCCAGGCCGGCTCGACGACCGCACGGGAACCGGGCAGGTCGGCGAACAGCGGAGCCAGATCCTCGGCGGTGCGTGCCTGCCACGCTCGAGAGCTGCGGTCGTCGAACTCGTCTGCAGTCAGCCGGCCGGCCGCGTAATGGTCGCCGAGTGCGGACACGGCCCGGTCGCGCTCCGCGTCACCGATCCGCAGGGGTACCGGATTCGTCATCGGGTCGGTCCTCCATCCTCGCCGTCTTCGTCGCCGTCGGCCAGGATTCCGTACAGACGTCGCCGGGCATCGTCGAGCACCTCTCGCGCGCGGGCCTGCTGGTCGGCGCTGCCGCTGACGACGATCTGCCAGAGCGCGGCGAGGGCCTGACCGGCGAGCGGTCTGATGTCGCCGCGCTCATTTCCCGGCGGAGACGACATCGCCTCCCACGGCGCGGACATCTCATCCGGATGCGAGTCGACGTAGTCTCTGCCCTCGTCGGTGAGCTCGTAGAGGCGCCGTCCGTCCTTGGCGTCGACGCGTACGAGTCCTTCGTCCTCGAGTTGTTGAAGGGTCGGGTACACCGAGCCGGGACTCGGCTTCCAGACACCTCCGCTTCGTTCGGCGATCTCCTGGATGACCTGGTAGCCGTTCATCGGGCGCTCGGCGAGAACGGACAGGATCGCCACCCGCACGTCGCCCCGGCGAGCCTTAGAGGCGCCGAACGGTCGCCGCGGACCAGCGAACGGGGGGCCCCAACCGTGTCCGAAGCCCGCGGCCGACCAGGGCCCCCAGTGGTGGTGACGACCTCCGTAACCGTGCCCGCCCACCATCTCCGTGATCCACTCCCGTTTCATGGCCTCACTCCATCCGACTGCTCGCGATATTCAGACGATATATCGCGAGCAGTCGGATGAAAAGAGCCGACCTCAGGCCTGTCCGGTGGCCGGGCCGGGCACAGCGGAGAGGAGGAGAGCCGAGGTGACCAGCGGGATGTGGCTCAGCGCCTGCGGGAAGTTGCCGACCATCCGCCCCGCTCGAGGGTCGTACTCCTCGGCCAGCAGGCCGAGGTCGTTCCGCAGCGACAACAGATGCTCGAACATCTGCCGGGCCTCGTCCTCGCGGCCGATCAGATGTTCCGCAGCGACAACAGATGCTCGAACATCTGCCGGGCCTCGTCCTCGCGACCGATCAGATGCAGCGCCTCGACCAGCCAGAAGCTGCATGCGAGGAAGGCGCCCTCGTCGCCGGGCAACCCGTCGACGTCGTTGCCCGTTCGATAGCGCAGGACCAGCCCCGAGTCGGTGCACAGCTCTGTACGGATGGCCTCGACGGTGCCGACCACGCGCGGATCGTCGGGCGGGAGGAAGCCGATGATGGGAATCTGCAGCAGCGACGCGTCGACCGCGGGCAGTCCATACGTCTGCGTGAACGTGTTGCGTTCGGCGTCGAAGCCCTTCGCGCACACCTCAGCGTGGATGGTGTCGCGCAGCGCACGCCAGCGATCGAGATCGGGATCGGTCAGCCCGGTCTCGACAATCCCGCGGATGTGTCGGTCGACGGCCACCCAGGCCATGACCTTCGAGTGCACGAAGTGACGCCGCTGGCCGCGTATCTCCCAGATGCCCTCGTCGGGTTCGACCCAACGGCGCTCCAGATGCCGGATGAGGTGGGCCTGCAGTGCCCACACGTGCCGCTCGACCTCGAGCCCGTGCAGCCGGCTGCGGCAGAGGGTGTCCACGACCTCGCCGTAGACGTCGATCTGCAACTGGTCGGCAGCGGCGTTGCCGACCCGGACCGGGTGCGAGCCCTGGTAACCGGGCAGCCAGTCCAGCTCGTACTCGATCATGCGACGCTCCCCGGCGATCCCGTACATGACCTGCAGGTCGTCGGGGTTGCCGCCGATCGCCCGGAGCAGCCAGTCGCGCCAAGCTTTGGCCTCGTCGACGTACCCGCTACGGATCAGTGCGTCGAGGGTGAACGCGGAGTCGCGCAGCCAGCAGTAGCGATAGTCCCAGTTCCGGACGCCGCCGATGTCTTCTGGCAGCGATGTCGTCGGCGCCGCGACGATGCCGCCCGTGGGCGCGTAGGTGAGCGCCTTGAGCGTGAGCAGCGACCGCAGGACGGCGTCGCGGTAGGGCCCGTCGTAGGTGGACCGGGCGGCCCAGTCGGTCCAGAACCGTTCGGTGGCGGCCAGTGCGCGCCACGGGTCGGTCGGTCGGGGAAGGGACAGGTGCGACGGGAACCAGCTGAGGACGAACGCCACCCGCTCACCGGCGGACACGGTCGCGTCGGCGTGCGTGGTCAGGTTGCGCCCATGGGTGGGGACGTCGGCGTACAGTGCCACCGCGTCCGGCCCGCCGACCCCGACCACCTGACCGTCGACCCGGTGGACCCAGGGAACCGACCGGCCGTAGTCGAAGCGCAGCCGCAACTCGCTGTGAACGTGCACGCGCCCTGAGACGCCCTCGACGATGCGGATCAGGTCGTGTGAGCCGTCACTCGGCGGCATGAAGTCGGTGACCCGAACGGTGCCGTCCGGCGTGTCCCACTCGTGCTCGAGGATCATCGTCACGTCCCGGTAGCGACGGCGGTCGGCAGCGCCGGCCCCGGGCGGTCCGATCTGCCAGTAGCCGTGCCGCTCGTCACCCAGCAGGGCGGCGAAGCAGGCGGCCGAGTCGAATCGGGGCAGGCACAGCCAGTCGATCGTCCCGTCCCGGCACACCAAGGCCGCGGTATGCAGATCACCGATGAGGCCGTGGTCCTCGATCAGCCCCGCCATCTGGACCTCCTACCGCGTGAGCCGCGTCGTCGTCGGTTCGGGATCGTCGATCACCTCTGCCTGTTCGGCCTCGTCCTCCCGACGCAGCCGGGACTCGGCACGCATCAGGATGACGAACCCGCCGATCCCGATGCAGGCGAACAGGAACCACTGGATCGCGTAGGACAGGTGCGGGCCGGCGTCCGGCACGGGTGCGGCCGGCGGCACCGGCGCGTTCGGCGAGGGTGGCTGCTCCGCGATGAGTTCCACCCAGGCGCCGTACACCGGGTAGGGGAGCCAGTCGGCGATCTCGTCCACGTCGACGTGGCGGATTGCACCGGTGTCGGGGTCACCACCGGTGCCGCGCCCCTCCTCGCTGGCACGGACGCGCCCGACGACGTCGACCTCCCCCTGCGGTGCGTCCGGCACGGGCGGGACAGCGTTTGCAGGTCCGTCCTGTTCGACGAAGCCGCGATCGACGAGCAGGGCCGTACCGGCCGCCGTGACGAGTGGGACGAGCACATGCATCCCGGCCCGGCCGTCCAACGGACGCAGCCGGACCAGGAGCTGACGATCGACGTCGTAGGTCCCGGTCGCCGCCACCGGAGTCCAGAGCTGGTCCGGCGACAGCGGGCGATTCGCTTCGAGCATCTCGTCGACTGGTATCGGGTCGCGGTCGGCGTTGGCCTCGATGACGGCGTTTCCGGCCGCACGCTCCTCGCTACGGTCGAGCTGCCAGATACCCAGCCGGACACACGCGGCGACTAGTACGAGGCCGGCCAGAACCCGCAGCGCCCAGCGGCGTGAGGCCAGCAACCGCAACACCCCTCGACGGTAGACCGGCACCACCGCAATGTCCCGCCTGGGGCATAGGCTGGCAGGACGTAGCCCGGAACCGGAGGAGCGCGGATGCTGATCGACCGGTATGGCCGCATCGCGACCGATCTCCGGGTCTCGCTCACGGACCGGTGCAATCTGCGCTGTTCCTACTGCATGCCGGCCGAAGGGCTCGCCTGGCTGCCCGGCCCCGAGATACTCACCGATGACGAGGTCGTCCGGTTGGTGCGCGTCGCTGTCGAGCGCCTGGGCGTCGTCCAGGTGCGCTTCACCGGCGGTGAGCCGTTGCTGCGCCGCGGGCTGGTCGACATCATCGCGGCCTGCGCACAGCTCGTGCCACGCCCCGAACTCTCCCTCACCACCAACGCCGTTGGTCTGGCCCGCCTCGCTCAGCCGCTCGCCGATGCGGGGCTCGACCGGGTCAACGGCTCCCTCGACACGCTCGATCCGCGGCGGTTCGAGACGATCGCCCGCCGGCGCCGGCTCGACGACGTTCTCGACGGCCTGTCCGCCGCTGCGGCCGCCGGGCTGACGCCGGTCAAGATCAACGCGGTACTCATGCGCGACATCAACGACGACGAGGCCCCGCGACTGTTGCGTTGGGCCCTCGGCCGGGGCTACGAGATGCGGTTCATCGAGCAGATGCCCTTGGACGCGCAGCATGCCTGGGACCGCGACCGGATGGTCACGGCGGATGAGATCCTCACCTCGCTGCGCTACGAGTTCGACCTGACCCCGGTCGGCGCGGAGGAACGCGGCAGCGCCCCTGCCGAGACCTGGCTGGTCGACGGCGGGCCGGCCAAGGTCGGTGTGATCGGCTCGGTGACCCGGCCGTTCTGCGGCGCATGCGACCGCACCAGGCTCACCGCCGATGGGCAGGTCCGCACCTGCCTGTTCGCTCGTGAGGAGTCCGACCTACGCACGGCTCTGCGCGGCGGCGCCGGAGATGCCGAACTGGCGCGGCTGTGGGAGGTGGCCATGGCCGGAAAGCTGCCCGGCCACGGCATCGACGACCCGGGCTTCCTACAGCCGGCACGGCCGATGTCGGCCATCGGCGGGTAGGCGCTGAGGGCGCTCGTCACGAGGACGACGCCGGGCAGCCACGGGGGAAGCCGCCCGGCGTCGCCATCACGACGCGCACCGACGGGGGAATACGGAACGCGCGCGGACGGAGTATTGCACGGAAACGTTGTTCGGTGAAGGGTCGGTCATGCGCTATCGCGCATGTCCGGCGTGTCGGGGGGTGGAAGCGCTCTCGCACCCTGATCGTCCACGGGAACGAGCGCTCCCGAGACCGGCCGCCGAGCCGCGTTAGCCACCACCACGGCGATGTATGGCAACACCACGGCGCCGATGATGAACACCCATCGCGCCCAGCCCTGCATGACGATCGCCAGCGGCAGGCAGCCGATGCGAATGCCCATGATCAGCAGGTAGCGCCGCTGCCTGGCGTCGATGTCGGCGCTGTGGCTCGGGTGTGCCGTGGTGACCGACTGGACCGGATCGCCACGTCGGTGGACCGGCGTCCTCACTCCTTCACCGTAGGTCTCCTCGCCCTGTATCGCCACACTGGCCGGCCTTTCGTCGGTGCGGACCACCCGCCGAATGGCCGTACGGGATCATGATCTCGAGCGCACCGTTCGAACGTGAGGAGGACCGCCATGAACCGTACTTACCGGGTCACCGAGATCGTCGGTACGTCCGCAGAGAGCATCGATGCCGCGATCCGCAACGGCGTGACCCGAGCCGGTCAGACGCTGCGCCACCTCGACTGGTTCGAGGTGACCGAGATCCGGGGTCAGCTGGACGACGCCGCCGTCCAGCACTGGCAGGTGGGCCTGAAGATCGGGTTCAGGCTCGAGGACTCCTGAGCCGTCTGTGCCGTGACGCGGCCGAGGCCTGACGCTGAAACCTGATGCTGATAGGTCGACGATCCGGGCGGTGCGGGCGGCCGACGTGCGCGAGTTGCCGATAGCGTCGGTTCTCGTCCGAGGAGAGGAGTCGGTGCGTGAGCCGGTCCGTGCTGGTCACCGGGGGCAACCGGGGCATCGGCCTGGCCATCGCCCGGGCGTTCGCCGAGATCGGCGACGCCGTCACCGTGACGCACCGCGGTGGCGAGCCGCCGGACGGGCTGGCGGCGGTCCGCTGCGACGTGACGGACCAGGAGTCCGTGACGGCCGCCTTCGCCGAAGTCGAGGAACGTCAGGGGTCGGTCGAGGTCCTCGTGGCGAACGCCGGTGTCACCCGGGACACGCTGCTGCTGCGGATGAGCGAGGACGACTTCGCCGGTGTGGTCGACACAAACCTCACCGGAACGTTCCGGGTCGTGAAGCAGGCCGCCAGAGGAATGCTGCGGGCCCGGCGGGGGCGAATCGTGCTCATCGGCAGTGTGGTCGGCCTGCTCGGCTCGCCGGGTCAGGTCAACTACGCGGCCAGCAAGGCCGGCCTGGTCGGCCTGGCCCGGTCCGTTGCGCGTGAGCTCGGCAGCCGCGGTATCACCGCCAACGTCGTCGCGCCGGGATTCGTCGAGTCGGACATGACCGCGGAGCTCACGCCCGAGCGGCGGGCCGAGATCCTGGCCGGCATCCCGTTGGGCCGGTACGCGCATCCCGACGAGGTCGCACGGGTGGTGCGGTGGGTCGCGAGCGACGAGGCGGCGTACGTCACCGGAGCGGTGATCCCGGTGGACGGGGGATTGGGGATGGGTCACTGATGGGGCTTCTGCAGGGCAAGCGCATCCTCGTCACCGGTGTGCTCACCGACGCCTCGATCGCGTTCCACGTCGCACGCCTGGCGCAGGACCAGGGCGCCACCGTGGTGCTGACCGGATTCGGCCGGCTCAGCCTGGTCGAGCGGATCGCCAAGCGGCTACCGCAGTCGGCACCGGTGATCGAGCTCGACGTGCAGGACGCGGAGCAGCTGGCCTCGCTGGCCGAGCGCGTGGGCGCACACGTCGACGCCCTCGACGGCGTCGTCCACTCGATCGCGTTCGCGCCGCAGGAGGCGCTGGGCGGCAGCTTCCTGGAGACGAGCTTCGACGCCGTGTCGACCGCCGTCCATGTCTCGGCATATTCGCTGAAGTCGCTGACCATGGCGGCATTGCCGCTGATGCCCGAGGGTGGCTCGGTGGTCGGCCTGAACTTCGATGCGCAGGTTGCCTGGCCGGGCTACGACTGGATGGGCGTGGCCAAGGCCGGGCTCGAGGCCACGGCTCGCTACCTGGCCAAGTACCTGGGCGAGAGGCACATCCGGGTCAACTTGGTCTCCGCAGGTCCGGTGAAGACGATGGCCGCCCGTTCGATCCCCGGGTTCGACCAGTTCGAGGGCGTGTGGGACCGGCGTGCTCCCTTGGGTTGGGACCTGTCCGACCCGGAGCCGGCCGCGCGCGGAGTGGTAGGGCTGCTCTCCGACTGGTTCCCGAAGACCACCGGCGAGATCGTGCACGTCGACGGCGGCGTCCACGCGATGGGCGCCTGACGTGATCCCGGCGCGCCCGGACGGGACGATGCTGTTCGGTGGACTGGCGGTACGGGACCACTGGTTCGAAGTGCCGGTCGACCATGCGCGCCCAGACGGCGAGACCCTGCGGCTCTACGCCCGGGAGGTCTCGGCGCCGGGCACCGTCGACGACGACCTGCCCTGGCTGCTGTTCCTGCAGGGAGGTCCGGGCGGCAAGTCGCCGCGACCGGTCTCCACCACGACGTGGATCGAGCGTGCCGTCCGTGACCACCGCGTCCTGCTCCTCGACCAGCGCGGCACCGGTCGTTCCAGTCCGGTCACGGGCGCGACGATCCGGTTGCGCGCGAGCGCTCGCGAGCAGGCCGACTATCTCGCTCACTTCCGGGCCGACTCGATCGTCCGGGACGCCGAGCACGTCCGGCGCACGCTGCTCGGTGCCGGAGAGCGCTGGACCGTGCTGGGCCAGTCCTTCGGCGGGTTCTGCACGCTCACCTATCTCTCGTTCGCCCCGGAGGGCCTCTCGGCGGCGTATCTGACCGGCGGGCTGGCACCGATCGAGGCGACCGCGGATGAGGTGTACGACGTCACCTACGACCACGCCCGGGCCAAGAACGACGCCTTCCACGCCGCCTTCCCGACCGACAGCGAGCGCCTGCACGAGGTCGCCGACTACCTGCGCGACCATGACGTCGTGCTGCCCGACGGGTCACCGCTGACGGTCCGGCGGCTACAGACCCTCGGGATGGCGCTGGGCGCTCGCAGCGGCGTTCCGCCGTTGCACTACCTGTTGGAGGAGGCATTCGTGGACGGTCCGGACGGCGCGGAGCTGTCCGAGACCTTCCTGCACGACCTCCAGGCCCAGATCGGGTTCGCGGGCCGTCCGCTCTATGCCGTGCTCCACGAGGCGTGCTACGCGCAGGGCACGGCCACCCGGTGGGCGGCCCAGCGGCTACGCCCGGCCGAGTTCGACCAGGACGCCGCGCCGCTGCTGTTGACCGGCGAGATGATCTATCCGTGGATGTTCGCCGACGATCCGGCGCTCGTGCCGTTCGCCGAGGTCGCGGATCTGCTCGCCGAACGCGACGACTGGCCTGCTCTCTACGATCGCGCGGCCCTGCAGGCCAACCAGGTCCCGGTGGCCGCCGCGCTCTACACGGGCGACATGTACGTCGACGCGAACCTGTCACGGCAGACCGCGGCAGTGGTCGGTGGACTACGGCTGTGGGAAACCAACGCGCACGAGCACGACGGCCTACGGGAGAGCGGGGATGTGCTCGACCGCCTGATCCGCATGGTCAGGGGCGAGCTCTGAACCCTCGGCCCGGCGCGGGAGCGTCGCATGGACGACGTCTCGTGCCACCGCACGGCCAGAACACACCCCGATACGCTCCTTGCGTGCCGAGAACATTGGTGCTGCTTCGCCATGCGAAGTCCGCGTGGCCCGACGACGTGCCCGACAGCGAACGGCCGCTGGCCAAACGCGGTCGCCGCGACGCCCCGGCCGCGGGTCGCTGGCTGCAGGACCGCGAATTGGTGCCCGAGGTCGCGCTCGTCTCCAGCGCCCGGCGCGCAGTCGAGACGTTCGAACTCGTGGCAGCCGAGCTCTCGGCCCGTCCCCGCGGCACGGTCACGGCGGCCGCGTACGGAGCGAGTGCCGGCGATCTTCTCGACCTGGTGCACGGACTCGCCGACGACGTCGGCAGCGTGCTGCTGGTCGGTCACAATCCAGGTATCGGGCGGCTGGCGAGCGTTCTCGACGAGGCCGGGCAGCCGGTTCGCGAGTTTCCCACCAGCGCGCTCGCGGTATTCGACGTCGACGGCGACTGGTCCGCGGTAGATCCGGGCACGGCCCGACTGGTTGCCTTCGCGGTCCCACGCGGGTGAGGGACCGGGCGGTCATCCGCGTGATTCAGGTCCCGGGACCGGAGGAGCGGGTGTCGGCCTTCCGTCGGCGGCGTCGGCCGCCTCGACGTCCTCGCGGCTGATGCCCAGCAGGTAGAGCACCGCGTCCAGGTAGGGCACGTTCACCGCGGTGTCAGCGGCGTCACGGACCACGGGCTTGGCGTTGAAGGCCACCCCCAGGCCGGCGGTGGCGATCATGTCCAGGTCGTTCGCGCCGTCGCCCACCGCGACGGTCTGCGACAGCGGAATCCCGGCCTGCGCGGCGAAGCGGACCAGTGCCGCGGCCTTGCCGGCGCGGTCGATCACGGGTCCGACCAGAGCGCCGGTCAGCCGGCCGCCGGCGACCTCCAGGGTGTTGGCCGCCGCATAGTCGATGCCCAGATCGCCGACGAGGTGGTCGGTCAACTGGGTGAAGCCGCCGCTGACGACCGCGAAGCGGTAGTCGAGCCGCTTCAGCGTGCGGACCAGGGTGCGGGCCCCGGGCGTCAGGGTGAGAGCAGCGCGCACCTCGTCGATTGCCGTGGCCGGCAGGTCGGCGAGCAGCCCCACCCGCTGCCGCAACGAGTCCGCGTAGTCGAGTTCTCCCCGCATCGCGGCAGAGGTGAGTGCGGCGACCCGGTCGAGGACACCCGCCCGGTCGGCGAGCAACTCGATCGCCTCGCCCTGCACCAGGGTCGAGTCGACGTCCATGACCACCAGGCGCTTGGCACGCCGGATCAGACCGGACGGCTGGACCGCGAGGTCGATGCCCCGGGCGAGGGCCTCGGCCGTCAGATCGACGCGCAGCACTGCGGGATCGACCCCGGAGACCTCCAGCTCGACGGAGGTCACCGGGTAGGCCGCCAACCGGACGATTCGGTCGATGTTGCCACCGGTGGCCGCGATGCGCCGGGCGACGGCGGCGACCGGAGCGGGCCGCAGCGGATGACCGAGCAGGGTGACGTGCGCACGGGCGGTTGCCGGCCGCCTCTCACCCCCGCCGGGCGTGAGCTCGATGTCCATGCCGAGGTCGCCGGCGACACGGACGAGGTCGCCACGCAATCGGGCCTCGTCCGGAACGGCTGTGACGAGGACGCCGAGGATGAGCCGGCCCCTGACGACGACCTGCTCGACGTCGAGCACGTCCAACGGGTGGTTCGCGAGAGCGGTGAACAGCGTCGAGGTGACACCGGGTCGGTCGCGACCGGTGATCGTGACGAGAAGGGTCGAGGCGTCGGGCACGGCGGGCATGGCGGGGACAGGCTATGGCGTCGAGTCGGCGAGGACGTTGCAGGCGGACACCAGCGCGTGCCGGGCTGCGCGCTCGAGCGGCACCAGCGCCTCCCGGCGTGCCCTGGCGGCACCCCCGGTGACCGACGCGCCGTCGTCGCTCAGTGCCACCTCCACCACTGCGAGGATCCGGGCGGCACGGGCGGCGACGTTCTGCGCCGCAGGTGGGAACGTGCGGGGAAGCGGCTCGCCGATGCGGTCGGAGCGGATGTCGTCCAGCAGTCGGCTGAACTCCGGTCGCCACGAGGCGACATCGAGGCCGGCAAGCGTGGAGCCCGCGGCGAGCAGAACCTCGGACAGCGACCGTTCGGCGTCGGCGAGTGAGCCCGTGGCGGAAGGCGGGGCCGCGTCGCGCCACGACCAGGTGACCAGGTGGCCCTGGTCGCCGGGCGGCCCGAACGCGCGAACGGCGGGTATCAGTGCCGTCGGGGACCCGACCGCCAGGACCGCCTCACCGGCGGCGACCGCGTCGGCATTGAGCTCGGGGGGACCGGCCAGCCCGTGCGGGTCTCCCGCCCTCGGCAGAGCCACCCGGAGCGCCCGCACGCCGATGGCCCGCAGCGCTGCCAGTGCGGATGCCAGCGAGCCCGGTCCGGTCTGTCCCGGAACACCGACGACCTCGTGGGGCTCGTCCTCGCCGTGTACCCGCAGGATCACGTCGTCGAGTGTCGCCATGCCGCCGAGCCAGGCGCCGGCCCAGACGACGAGTCGCGCGGAGCGGGGCAGCGCGAGCATGTCGGTGAGCCTACGGGTGACGGCTGCCGTAGGGTCGTCTACGACCCCGCTGCCCACTCGGAGGGAGAGCCGGGCGCCCCATGACGGACGTCCTCGAGCTGGCCGACGTGTCGGTCGTGCGCTCCGGTCACCGCCTCCTCGACGGCGTCACCTGGTCGATCGGCGACGGCGACCGCTGGGTGGTACTGGGGCCGAACGGAGCCGGCAAGACGACGCTCTTGCAGGTGGCCGCGGCGCAGATCCACCCGACCAGCGGGTACGTCGCCGTGCTGGGCGAGGTCCTCGGCGCGGTCGACGTCTTCGAGCTCCGCCCCCGTATCGGGCTGACCAGCGCAGCGCTGGCGGACCGGATCCCGCGCGGCGAGCAGGTCCGCGACGTCGTCGTCACAGCGTCCTACGCAGTGGTCGGCAGGTGGCGGGAGGTCTACGAGGGTGACGACGTCGACCGCGCGACTGTGCTGCTCGACCGGCTCGGCGTCGGACACCTGGGCACGCGCACCTTCGGGACGCTGTCCGAAGGGGAGCGCAAGCGGGTGCAGATCGCTCGCGCCATGATGACCGACCCCGAACTCCTCCTTCTCGACGAACCGGCCGCCGGTCTGGATCTCGGCGGCAGGGAGGCGCTGGTCACCACGCTGGGCGAGCTCGCCGCCGACCCGCTCTCGCCGGCCACGGTGCTGGTCACTCACCATGTCGAAGAGATCCCGTTGGGCTTCACCCACGCGCTGCTGCTGCGCGCGGGCGGTGTCGTCGCTCAAGGGCCGGTGGCCGCGGTGGTCACCGATGACAACCTCAGCAGGTGCTTCGGGCTGGCCTTGACCGTGTCCCGCGCGGACGGTCGATGGACCGCTCGCGCGCGGTGACAATCGTGTTCGCGATCTCCATTTTTTGTTCACTCGATCCAATAGGCTGGACCGGTGGGCGATGCGTTGGACTGGCTGAGCGACAACGCGTGGGTCCCTTGGCTCGGCCTGGCTCTCGTCCTCGGCATCGTCGAGACCACGACCCTCGACCTGGTGTTCCTCATGCTCGCCGGTGGTGCCGTCGGAGGTGCCGTTGCAGGAGCCTTGGGAGCGCCGTTCATCGTGCAGGCGCTGGTCGCGATCGCCACCAGCGCCGCACTGCTCGGCGTGGTCCGTCCAGTGGCCAAGCGGCACCTCCGTCAGCCCGTCGGCGCCCGCACCGGGGTGGCCGCCCTCGTCGGGCGCCGCGCGACCGTCGTCGAGCGGGTCGACGCCCACGGCGGACGGGTCAAGCTGGCCGGTGAAATCTGGTCCGCGCGCAGCTACGACCACTCGGTGATCGAGATCGGTGCCAGCGTCGACGTCGTCGAGATCCAGGGTGCTACCGCGCTCGTCTACGAGGCGGAGGGTCCGTAGCTTCGCCGCCACTGCTGCCGAAGGGGTTCTGAGTCATGGACGTCGGTTCGACGGTCGTGTTGCTCGTCGTCTTCCTGCTCGCCGTTTTCGTGCTGGTCACCCTCGCCAAGTCGGTCCGGATCGTGCCGCAGGCTCGGGCCGGCATCGTCGAGCGTCTGGGCCGCTACAACCGGACTCTCGACCCGGGCCTGACGGTCGTGGTGCCGTTCGTCGACAGGGTGCTGCCACTGATCGACCTCCGAGAGCAGGTGGTGTCGTTCCCGCCGCAGCCGGTCATCACCCAGGACAACCTGGTGGTCTCGATCGACACCGTCATCTACTACCAGGTGACCGATCCCAAGGCGGCCACCTACGAGATCGCCAACTACATCCAGGGCATCGAGCAGTTGACCGTCACCACCCTGCGGAACGTCATCGGTGGCATGGACCTCGAGCGCACGCTCACCAGCCGTGAGGAGATCAACAACGCACTGCGCGGGGTTCTCGACGAGGCCACCGGCAAGTGGGGCATCCGGGTGAACCGGGTCGAGCTCAAGGCCATCGACCCGCCGCCGTCGATCCAGGACTCGATGGAGAAGCAGATGCGCGCCGACCGTGACAAGCGCGCAGCGATCCTCAACGCCGAAGGGGTCCGGCAGTCGCAGATCCTCACCGCCGAGGGGCAGAAACAGGCGGCGATCCTCACCGCGGAGGGCAACAAGCAGTCCCAGATCCTCAACGCGGAGGCCGACAAACAGGCGCAGATCCTGCGCGCCGACGGCGAGGCCAAGGCGATCCACGCCGTCTTCGACGCCATCCACCGCGGCAACCCCGACCAGAAGCTGCTCTCCTACCAGTACCTGCAGATGCTCCCCGAGATCGCCCGCGGTGACGCCAACAAGGTCTGGATCGTCCCCAGCGAGATCGGCGCCGCGCTCGAAGGTCTCGGAACGGCTGTCGGTCGCTTCGGTGCGGCCGCGGTTCCCGGTTCCTCGGCGACCGGTGCCGCCGCGGCTGAGCGAACGCAGCCCAGCGACCTGGCGGAGGTCGAGGCGGCGGCCGACGAGGCGGTCCAGGAGAGCGAGGCGGCCGTGTCGGCGGCGCACGCCGAGGTCCTGGAGGCGCTCGAGGCCGCGCAGCAGGCGTCGGCTGTCGGCGAGACCCCCCTGCGCCCGGAGTGACCCGGATCAGACCGACCGGCGCTTGCCGATGAACGAAGGGTCGCCGGCAGTCGAGGCCGCGCGGTGAGTCTGGTCGAGGCTCTCCTGGTTGTCGTCGCCGGGTTCGGAGCCGGTGCCATCAACACGGTCGTGGGTTCCGGCACGCTGGTGACCTTCCCGACGCTGGTCGCCGTCGGTCTGCCACCGGTCGTGGCCAACGTGTCGAACACGGTGGGCCTGGTCCCCGGCAGCGTGTCCGGCGCGTGGGCCTACCGCCGCGAACTCGGCGGGCAGGCGTCCAGGTTGCTCCGGTTGGGTGCGGCGACGGTCAGCGGCGCCGTCGCCGGGGCGATCCTGCTGCTGGTCCTGCCCGCGGCGGCCTTCGCGGCGATCGTGCCCGCGCTGATCCTGGTCGCCTGCATTCTGGTGGTCGTCCAGCCCTGGCTGGTCCGGTGGCTGGGTGAGCGCCCGCGCGGCGACCACGGCGGTCCCCTGCTCTGGCTGATGATCTTCGTCACGGGTGCCTACGGAGGATACTTCGGCGCGGGTCAGGGAGTGCTGCTGATCGCCGTCCTGGGCCTCGGCCTGAGCGAGACCATCCAGCGGGTCAATGCCGCGAAGAACGTGCTGGCGGGACTGGCCAACCTGGTGGCGGGCGCGATCTTCGCCGTGGTCGCCGACGTGGACTGGGCAGCGGCAGGACTGGTCGCGATCGGCGCAGCGGCCGGCGGAATCGTCGGCGGGGGAGTGGCCCGCCGCCTGCCGCCGGCAGCGTTGCGCGCCGTGGTGGTCGCGATCGGGTTGGTCGCCGTCGTGACGCTACGGTGAGCCGATGCGGCTCCTGCCCGGCCTCGCCGCGCGAGCGTGGCGCGACCAGTGCGTCTCCGCCGAGGAGGCGGTGGCTCGCGTACCGGCGGGGGCGCACGTCTACGTCGGCGGTGCGGGCGCCACGCCGCGCACGCTGCTGCGGGCCCTCGAGGCCGATGCCGTGGACCACCCCGGTGTCGAACTGCTCCGCCTGCCGGCGCTGCGGGCCGGCGGTCCCAGCGAGCCTCGATCGGTGTTCCGTAACCGGGTCTTTTCGATCACACCCGACCTGGAGGAGGTCGTCCACACCGGACGGGTCGACTACGTTCCGCTGCCGGTCGCGGACCTTCCCGGCCTCATGCGTCGTGGCCGGGTTCGAGTGGACGTCGCCCTCGTCCAGGTCACACCACCGGACGTGGCCGGCCGTTGCTCGCTGGGCGTGTCCGTGGACGCGACCCTCGAGGCGGTACGGAAGGCACGGCTGGTCCTCGCGGAGATCAACCCGTCGATGCCGTGGACCGGGACGCACGGGACCGTGCCATACGAGCGCCTGGACGCCACGGTCGAGGTGGACGACGCCCTGACCGAATACGTACCGACGGCCGGCGGCGCGACCGCGGATCAGATCGCGCGCTACGCGGCTCGCCTCGTCGACGACGGGACCACGTTGCACGCGGGCCCGGGGGAGGTTCCGGACCGCGTGCTGCGATACCTGGGGTCGCGGCGCGATCTCGGCATCCACACCGACGTCCTCACCGACGGCGTGCTCGACCTGGTGGCCACCGGAGTGGTCACCGGCCGCCGGAAGACGATGAGCCGCGGACGGATCGTCGCCGGCGCGGCCGTCGGGAGCAGGAACCTCTACGACCTGCTCGACGACAATTCGCAGATCGTACTGCGACCGATCGACGAGGTGGCAGACCCGGACGTGATATCCGCCCAGCGCCGGATGGTCTCGATCACCGAGGCGGCGAGCATCGACCTCACCGGCCAGGTCTGCGCCGAGGCCGGTGGCGCCCGGCCGTATGGCGGTGGGGGCGCGCAGGTGGGATTCCACCAGGGAGCGGTCCGTTCGCGCGGGGGCCGGGCCATCGTGTGCCTCGCCTCCACCCGCGACGGAGCCTCCTCCGTCCGTCCGGCGCTGATGGCGGGGGAGCCGGTGACGATCCCGCGCTGGGACGTCCACTGGGTGGTCACCGAGTACGGAACGGCCAACCTGCACGGCGCATCGGTGCGAGAGCGTGCCATTGCGCTGGTGGAGATCGCGCACCCGGACCACCGCGAGGACCTGTTGCGGGCGGCCGCAGATCTGGGGCTGCTGCCGGAAGGGCAGCGGCTGCGCAGCCGACGGGCCTACCCAATCGAGGAGGAGCGCGTCGTGACCCTACCCGACGGTGCGAGCGTGCTGATCCGTCCGACCCGGACGGCGGACGCACGGCTGCTGCAGGGGCTCTTCTTCCGCCTCCGGCCGCGCGACGTCCTGACCCGGTTCTTCCGGCGGCTGTCGTCGCTCACATTGGAGCATGCCGAGCACCTGAGCAGCGTCGGCTACGACGAGGAGATGGCCTTCGTGGCCGTGGTCGGTTCGCAGGAGGCCGAGCGCGCGGTCGGTACCGCGAGCTACTTCGTCGACCAGGAGACCGGGCTGGCCGACGTCGCTTACATGGTCGACCCGGAGTGGCAGGGCCGCGGCTTAGGCACGGCGTTGCACGAGCGCACCGCGGACTACGCCCGCCGGCACGGCGTTCGCGGGTTCACCGCCGACGTGCTCGCCGGCAACGAGGCGATGATGTCGATCTTCCGCCGGTCACCCGGCTCCCTCGAGGTCGTGGAGGAGGGCGACCACTACGAGGTCGTTCTTCGGCTCGCCGCCTGAGGGGATCGGAACGCGTGGTTCGCATCGAGCACGTCACCGACGCGGCGGACCCACGGCTGGCCGACTACGTCGACCTCCGTGACGTCGAGCTGCGAACCTCGATGGAGGCGGAGCACGGCCTGTTCCTGGCCGAGGGCGAGAAGGTCGTGCGGCGGGCGGTCGAAGCCGGATACCCGGTGCGATCGCTGCTGATGGCGCCGCGCTGGCTGGAATCTTTGTCCGACGTGCTCGACCGGGTGGCGGACGCGCCCTGCTACGTGGCACCGCCCCAGCTGGTCGAGGCCGTCACCGGTTTCCATGTGCACCGGGGAGCACTGGCGTCGCTGGAGCGCCGACCACTGCCCAGCGTGGCGGACGTCCTCGCCGGAGCGCGCCGGGTGGTCGTGCTCGAGGACCTGGTGGACCACACGAACGTCGGCGCAGTCTTCCGTTGCGCCGCTGCATTCGGGATGGACGCGGTGCTGCTGAGCCCTCGGTGCGCGGACCCGCTGTACCGCCGTGCGGTGAAGGTGTCCATGGGAACCGTCTTCCTCCTGCCCTATGCGCGAATGACCCACTGGTACGACGGTCTCGCCGGCCTGCGGGCCGCCGAATTCCAGGTGGCGGCGATGACACCTGGCCACGATGCGGTACCGCTGGCGGACGCGGTGTTCGCCGAGCGGGTCGCGGTCGTGCTCGGCACGGAGGGCGCCGGTCTTTCGGCTCGGTGGACGTCGGAGGCGGATCTGCGCGTCGCGATCCCGATGCGGACCGGAGTCGACTCGCTGAACGTTGCCGCCGCGGCTGCGGTCGCGTTCTACGTGCTCGGTTCCCGTCCGGCTCCCTAGGCCTGGCCGAGAGCGGGATGTCGGTGGGGAGCGCCAGGATTTGGATGGTCGGAATCCGTCATGCAGGAATCGAGGAGGAGGAGGAGGTCCTGTGCAGGCAGAGCGAGGATTCCCAGAACTGCTGCAGGTGGTCCTGGACTGCACCGATGCTCGAGTGCTGGCGGAGTTCTACCGTGGACTGCTGGGCTACCCGTACCGGCCGGGGGACGAGCCGCCGGCTCCCGGCGAGCCGGACGCCACAGGCCCGGACTGGTTGGTGCTGCGTGATGCCGCGGGACGTAACCGGCTGGCGTTCCAACAGGTGGCGGTGCTGCCGGAAGCGACCTGGCCCGAGGGCCCTGTCCCACAACAACTGCACCTGGACCTGATGGTGCCGACCACGGCCGAACTCGACGCTCAACACGAGCGTGCGGTCGCCCTCGGAGCCCGGCTGCTCCAGGACCGGTCCGACGACCCCGAGGAACCGCTGCGCGTCTACGCCGACCCGGCCGGACACCCGTTCTGCATCTTCGTAGGCGTCACGGACGCAGGCTGAACCCGTCGGCCGGCGTCAGGCGACGGCGGCGTGGATGACGACGACGGCGGGATCGATGTCGCCGACGAGCACGGCGGCACCGCAACCGACGCAGGCGCGTTCGGTCTCGCGGGCGTCGGGGACGGCCTCGAAGTACTGGACGCCGTCGCAGACGGAACACCACTGAGTGGTCATGACGGCTCCCTTCGCGAGTCATCTCCGACGGTGCCAGAACTGATGCCAAAGGCGTCCGAGGCTCGCCGGTAGGGGTACCCGCTGGTCAAGAATGCCTGTGACGGGGGATGATCGTGATGCACGGGACCGGAGGGAGCGGCTGATGCAGACGGTGTGGAAGGGGTCGATCTCGTTCGGCCTGGTCTCGATCCCGGTCCGGCTCGTCGCGGCCACCGAGGAGCGGGACGTCAGCTTCCGTCAGGTCCACGCGGCCGACGGTGGCCGGATCCGGTACAAGCGGGTCTGCGACAACGGCGGCCACGAGGTCGCCTACGCCGACATCGCCAAGGGGTACGAACTGCCCGGCGGCGACATGGTGGTCTTGACCGACGAGGACCTCGCGGACCTGCCGATCGCGTCGAGCAAAGTGGTCGAGGTCCAGGCCTTCGTGCCGTTCGAGGACATCGACCCCACCGCTCTGTCCCGGGCGTACTACGCCGAGCCCAGCGCCGACCCCAAGCCCTACGTCCTGTTCCGCGACGCACTGGAGAAGGCGGGCCGGGTGGCGATCGTCAAGGTCGCCCTGCGCAACCGCGAGCGGTTGGCTGTCCTTCGCTCGCGCGAGGGCGTGCTGGTCGTCCAGACCATGCTCTGGCCGGACGAGGTGCGCCGGCCAGACTTCCGGTTCCTCGACGACAATGTCAGCGTGCGTCCGCAGGAGATGCGGATGGCCGAGTCCTACATCGACGCCATGGCCGAGGAGTTCGAGCCGGACGAGTTCGTCGACGAGTACCGGGAAGCCCTGCTGGAGGTGGTGCAGGCCAAGGTCGAGGGCGCTGAGATCACCAAGGCCCCGGAGCCGGCAGCCGACGAGGGCAAGGTCGTCGACCTGATGGAGGCGCTGCGTCGCAGCGTGGCCGAGGCGAAGAAGCAGCGCGGCGAGGCCGCCGAGGCACCGGCCAAGACGACCGCGAAGAAGTCGGCGGCGAAGAAGGCTCCCGCGAAGAAGAGCACCGCCAAGAAGACGGCCGCCAAGCGCAAGTCCGCCTGACCGCTGGGACCGCGGGTCAGAGTAGGCCGAGCAGGGTCTTGGGGCCGACGACCCGCGCGCCGGCGGCTTCCACCCGGGCGCGAAGTTCGCGGTCGGCCGTGACCACGACAAGGTGATCGTCCGGGCGGTCGTCGACCGCTCGTGCCGCCTCTGACGCGATGACCGCGTCACCGTCGTGGCTCGCCCTCAGGACGGTCACACCCGGAACCTGGTCGACGCCGGCAGCCTGCCCTTCGACCACCAGGCGCATGTCGGGCCACCAGGTGTCGGCCGGAAGCTCGAGGGCGTGGCCCGGCATGCCGCGAACGACCAACGCCGACAGGCTGTCACGTAGCCGCGCTGTGGCACCCGCACGGTCGCGCCACCAGCCGTCCGGGCGGGACCCGACGACGTTGGCCGCGTCGATCACGAGGACGAGCCGCCTCGTGGCCTGCTCGCGTAGCGCTGGCCAGGCGGCGGCAAACGCGGGGTGCAGCGGACGGTCGGCCACCTCGTCCAGACCCACCCAGCTGATCTCGACGCTCTCCCGGTCGGCCGCCCTGGGGTGCACCTGGCCGGTCGCGTGCACGACCACCGTCGTG
>DATFBR010000274.1:0-9318 GCA_035253685.1 Jiangellaceae bacterium
AGTGATCCTCTGCCTGCCCCGGCCGACCTGGGTGATCTCGCAGCAGCACCCGGAGGCCTACGACAGCACCGACTACTTCGTCCGGACCGTCGTGGAACCGACGGGGGCTCACGTGCCGATCATGCTCACTGGTGATGCCCATCACTACGCCCGCTACGCCGGCGCAGGGCCGGACGGTTTCGGCCGCCAACTCGTGACCTGCGGTGGAGGCGGTGCGTATCTCGTCGGCACGGCGCACCTGCCCGACCGGATCGCGGTGCCCCCGCCCAGCACGCTGACCCGGCGCGCCAGTGAGCCTCAGCCGTACTCGCTGGTCGGCACCTACCCGACGCCCGCCCAGTCGCTGCGGCTGGGATGGAGCATCTTCACCCGGCTGCCGTCGCGGAACCCCGGGTTCCTGGTGCTGCTCGGCCTCATGCAGACGCTGCTGATGTTCGCGATGCGGACCGCCCACGGACGTCTGCTCAACGGGCCCATCGTCATCGCCGTCACCGCCGTCGTCGCCGGGACGGTCCTGTTCGCCGTGGTCCTGGCACTGCAGCGACGACGATTGCGCCACTGGGTGGCCGCCCTGCTGCACGCAGTTCCGCACGTGGCGCTCGGCGTCGCCGGTACGGCCGTGTGGTCGAGCCTCCCGCTCGCTCAGCTGCCGAACCCTTGGTCGATCCTGCTGGCCTTCGTCCTGTACGCGCCGGTCGTCGCCGTGCTCGACTGCTGGATCGTCGGGATCTACCTGGTCATCGCCAGCCGCTTCCAGGTGAACGTCAACGAGCTGTACGCAGGTCTCGGGATCGAGGACCACAAGAGCTTCCTCCGCTTGCACATCGCCGGCGACGGCTCACTGACTGTCTACCCGGTGGCGGTTTACCAGGTGGGACGTCGATGGCGGGCCGATCCCGGTGCACCCGCCGACGCGCCGTGGGTGGTCACCGACGAACCGCTCCGGGCACGCCTGGCCGAGGCACCGGTCAGCGTCTAGCGTCCGTTCGGCGGCCGGCCACGATCCATGACGCCACGGGCACGCCTCAGTGCGCTGCCGGGTAGGCCGCCGCCTCGACGTCGATCTCGTCCATGCGGCGGCTGTACAGGCGGTAGCGCCGGCGTGCCTCCCCGTGCCGACCGTCCCGCGCCAGCAAAGTGACCAGATCGAGATGGGCCCGTTCGTCGTAGGGATCACGCTCCAGGATGCGCAGCAGGTACCGGGCGCTCGCCTCGTGGTCGTCGGCGGCCAGGTCGGCCAGCGCACGCGCAACGCCGAGGTATGTCAGTCGGGCCTTCTCCCGCAGGTCGACGGCCCACTCGGCGTAGAGGTCGTCCTCGAACAGGTCACCCGTATAGGCCAGTTCGGCCGCATCGAGTTCACGCCGGGCCTCGCGAACCCGGCCGGACCGAGCCAGCGCCAGCCCTTTCTCCGCGGTCTCGAGGAACACCTCGACGTCGACCGTCACGTTCGCGAGGGCGATCGCGTCGCCCTCGGTTCGCAGACAGTGGCCCGGAGGGTGCCGATGCTCGGGGTCGAGGATCGTGCGGACAGTCGACAACGCGACCGACAGCCGGTTGGCCGTACGGGCCGGTTCCTCGTCGGGCCACATGATCTCCGCGATCTGCTCGCGATGAATCGGCCGGCCGCGCCGGCAGACGAGCAGCTTGAGCAGGTCGCGGGCCTTGCGTGACTGCCAGGCCTCGACGGGCACCGGCCCGGACGGGCGGTCGACCCGGAACCGGCCGAGGCATACCACGGTCACCTCTGGGTGATCCGCCGCACGGAGCAGTGCCTGGGCCCTGGTCGCCACCTCCCGCGCCCCGAGGGCCTGCGCATCCTCGGCCGCTCGTGCCGCCAGACCGGTTGCTACCGAGCCACTCTCCAGTTCGGCGAGCAGGACGCCGGCCCGGGCGGCTCCTACCGGGTCCCCGAGCTCCTGCCAGAGCTCGATCGCGGTCCGCACGAGCCCGCGATCGCGCCCGGCGGCGCCCAGCAGCTCGTGCGCCTCGGCTACGCCGGCCCGGTCGCGCACCGCCTGCGCCTCCCGAACGGCCTGCCCAGCTCGGTCCAGTGCCGTCGGACGATCACCGGCGGCCATGGCCACGTCGGCAGCGGCCAGCAGGGCACTTACGCGACCGAGGGACGGTCCGCAGGCCAGGGCCCGTGCCGACAGCTCCGCGGCGGCCTGTGGTTCCTCCGTGGCGAGCAGCCGGGCCAGGCCGGCCAGGGCGGGCACCAGACCCTGCGTGTCGCCGGTCTGCTCGGCGAGTACCAGTGCCTTCTCGTACGCCGCCCGCGCGGCGACCGGCTCGCCTCGAACCCGGTGGATGTCGCCGAGCGAGCCGTAGGGATAGGCCGCCATCGAGGATCCGAGCCGCTCGAACACGACCCGGGCGGACTCGAGCTCTGCGCGTGCCTCGTCCAGCCGGCCGAGGCCCATCAGGGCCTGACCGCGGTTGGACAGGGCGAGCCCGCGGAAGGCGGCGAAGCCGGCCAGGTCGGCGAGCCGGAGCGCGAGGTCCACCTCGACCAGTGCTCCGTCCGAGTCGCCCTCCTCCAGTTGACGGCTGCCCCGGTTGGTGTGGATCCGGATCAGCTGGAACACGTCCCGAGCGGCCGTCGCGTGATCGAGCGCGTGCAGGTAATGCGCGTCATTGGCGCCGCGGTCGCCGTCGAGTGCAGCGACCATGGCCAGCACGGTGTGTGCGTTGGCCAGCGCCCGGTCGTCGCCACTGGCGCGGGCCGCGTCGAATGCCTGTGTGGCATGGGTCCGGCACCCTTCCAGGTCGCCGCGCAGCCACCGCACGCTCGCCGACCACCCCAGCAGGAGCGACCGGCCGGCAAGGTCCGGATCCTCGGTGTCGCCGCCCTCGTACGCCTTCGCCGCGTCGTCGAGGCGGCCCCGCAGGTAGTAGAGCAGCCCGGTTCGCCAGGCGACCCTGGCCGGCACCGGTCCGGTATCGCGTGCCGCGAGGCTGTAACAGCGCAGCGCCTCGTCCCAGTCGCCGAGAAGGAGCCAGGCGTCGCCGACCATGACCTGGAAGGTCGCGTCCCGCCGGTCGCTCGGAACCAGCGCCGCGGCACCCACCACCGCCTGCGCGTGCCCGTCGGCCAGAAGCTGTTCGCCGTGCGTGCCCAGCATCCGCAGGCAGGCCTCGCCGTCGGCCAACTCGACCCAGTAATCGAGCGCTGCGGCATGGTCACCGATCTGCTCGAGCCACCGGGCCGCCGCTGCGATGACGGCGTCGCGTTCCTCGGTGCGGAGTCGCCGGTGGGCGTGGACGAACGCGCGGGACTGCGGGGTCAGCTCGATGCGGCCGGACGCGCTTGCCGCAGGTTCGACGTACACGCCCCGACGGCGCACCGCGGCCAGCACCCGGTCGGCGTCGCGGACACCGACGGCCCGGGCCAGGCCGGCGTCGACCCACCGCAACGGCTCGGCGCGTTCGAGAAAGTGCAGCACGTCGGCCGACTCCTGCCCGACCACCTCGTCGACCATGTACTCGAGCAGCACGCCACTGGGCTCCCGCATCGTGTCGAGCAGCGCCGCCCGTTCGGCGACAGGAACACGAGCGACCGCCTCCGCGGCGAGGCGGGTGGCAACGGGCCAACCGCCGCTGAGCTCGTGGACGGCACGGGCGAGTCCGCGATCGGGCACGCCGACCAGGGCCCCGACGAGTTCCTCGGTCTCACCCACGGTGAAGGCGAGATCCGCGGCACCCAGCTCCACGGCTTCTCCGTGGGCGATCATCCGCGCAGTACGGAACGGCAACCGGTCGCGGCCGGCCAGGATCAGGTTCAACGCCGTCGGCATCTGCCGGCTCAACGCCGCGACGAACCCGGACACCTCGGCGACGGATCCGATCTCGTGGACATCGTCGAGCACCAGCGCCGTGCTCCGTCGCAGGGCGGCCTCGAGCGCCTCTGCCAGCGCCGCTGCTGATGCCTCCGCCTGGCCGATCTCGTCGTCGTCGTGCCCGCGCAGCCGGCTCGCCGCCACCACCAGGTCCGCGGACAGATCGGGCACGTGCAGGCGCAGCGCGTCGACGATGTGGCGGGCGAGGATGCCCGGCATCCGGTCGGCCGAGCCGATCGTGTGCCAGGCCACCGGCAGCGGTGCCGGCCAGCTACGCAGCAGCGTCGTCTTGCCGTATCCCGCCCCTGCCACGACCAGGGTGAGCCGGTTGTGGGTGGCTGCCGTCAGGCGCGCGCCGAGGCGGCTCCGGCCGATATGGCCGGACCGCGGATGCGAGGCGTCGATGGACACGCAACCTCTTCGCGCCGCTCAGTGATCCGGAACCTCACGATTGTGACACCCCGGTGGTCACGGCGCGCGTTCCTCGTCGATCCCCTCCCCCCGAAGGGGATCGACGAGGAACGCGACCAGCTCGTCCACAGAGTGGAATTTCACGCTGTGCCCGCTGGCCACCTGGGACACCACCCCCCGCAGCACCGGCCCTTCCCCTCCCCCGACGGGGAAGAGCCGCAGCACGAATGTGTCCACGCGCAGATGATGACCGGGCCTCTTAAGGCGGCCTTAACCTCACCACTGGGTCAGGTCGCCGGTTGCCGCCCGGCCGCCGGCGTACCGGCCATCAGGCGATCAGCCGACCGATGAGCACTCCGGCCAGGGCGATCAGCGCTCCTACCACGACGGCCCCCAGCACCACGCCGACCGGAACGGCCGGCCGCTGGCGCGGTGGCGCGGTGTAGACCGCCGGTGCTGCGACCGCGGGCACTCCGGCGGGCTCGGCCGGGGGCATCGCAGCGGGAGCCAGTTCCGCGCGGCCGGTGAGCACGTCGTCGACTGCGGCGAAGAACTCGCCGGCGGTCTTCTTCGCGACCCCGGCGAGCATGCGCTGTCCCACTCCGCCGATGGCTCCGCCGACGACGGCGTCGGCGTCGTAGTCCAATCGGGTGGTGCCGTCGTCGGCAGCGGCCAGCGTGACCCGCACGTCGGCGCTGACCGTGCCCGGCGCGCCGGCGCCGGAGGCGTGCAGCAGAAACGAATCGGGCTCGGCCTGGTCGGAGAGACGCACGTCGCCGGAGTACGTGCCCTTGATCGACGCCACCCCGGCCGTGACCGTCGCTCGGTACGAGTCCGGTCCGACCTGCTCGAGCTGCTGGCACCCGGGGATCGTCTGCACCAGGACGGCCGGATCCTGCAGCGCCGTCCACACCCGCTCGCGCGGAGCGTGCAGGACGGCGGTTCCGTTGACCTTCATCGGCTGGGGCCCTCCTCGTGCGCGCGGCGCAGGTGGAACAGCTCGCTGGGTGAGATCGGCATCCGGGTCACCGGGAACCCTTCCGCGTCGGAGATCGCCGCCGCGAGCACGGCCATGCCGGGGATCACGCCGGCCTCCCCCGCGCCCTTGATGCCCAGCGGGTTCAGCGGTGACGGCGTCTCGAGGTGGTCGGTCTCGATCGTCGGCACCTCGGTCGCGTACGGCATGAGGAAGTCCATGAACGACGCGTTGAGCAGCTGACCGTCGGCGTCGTAGGCCATCCGCTCGTAGAGCGCTCCCGCGACGCCCTGGGCGACCCCACCGTGCACCTGGCCCTCGACGATGCGCGGGTTGACCAGCGTCCCGCAGTCGTGCACCACGCAGTACCGCAGGACGCGGATCTCGGCGGTCTCCGGGTCCGTCTCGACCACCGCCGCGTGCATGCCGTTGGCGAACGTCGCCCGGGGCGGGGAGTAGAAGCCGGTCGCCTCCAGCCCCGGCGCGTCGCCTTCGGCGACCGGCGGCTGGTCCGGATCGGCGGGCATCGCGAACTGCGTGGCCCGCGCGGACTCCGCGTCGAAGGCGTATCGCAGGGGGTTCGACAGCACGGCCACCGTGGACAGCGGGATCGAGGCCGTCGGGACGCCGCGGACCTGTACGACGCCGTCGACGATCTCGAGGTCACGGGGATCCGCCTCGAGCGTCTCGCCGGCGATTCGCAGCGCCTTCTCCCGGACCGTCCGAGCCGCCGCCGCAATCGCGTTGCCGCTCATCACCAGGGCGCGGGACGCGAAGGTTCCCACCGCGTAGGCGAACCGACGGGTGTCCCCGGTGACCACGGTGACGCGCTCCAACGGGACTCCGAGGATGTCGGCCGCGACCTGCGCGAACGCGGTCTGGTGCCCCTGGCCCTGGGTGGTGAGCCCGGTGGCCACGACCACGCTGCCGTCGTTCTCGACCTTCACCCATCCACCCTCGTAGGGGCCGACCCCGGTGCCTTCGACGTAGCAGGCGAGACCGATGCCGACCCGCCGGCCCTCGGTTCGCGCCTGCGCCCGGTAGCTTTCGAACTCGTCCCAGCCGACCAGCTTCTTCAGCTTCTGAAGGCCGGCCGGGTAGTCGCCGGAGTCGTAGATCAGCGGGCGGCCGTCCTGGAAGATCAGGCCGTGGTCGTAGGGCATCTCGTCGGGCTGGATGAAGTTGCGTTCCCGGACGTCGGCCCGGTCCAGACCCAGCTCGGCCGCCACCGCGTCCATGATCCGCTCCATGACGAAACAGCCCTGCGGCCGGCCGGCGCCGCGATACGGCGTGACCTGCACGGTGTTCGTGTACAGGCTCTGGAACTCCACCCGGTAGCCGCCCGGCTTGTACGGGCCCAGCAGCTGGGTGGCTGTGACGATCGGCACGACGATCCCGTACGGCGTGTACGCGCCGTTGTCGTGCCAGAACGTGACCTCGAGCCCGTGCAGGCGGCCGTCGTCGTCGAATCCGACCCGCACGTGGTGGACCTGACCGCGCTCGTGGGCGCTGGCGACGAAGTGCTCACGGCGATCCTCGACCCACTTCACCTCGCGGTCGAGCGTGATCGCCGCCCACGCCACCAGGACCTCCTCCGGCCACGGGTGGACGATCTTGACTCCGAATCCGCCGCCGACGTCGGGCGCGACGACCTCCACGCGGTTCGGCGGCAGGCCGAGCTTGGCCGCCAGCGCCGCCCGGACGCTGGTGGACGCCTGGGTCGACGAGTAGACCCGCAGGCTGGCATCTGCGCCGTCCCATCGCGCGTACACCCCCCTCCCCTCGAGCGGCGTCGAGGCGCTGCGCTCGACGGCGAAGTCGAGCTCGAGCACGTGCGGCGCGGCCTCGATCGCCGCGGCGGCGTCGCCGTTCTGCTGGACCATCGTGGCCGCGACGTTGCCCGGCACGTCGTCGTGGACCAGCCGGGAGGCCGCTCGAGCGGCGTCGATGCCCACGACCGGCGGCAGGACGTCGTAGTCCACCCGGATGCGGTCGCAGGCATCCTCGGCCAGGTACCGGTCCGCGGCCACGACCATGACCACGGCCTCGCCGACGTGGTTCACCTCGTCCCTGGCCAGGGCGTAGGGGGTCCGGCCGTGCGTCAGCGTCGGGTGCGGGATCAGCACCGGCAAGGGCTCGGCCAGCGGGCCGGTCAGGTCGTCGTAGGTGTAGATGGCCACCAGGCCCTCGACGTCGAGGGCGCCGCCGACGTCGATGTCGACGACCTTCGCATGGGCGTGGGGACTGCGGACGAACGCGACCGCGAGCGCATCCCGGCCGAGGTCGTCGAGATAGCGGCCCTGGCCGGACAGCAGCCGCGGGTCCTCCCGGCGGGCGACCGGCTCGCCCAGCGTGCGCGTGCTCATGCCCGCACCTGCCGGCGGAGGTCGGCCGCGCGCAGCACCGAGGCGACGATGTTCTGGTATCCCGTGCAGCGACACAGGTTCCCCGCGATCGCTTCGCGGGCCTCCTCCTCGGTCGGCTCCGGGTTCTCCTCCAGGAAGGCGGTGATCGTGGTGACGAAGCCGGGGGTGCAGAAGCCGCACTGCAGGCCGTGACAGTCCCAGAACGCCTGCTGGACCGGCCCGAGCGAGCCGTCGGGCTCGCCGCAGCCTTCGACCGTCGTGACCGACGCGCCGTCGACGCTCACGGCGAACAGCAGACAGGAGCGGACCGGTCGCCCGTCGATCAGTACGGTGCAGGCACCGCAGACCCCGTGCTCACAACCGACGTGGGTCCCGGTCAAGCCGAGGTCGTGCCGGAGGAAATCGGAGAGCAGGCGGCGCGCCGGCACCTGGGCGGCGCGTGGAACACCGTTGACCGTCAGCGTGACGTGGTGCGTGTCGGTCATGCGTCACCGCGTTCATCGAGTGCGGCGGCGGCGCTCGCCGCGTCCTGCAAGGCTCGCTTGGTCAGGGTGCCCGCCAGGTGTCGCCGGTACTCCGCTGTCGCGTGGATGTCCGCATCGGGGTCGACGGCGGCGCGGACCAGCGCGCCCGCGGCCACCAGGTCGGCGGTGTCGTGGGCCTGGCCGGCCAGCGCCTCGGTGACGTCGACGACCACGGGTGTCGGGCCCACGGAGATCAGGCCGACGCGGGCTGCGGTGACGTGCAGGTCGTCGTCGAGGGACACCAGCGCACCCACGCCGCACACGGCGTAGTCGCCGTGCCGGCGCGAGACCTCGACCCAGGCCGATCCGGTGCGGCGCTCCGGTGCCGGGAAGAACGCCTCGACCGCGACCTCGTCCGCCCGCACCGCGGACTCCAGCGGGCCGAGGAAGAAGTCCCCGGCGTCGACGGTTCGCTCGTTCCCCCGGCTGGCCAGGGTCACGGTCCCGCCCAGCATGGCCAGCACCGCGGTCATCTCACCGGACGGGTCGGCGTGCGCCAGGCTGCCCACCGTTGTCCCCCTGTTGCGGATGGTGGGGTGCGCGACGTGAACGAGCGCTTGCCGCAACAACGGCACTGCGGCGAAGGCGGCCGGATCGCGCTCGACGGCGGCGTGGCGCGCGGTGGCACCCACGCGGACACCGCCCGAGTCCGTCACGATGCGGTCCGAGCCGTCGACGTGGTTGATGTCGATCAGGTGGGCCGGTGCGGCCAGGCGCATCGACATCAACGGGACCAGGCTCTGTCCACCGGCCAGGACCTTGCCGTCGGCGCCGACCTCCGCGAGGACCTCGAGCGACTCCTCGAGCGTCGTCGGCCGGTGGTACACGAACGGCGACGGCTTCACGAGTCGCATCCTCCCTTGCCTGGCCCGGCGTCCCGAGTCCGGGGGCGGATGAGGCGCGCCGCGGGGGCCGTACGGCCCCGCGGCGCACGGCCCCCGCGTCCGTCACGCCCGCTAGCGGTCGTCCGTCCTCTCGTCGAGTTCGTCGTCGATCCTCTCGTCGGCCCGCTCGGTGTCCTCGACGAACTCGTCGACGACCTGCGTGTCGCGCCCGCCGACCAGGATCAGGGCTCCCTCGTCGCGCATGTGCGGCGGCGCGATCGCCTTCGCGAAGTGGTAGGCGCCGATCGCCACGATGGTGCCGAACGCGATGCCGGAGAGCACGAAGTCGTCGGTGATCTCCAGCGACGTGTCGCCGAT
>DATFBR010000275.1:0-16835 GCA_035253685.1 Jiangellaceae bacterium
CAGGCCCTTCGAGGTGCGGGCGTCCGATTCGACGTCCTCGAGGGACTGCTCTCCCTTAGTGGAGACCCTGGCCGCGAAGAGGACGTCGGAGTCGTGGGCGCTCGATCGAACCAGCTCGACGGTCATGTCGCTGCGGAACTCGATCCGCGGACCGTCGTGGGAGTCGGACACGGCCCTGTTCTCCGTCACGGTCACGCCTGCGCCTCCCCGGTACGCGATGGCAGCAGCCTAGTCGCGGCCGACGACCGACCGTGCCGCGCGTCGACGACACGCCGGTCGAGGCCTGTGGCTCCGCCCGCCGCTGCGGCGGTGGGCCGGAGGCGAGCAGGCGTGTCCGTTGTGACAGGGACCTGGACATCAGGTCACAGATCGGCCGCGACACGACGAATGACCTGCCTGGATGGTCCGCACAGGTACACCCTGGACACATGGTCAGACGGGGGACGATCGCTCGCTTCGCCCACTGGGGCCTTCGACACGGCCCGGTGTGGGGGCTGGTCGCGGCCGTCGTCGGTGGCATCCCGTTGGCGGCCTTCCGCGATGCCGGTGTCAGCGAGATCCAGGTCCTCCTGCTCGGCCTGGCGATCGGGATCGCAGCAGGGCCGCTGGTCGGGCTGGTGACCGGTCTGACCTGTGCGGCCGCCGACCGCGCCCCGAAGTGGATCCTCGACGCACCCGACTACGTCGCCGTCGTCGCCGTCACGGCCCTTGTCGGTGGGCTCGCATGGCCGGTGCTCGACCTGGGTGCGAACGGAGTACCGCTCGGTGCGCTGGGAATCGTGCTGATCGCCGGGGCACCCGCCATCGATGCCGCTCGCAGCGCGCCGGGACTGCTCCGGCCGGACGCATCCACCCTGGCCCAGGCGATGACGGTCGCGCCTCCCCGTCAGGCGTCGTAGTCCAGCGACACCGACGGTGTCGACGGATGCGACTGGCAGGTCAACACGTAGCCCTGACCCAGTTCGTCGTCCTCCAGCGCGAAGTTGCGCTCCATCTCCACCTTGCCGTCGAGCAGCTTCGCGCGGCACGTCCCGCAGACGCCGCCCCTGCAGGCGAACGGCGCGTCGTTGCGCACCCGCAGAACGGCCTCGAGCACGGTTTCGTCCGGGTCGGTGATCTCCACCGTGCTGCGCCTGCCGTCCAGCACGACGGTGACCTCGCTCACGGTGGCGCCGGGTGCCTCGGGCGGTGCCGCCGGCCGCGGCGGCAGGTCGCCGACGTGGAAGAGCTCGGAGTGGATGTGGGCGCGGTCGACGCCCTGCCGCAGCAGCACGTCGCGCGTCATCGTCACCAGTTGCTGCGGCCCGCACAGGTACCACTCGTCGACCGTTTCGGGCGGGACGAGGGTGGCGAGGAGGCGCTGGAGACGCTCCTCGTCGATCCGCCCGGAGAGCAGTTCGGTCTCCTGCTCCTCCCGAGACAGCACGTGCACTAGATGAAGGCGCTCGGGATGGACGTCCTTGAGGTCGGCGAGCTCGTCGAGGAACATCACCGACTGGCTGGTCCGGTTCGCGTAGATCAGCGTCACCCTGCTGTCCGGCTCGGTCCCGAGGACGCTGGTGATGATCGACAGGACCGGGGTGATGCCGCTCCCCGCGGCGATCGCCACGTAGTGCCGGGCGTTCGCCGGGTCGAGGTGCGGTGTGAACCGCCCGGCGGGCGTCATCACGTCGAGCTCGTCGCCGGGCGCGAGCGTGGACAGGGCGTACGCCGAGAACGTGCCGGTCGGGATCCGCTTGATCGCGATGCGCAGCAGTCCCGATCCGGCCGGTGAGCAGATCGAGTAACTGCGCCGGACGGCGTCGCCGCCCGGCACCGACACGTTGACGTGCTGTCCGGCGGCGAACGCGTACGCGTCACGCAGGTCCGGCGGCACGTCGAACGTGACCGCGACGGCGTCGTCGGTGAGCTGGTCGACCGCCGACACCCGCAGCCGGTGGAAGACCGAGTGGCGACGTGGCGTGGCCGGGGCGGGAGCCTGGGTCGTCAACTCAGAGAGCCTTCACGTGGCCGAACGGCTCGAGGCAGGCACGACAGGTCCACAGCGACTTGCACGCCGTCGACCCGAACCGGCTGACCTCCCGGGTGTCCGCGGAACCGCAGCGGGGGCACCGCACCGAGAGCGTGAGCGCCACCGGCCCGGCCGGGTGCGGTGGCGCGATCCCGTGGTCGCGCAGGGCCTTGCGTCCTCGCGCGGTGATCCAGTCCGTGGTCCACGCCGGCGCCAGCGCGAGACGCACCTCGGCGTCGTGGTGGCCGTTCTCCCGCAGCCGGGCGAGGATGTCCTCGCGGATCGCATCCATCGCCGGGCAGCCGGAGTAGGTCGGCGTGATCTCGACGACCACATGGCCGCCGTCGTCCACCCGCACGCCGCGCAGCACGCCCAGGTCCTCGATGGTGACGACGGGCAGCTCCGGGTCCGGGACGGCCGCGACGACCGACCTGGCGGCGGCGAGCGTCGTCGTGGTCACCATCTCGCCCCCGGGTGAGCACGGTGCAGGTGCTGCATCTCGGCCAGCAGGTATCCCAGTGCCTCCGTATGCACGCCGCGGCGGCCACCCCTGCCGTGGAAGGCCGGCTCCGGGACGGCCAGCGTCGCCTCGGTGAGAACGGGCCGCACGTATGCCGTCCACGGCTCGCGCAGCTCGCCCGGATCGACGGCCAGCCGCTGCGGAACGAGTTCGGCGGAAACCGGATCCGGGTCGAACATCTCCTCGACGTAGGGCCAGATCTGCTCGAGTCCGGCCTGCATCCGCCGGTGGCTCTCGTCGGTTCCGTCGCCCAGCCGCAGGGTCCACTGGGTCGCGTGGTCCCGGTGGTAGGCGACCTCCTTGATCGCCTTCGCCGCCACCGCCGCGACCGTCGCGTCGGCACTGTCCAGCAGCCGGTCGTGGAGCTCGTACTGGTATGCGGAGAACGCCAGCTGGCGAGCGATCGTCACGGCGAAATCGCCGTTCGGACGCTCGACGATCTGCAGATTGCGGAAGTCGCGCTCGTCGCGCAGATAGGCCAGCGCGTCCTCGTCACGGCCGGCGCCCTCGAGCTCGCCCGCGTAGGTCAGCAGGTTCCGTGCCTGCCCGAGCAGGTCGAGGCCGATGTTGGCCAGGGCGATGTCCTCCTCGATCTGCGGAGCTGCGGCGATCCACTCACCCAGCCGGTGGGCGAGCACGAGCGCGTCGTCGCCCAGACCCAGCACGTAGGCCACCCGGGGTTCCAGCGCCGTCGCGCCGGAGGAGCGGCCGTCCCAGGTGCCCGGTGGGCCGGGATGTCCGGTCACAGGTGACGCACCTCGTCCGGGATGTCGTAGAAGGTCGGGTGCCGGTAGACCTTGTCGCCCGCCGGGTCGAAGAACGAGTCCTTCTCGTCGGGACTGCTGGCGGTGATCGCACCGGCCGGGACCACCCAGATCGACACGCCCTCCTGGCGGCGGGTGTAGACGTCGCGGGCATTGCGGACGGCCATCTCTGCATCGGGTGCGTGCAGGCTGCCGACGTGGATGTGTGACAGGCCGCGACGGCTGCGGACGAAGACCTCCCAGAGCGGCTCGGGATTCACGCCGCCGCCACCGACGTCTGCTGCTTGGCCGCGTACGCCGCCGCGGCCTCCCGAACCCACGCTCCCCCGGCGTGAGCGGCGACCCGATGGTCCATCCGCTGCCGGTTGCACGGCCCGTCGCCGGTGATGACACGCCGGAGCTCGGCCCAGTCCGGCGCGGTGAAGTCGTAGTGGCCCCGGTCCTCGTTCCACCGCAGTCCGGGGTCGGGAATGGTCAGTCCCAGCACGTGTGACTGCGGCACCGTCATGTCGACGAACTTCTGCCGAAGCTCGTCGTTGCTGAAGCGCTTGATGCCCCAGGCCATCGACTTGCCGGTGTGGGTCGACTCACTGTCCGGCGGCCCGAACATGGCCAGGCTCGGGTACCACCACCGGTCGAGCGCGTCCTGGGCCATCGCCTTCTGCGCGGGCGTTCCCCGGCACAGCGTCAGCAGCGACTCGAATCCCTGCCGCTGATGGAACGACTCCTCCTTGCAGATGCGAACCATGGCCCGCGCGTAGGGCCCGTACGAACAACGGCAGAGCGGCACCTGGTTGGTGATCGCGGCGCCGTCGACCAGCCAGCCGATCGCCCCCATGTCCGCCCAGGTCAGAGTCGGGTAGTTGAAGATCGACGAGTACTTCTGCTTGCCGGCGTGGAGCAGGTCGAGAAGCTCGTCGCGCGACACCCCGAGCGTCTCCGCGGCGGCGTAGAGGTAGAGGCCGTGGCCGGCCTCGTCCTGCACCTTGGCCATCAGGATGGCCTTGCGCCGCAGGCTCGGCGCGCGGGTGATCCAGTTGCCCTCCGGCTGCATGCCGATGATCTCGGAGTGGGCGTGCTGGGCGATCTGACGGACCAGCGAGCGCCGGTAGTCCTCCGGCATCCAGTCACGCGGCTCGACCCGGCCGTCGGCGTCGACGAGGGCCTGGAACGTGTCCTCGCGAGGGTCGGTCGCGGTGGTGTCCATGACGGCCAGCCTAGGTCGGCCGTGTTACAGCTGTCCAGCAGGCCGGTGCCAAGTGTGTCACATCCAGACCTTGCCCTCCGTCCAAGCACACTCCCACTTGTGGCTGGTTCGCAACGCCTCCCCGGCACCGGAGACGTGCCCAACCCGCCACAGGTTGGCGGGACGGGCCGATGGCGACGGTCGGCACGTAATGTGCTGGCGTGCTGTTCCCGAAGCGGTTCTGGCGCGGAATCGCCGACGGCTCGGTCACCCTCACGTACCGCCGATGGCACCGCGCGCAGGTCGTCGCCGGGCGGCCGTACCGCACCCCGGCGGGCGTCGTCGAGGTGATGTCGGTGTCGGAGGCAGACCCTGCCTCGATCAGCGACGAGGACGCCCGCCGGGCCGGCCATCCCGATGCCCCCGCGCTGGTCGCCGAGCTCCCCGTCCGGCCCGGCGCGACGCTGTACCGGATCGAGTTCCACCGCGCGGCCGGACCCGATCCGCGGGCCGAACTGGCTGCCGACGCCGATCTCGACGCGACCGACGTCAGCGCCATCTCCGCCCGGTTGGACCGGCTCGACCGGGCCAGCCGGCACGGCCCCTGGACCCGCCCGACGCTCGAGCTCGTCCGCGACCGCCCGGCGACCCGCGCGGCGGACCTGGCGGCGTTGCTCCACCGCGAGACCCAGCCGTTCAAGGTCGACGTGCGCAAGCTGAAGAACCTGGGGCTGACCGAGAGCCTGGACGTCGGGTACCGGCTCTCGCCGAGGGGCCGCGCCTACCTGGCGGCGGTGACGGGCCACTCGTGATCAGGTGGAGGAGGCGCCCTCCGCCACGTTGCTGTGCACCCGGAGCTGACGCAGCGTGGCGCTGCCGTCGCCGGTGAGGTCGAGTTCCCGTTGCGCTCCGTCGGCAGCCCAGCCGGCGGATTCGAGGAAGCCCCGGACGGCGTCGTCGCCGTCGACCAACCAGACCCGGGCGTGGTCGAAGCCGTCGGCGCGCATCGTCTCGACGACCGCGGCCAGCAATCGGGAACCGTGACCGGCGCCGAGGGCGGCGGGGTCGACGTGGAACGCGACCATCTCGCCGTCACCCAAGCCGGCGTCCGCGTCCTCCGATGGTGCGGTCGCCGCGAATCCGACCACGGTGTTCCGTTCCAGCGCGACGAGCACGCGGTGCCGCGCGGTCGGCGGTCTCACGATGGCCTGCCGCCAGACCGCGGCGAAGGCGTCGGCGTCGATCTCGCCGAGTACCGCGACCGGGAGCAGGTCGGCGTACGACTGCCGCCAGGCCCGCGCCTGGACCGCACCGATCGCCGCGGCGTCGTCGGCCCAGGCGACCCGGACGCTGCGGTCAGCCATCCACCCTCACGAGCGCCGATCCTGCCAGAGCGGTCTCACCCTGGGGTTAGGCTGCCGCCGGACCGTCAAACCGGCACGTGGGGAGAACCATGACGTTCAGCGGCTTCCCGGTCGAGGCGTTCGACTTCTACGAAGGCCTCGAGGCCGACAACTCCAAGACCTACTGGACCGCACACAAGCACGTCTACGAGTCCTGCGTTCGCGACCCGCTGGTGGCGCTCTGCGAACTGCTCGAGCCCGAGTTCGGCCCGGTCCATCTGTTCCGGCCCTATCGCGACGTCCGGTTCGCGCGGGACAAGAGCCCCTACAAGGAGCAGCAGGGCGCCACCGTGGGCGACAACTACGTCCACGTGTCTGCCGCCGGGCTGTTCGCGGCTGGCGGTTACTATCACATGGCTCCCGACCAGGTGGGCCGGTACCGGGAGGCCGTCGACGACGACGGCACCGGTTCGGAGCTCGAGAAGGAGGTCGACCGGCTGCGCGACGCGGGCTACACCGCGGGCGGCGACGCGCTGAAGACGCGACCGCGCGGCTACGCCGCCGACCATCCCCGCGTCGACCTGCTCCGCTACCGCGGGCTGGCGGCATGGATCGAGTTCGGGTCGCCGTCCTGGGTTCACACCGCCCGGGCCGCCGAGCGGGTCGCGGGCGCGTGGCGCGACTTCGCGCCGCTGAACGGCTGGTTGAACGCCCACGTCGGCCCGTCCCGGATCCCGCGCCGCTGAGATCCGAACCCCGAAACCGCCCGGTCCGACCTCGCCGCCCCGGTTGCCGTCCGGACGTTCGCTCCAGGCGGTCAGGTGATGGCGGACTCGTCCGCCCCCTCGGGCGTCATCGCGACGACCCACGCGGCCTGGACGCCGAGGAAGACCAGCAGGGTCAGCAGGAAGCCCTCGACCTCGATCGAGCTGAGCCGGAGGTTGAGCGCCTCAGGGACTCCCGGAATCGCGGCGACCACGGCCACGAGCAGGTAGATCGGGACGGCGACCCACCACAGGAGGCGAACCAGCAGACCCTCGCCGGTCAGGTCCCGCAACGCCCGGCCGAGCATGGCGGTTCCGACCGCCCCCGCCACGCCCGCGAACGCGAAGGAGGCCCGCCACAGGACCGGCTCGTCCGGCGCGACCTGTGCGAGCAACGACACCGTCCCCGGGATCACGAAGCCCAGCGACACCAGGTAGGCCATCCACCGCCGCGCCGCGTCGGGCCCGCCGATGTCCGGGCGTTCCTTGACCGCCACCCACCACAGGCCGAGCAACGTGAAGTTGATCGCGGAAACGATCGCGTAGAACGCGCTGACGTCCATCCGGGCGACGATACGCGGCGATCAGAGGTCGAGCAGGTGCTCGAGCCCCACGGTCAGCCCGGGCCGATCGCCCACCCTGCGCACCCCGAGCAGGACGCCGGGCATGAACGACACCCGGTCGAACGAGTCGTGGCGGATCGTCAGCTGCTCTCCCGGGGCACCGAGCAGCACCTCCTGGTGTGCCACGAGCCCGCGCAGCCGCACGGAGTGCACCCGGACACCGTCGATGTCGGCGCCGCGCGCACCGTCCGCCGCCGTGACGGTGGCGTCGGGTACCGGCGGCAGGCCACCGACCTTGCGGGCCTGCGCAATCAGGCCCGCCGTGCGCGCCGCGGTGCCGCTGGGTGCGTCGACCTTGTCCGGGTGGTGCAACTCGACGACTTCGGCGGACTCGTAGAAGCGCGCCGCCTGAGCGGCGAAGCGCATCATCAGCACGGCACCGAGGGAGAAGTTCGGCGCTATCAACACGCCCGTGCCGGGGCTGGTATCGAGCGCCCAGCGCACCTTCTCGAATCCCGCATCGGTCCAACCCGTGGTTCCCACGACCGCGTGGACGCCACGACGGACGGTGTGCAGCACGTTGTCGAGGGAGGCGGCAGGGACGGAGAACTCGACGGCGACGTCCGCGCCACCGAGGTTGCCGAGTTCGTCGCCGATGTCGAAACGGCCGACGAGTCTGAGGTCGTCGGCCGACTCGACCGCCCGGCACACCTCGCGGCCCATCCGTCCGGCCGCACCGATCACCGCCACGGCAATGCTCATGCCGCAGAGTCTTCCCTACGCGGTCAAACGGCCGCCGTCAGGCGACGGCGGACTGGAACCGCGACGGGTCGTCGAACGGGCCGACGACGGCCAGCACCGGCATGCGGGACAGCAGCTCGGCCGCGACGGACCGGACGTCCTCGAGCGTCACCGCATCGATGCGGGACAGCAGTTCGTCGACGCTGGGATGCTCGCCGTAGACGAGCTCACCCTTCGCCAGCCGGCTCATGCGCGAGCCGGTGTCCTCGAGGCCGAGCACGAGGCCGCCGCGGAGTTGACCTTTCCCCCGCCCGAGCTCGTCACCGGTGATGCCGGCCTCGGCGACGTCGGTCAGGACCTCGCGGCACAGCGTGAGAACCTGCTCGACCTTCCTGGGCTGGCAGCCGACGTAGACGCCGAACAGCCCGGTGTCGGCGTACTGGGCGGAGTACGAATACACGGAGTACGCCAGGCCGCGCTTCTCGCGAATCTCCTGGAACAGCCGCGAGGACATGCCGCCGCCGAGAGCGACGTTGAGAATCCCGAGCGCGAACCGGCGTTCGTCGGTCCGGGCCAGCCCGGGCGCGACCAGGGCCACGTTGGCCTGCTCGATCGGCCGGTCGAGGACGGCGACACCCGAGCCGGCTCTCGGTGCCCGGCCGCCGATACGGGCCGCCTCTGGTGCGGCGTCGCCGTCGAGGAACCCGGCCCGGTCGAAGGCCCGCCGCACCAGCCGAACCAGCGTGGTGTGGTCGAGATTGCCGGCAGCGGCGACGACGATCGACGATGGGCGGTACCGGCGCCGGTAGTACCGGTTGATGACGGTGCGCGACAGCGAGCCGATGCTCTCGACCGTGCCGAGGATCGGCCGGCCCAGTGGTGACGAGCCCCACAATCGCTCGGCGGCGAGCTCGTGGACCGCGTCGGAGGGATCGTCGTCGCGCATCGCGATCTCTTCCAGCACGACGTTGCGCTCGGACTCGACGTCCTCGGGCGTGACCAGCGACGACGTCACCAGATCGGAGATCACGTCGACGGCCAGCGGGAGGTCGTCGTCGAGCACTCTCGCGTAGTAGCAGGTGAACTCCTTGGCGGTGAACGCGTTCACCTCGCCGCCGGCCGACTCGATGGCGGCCGAGATCTCCAGGGCGGAACGCCGCTGGGTGCCTTTGAACAGGAGGTGCTCGAGGTAGTGGGTCGCGCCGGCCTGTGCCTCCGTCTCGTCGCGTGAACCGACCCCCACCCAGACGCCGAACGCCACCGAACGGACCGTCGGGACGGCTTCGGTGACGATGCGAAGGCCGCCGGGGAGGACGGTCCGGCGGACGACGCCCCCACCGCCCTCCCGCAGCACCGTGCGAGTGTGTGCCGCGCGGCTCACGAAACGGCGTCGACCGTGTCGGCGGCCGCGGCGGGCTCTTCGATCACCGGCGAGAGCGAGAGCTTGCCCCGGTCGTCGATGTCGGCCACCTCGACCTGGATCTTCTGTCCGACCGAGACGACGTCGTCCACGTTCTCGACCCGCTTGCCGCCCGCCAGGGCGCGCAGCTTCGAGATGTGCACGAGGCCGTCCTTGCCGGGCAGCAGCGACACGAACGCACCGAAGCTCGTCGTCTTGACCACCGTGCCCAGATACCGCTCGCCGACCTCCGGCATCGTCGGGTTGGCGATCGCGTTGATCTGGGCGCGGGCCGCCTCCGCGGCAGGGCCTTCCTCGGCGCCGATGAAGATGGTGCCGTCGTCCTCGATCGCGATCTGCGCACCGGTCTCGTCCTGGATCTGGTTGATGATCTTGCCCTTCGGCCCGATCACCGCGCCGATCTGGTCGACCGGGATCTTGATCGTGATGATCCGAGGGGCGTACGGGCTCATCTCGTCCGGCTCGGAGATGGCCTCCGCCATGACGTCGAGAATGGTCAGCCTGGCCTGCTTCGCCTGCTGCAGCGCCGCACCCAGCACCGAGGCCGGGATGCCGTTGAGCTTGGTGTCCAGCTGCAGGGCGGTGACGAACTCCCGGGTGCCGGCGACCTTGAAGTCCATGTCGCCGTACGCGTCCTCGGCGCCGAGGATGTCGGTGAGCGTGACGTACTGGGTCCGCCCGTCGACCTGTCCGGAGATCAGCCCCATCGCGATGCCGGCGACCGGCGCACGCAGCGGCACGCCGGCGTTGAGCAGCGACATCGTCGACGCGCAGACCGAGCCCATCGACGTGGAGCCGTTGGAGCCCAACGCCTCCGACACCTGACGGATCGCGTACGGGAACTCCTCGCGCGTGGGCAGCACGGGAAGCAGGGCGCGCTCGGCCAGCGCACCGTGGCCGATCTCGCGCCGCTTCGGTGACCCCACGCGGCCGGTCTCCCCGGTCGAGTACGGCGGGAAGTTGTAGTTGTGCATGTAGCGCTTCGCCTTCTCCGGCGAGAGGGTGTCGAGCTTCTGCTCCATGCTGAGCATGTTCAGCGTGCTGACCCCGAGGATCTGGGTCTCGCCCCGCTCGAACAGCGCCGAGCCGTGGGCCCGGGGCACCGGGCCGACCTCGGCGGACAACGTCCGGATCTCGGTGAGCCCGCGGCCGTCGATGCGCACCTTGTCGCGCAGCACGCGGTCACGCACGACCGTCTTGGTCAACGAGCGGAAGGCGGCGCTGATCTCCTTCTCGCGGCCCTCGAACCGGTCGGCGAGCACCGATTTGATCCGGTCCTTGATCTCCTCCAGCCGTGCCTCGCGCTCGGCCTTCTCGACGATGGTCAGCGCGCCGGCCAGATCGCCGCCCGCCTCGGTCTCGACGGCCGCGTAGACCTCGTCGGTGTAGTCGAGGTAGATCGGGAACTCACCGGTCTGCCTGGCGGCGCTCTGGGCGAGCCGCTGCTGCGCCTCGCATATCGCGGTGATGAACGGCTTCGCCGCCTCGAGGCCCTCGGCGACGACCTCCTCGGTCGGCGCCGTGCGGCCCGCGCGCACCAGGTTCCAGGTGCCGGCCGTGGACTCGGCCTCCACCATCATGATCGCAACGTCGCCGTCGGGCAGGACCCGGCCCGCGACGACCATGTCGAAGACCGCCTCCTCGAGCTGCGAGTGGTGCGGGAACGCCACCCACTGGTCCTCGATCAGTGCTACCCGCACCGCCCCGACCGGGCCGCTGAACGGCAGCCCGGCGAGTTGGGTCGACGCCGAGGCGGCGTTGATGGCGACGACGTCGTAGAGGTGGTCGGGGTGCAGCGACATGACGGTGACCACGACCTGGATCTCGTTGCGCAGCCCCTTGGCGAACGACGGGCGCAGCGGACGGTCAGTGAGCCGACAGGTGAGGATGGCCTCCTCGCTCGGGCGGCCCTCGCGGCGGAAGAACGAGCCGGGGATACGCCCGGCGGCGTACATGCGCTCCTCGACGTCGATCGTCAACGGAAAGAAGTCGAGGTGCTCCTTGGGTTGCTTCGACACGGTCGTGGCGGAGAGGAGCATGGTCTCGTCGTCGAGGTAGGCCACGGCGGAACCGGCGGCCTGGCGGGCGAGCTGCCCGGTCTCGAATCGGACGGTGCGGGTGCCGAAACGACCATTGTCGATCACGGCCTCGCTGCTGTGGATGTCAGCCTGGATCTGCCCCATCTGGGGTCACCCTCCTCGGGCGTTGGCGGGGCAGATCGCGTGGACGTCGGTATCGACACCCGATCGGTGCCGGTCTTCGATGGAAGCGCCCGGGTCATGAGCGTCGCGGGTACGACCCGGAAGCCACTACCGAGGACCGGCCGCAGGGATCCGGCGGAACGGCGGGCCACCCCGTTGGTTGTGGGTTCGTGTTCAGTTGTCGGATGCCGAAGAAGCGGCCTCCCGGACGGGAGACCGCTCCCACGACGTGGCCGTCATCGGCGCAGGCCGAGCTTCTCGATCAGCTGGCGGTAGCGGGTGATGTCCTTCGTGGACAGGTAGTTGAGCAGGCGCCGGCGTTGGCCGACGAGCAGCAGCAGACCCCGGCGGCTGTGGTGGTCGTGCTTGTGCGCCTTGAGGTGCTCGGTGAGGTGGTTGATGCGATGGGTGAGCATCGCCACCTGGACCTCGGGCGAGCCCGTGTCGCCGTCGCTGCGACCGTGCTCGGCCATGATCTTCTTCTTGGTGGCAGTGTCGATCGACACGGAACTCCTTACCGGAATCTCGTTGCGCGGCGCTCCCGGGCGAGTTCTCCGGGGCTCTCTGGATCCGCGGCCGTTCTGACGGCGGTGCCAGGTTACCAGCGAGGTGGCCTCAAGACGTAATCGAGGCTGCCGCCGCCGACCGCAACCGGCCAGGTCAGAGGGTTAGCAGGGCGCGGACCTCGTCGACGTCGCGGTGCATCCTGGCGACCAGTTCGTCGATGTCGGAGAAGCGCACCTGGGCGCGGATCCGCCCGACGAAGTCGACCGCGACGGGAACTCCGTACAGTTCGAGGTCGTCGCGGTCGAGGACGTAGGCCTCCACCGTGCGCTCCACCCCGTCGAACGTCGGGTTCGTGCCCACCGAGATCGCCGCCGGCCAGCGTGGTGCGTCCTTCTCGTCCAGTCGGGTGAGCCACCCCGCGTAGACGCCGTCGGCGGGGACGACCTCGCCCTCGCGGGCCGGCACGTTCGCGGTCGGGAAGCCCATAGCCCGACCCCGGCGGTGCCCGCGGACCACGACACCTTCGACCCGGAACGGCCGCCCGAGCGCCTGGGCCGCGGCCGCGACGTCGCCTTCGGCGCAGTAGCGGCGGATGTCGGTCGACGACCACCGCCGTACCCTCTCGTCGCCGGCTGGGCCGACGACGTCGACGCGGAAACCGTGCTCGCGGCCCATCCGCTGGAGAAGGGTCACGTCGCCGGCGGCGCGGTGGCCGAACCGGAAGTCCACGCCGACGACGACCACCCGGGCGGCCAGCAGGCCCACCACGATGTCCTCGACGAAATCCTCGGCGCTCTGCTCCGATCGGTCCCGACCGAAGGGGAGCACCAGCACGTGATCCGCACCGGCCTCGCGCAGCAGGGCGGCCCGCGCGGGCACCGGCAGCAGCGACGGCGGCGCGACCTCGGGCCGAACGACGACGATCGGGTTGGGATCGAACGTGACGGCAACGACCGGTCGGCCGATCTCGGCGGCGGCCTCGGCCGCCCTCGCGACGACGACCTGGTGACCGCGGTGGACGCCGTCGAAGACACCGATCGTCACCACCGTCGATCCGAGGTCAGCAGGCACCTCGGCGGGCGAATGCCAGACGGTCACCTGTCGTCCCTTCCGCCTGCGGTGGATCGCATCCGTACGACGGAGCGGCGTCGGCGGTTCACCCGACGAACACCGCGAGGTGCTTGGCGCGTGGACCGCGGTCCTCGACCAGTGAAAGCAGCGTCCCGTCCGGGCCGAACACCGCCACCGGCCCGGGCCCGAGGCCGGTTCGCGGCAGCGGCGTCCCGTGGGCCGCCTGACGGGCCGTATCGACGTCGACGTCGAGCCGAGGAAACGCCGCCGCCGCCACCTGCTCGAGAGAGATGGGCCGAAGATCTGCGGCGAGGTCGTCGAGCGTGCGGGCGGCCGTGAGGTCGTAGGGGCCCACCCTGGTGCGACGCAGTGCGGTGAGATGACCCCCGACGCCCATGGCTGCGCCCAGGTCTCGCGCCAGCGCCCGGACGTAGGTCCCGGACGAGCACTCGACCTCGACATCGACGTCCGCGTACGGAGCCATGCGGCGCACGGCCACGACGGCGAAGCGACGGATGGTGACCGCGCGGGCCTTGAGTTCCACCTGCTCGCCGGAGCGGACCCGGGCGTACGACCGCACGCCGTCGACCTTGACCGCGGACACGGCACTGGGCACCTGCCGGATCACGCCGGTGAGAGCCGCCGTCTCCGCGGCGAGCGCGCGATCGGTGACCTCCGAGGCGTCGGCGCCGCCGACCGTCTCGCCCTCGGCGTCGTCGGTGACGGTGGCGGCACCGAGCCGGATGGTGGCGGCGTAAGCCTTGTCGCCGAGCGCCAGGTAACCGAGCAGACGGGTCGCACGGCCCATCCCGACGACCAGAACCCCGGTGGCCATCGGATCGAGGGTTCCGGCGTGTCCCACCTTTCGGGTACCGGCCAGCCGCCGAACGCGGGCCACCACGTCGTGCGAGGTGAGGCCGGCCGGCTTGTCGACGACGACCAGTCCGTCGGGTGCGGGCCCGGTCACTCCCGGGCGTCCACGTCGTCGCCGGGCATCCGGTACGGCTCGGCCTCGCCCGCATATGACGCGCCGGCAGCGTTGCGCGCGACCTCGGCGTCGGACTCCTGGGCCCGGCGCAGCAGATCGTCGATGTGGGCGGCGTTCTCGGGAACCGCGTCGGCGACAAAGGTGAGCGTCGGCGTGAACCGGACACCTGTCTGCCGCCCGACCTCGGAACGGACGAGGCCCTTGACGCTGTCGAGGGCCACCGCAGTCTCGGCCCGTGCAGCGTCGTCGCCGTAGACGGTGTAGAAGACCGTCGCGTCGTGCAGATCACCGGTCACGCGGGCGTCGGTGACCGTGACGAAGCCCAGGCGGGGATCCTTCACCCGCCGTTCCAGGGTCTCGGCCACGATCACGCGGATCCGGTCGGCGAGCTTGCGGGCGCGGGCTCGGTCGGCCACGTCGTCCTCCTCCTCGGTCGTCGTCTCACCGTTGATCATGGCGAAGCGGGGGTCTCGAATGCGTCCGGGTGCCCCGCTTCGCCATGATCAACGGGGTGCAGTGGCTCGTCGGTGCTGGCGTGAAGAGCGCGGCGGGCGGCGAGGAGCTCGATCTCCGGCCGACCGGCCACGAGCCGTTCCGCCGTGTCGAGGACATCGCGGCAATGGCGGGCGTCCGCCGCCACGACCGCGACACCGATCTCGACCCGTCGGTACAGGTCGAGGCCGCCCACCTCGGCGGCGGAGACGGACAGCCGCCGGCGCAGCTCCCCGACGATCGGCCGGACGACGGCACGCTTCTCCTTCAGCGAGTGCACGTCGCCCAGCAGTAGGTCCAGGCTGAGCGTCCCGGTGAACATGTCGGTCCTCTCTGGCCAGGTCCTCCTCAATGATCACACGGGTCAGGCGCGAGGCTTCTCCCGCATCTCGAAGGTCTCGATGACGTCGTCGACCTTGATGTCGTTGAACGACCCGAGACCGATACCGCACTCGAAGCCCTCGCGTACCTCGGTCGCGTCGTCCTTGAAGCGCCGCAGCGACTCGATGGACAGGTTGTCGGCGACGACAACACCGTCGCGCACCAGCCGGGCGCGGGCGTTGCGCCGGATGAGCCCGCTGGTAACCATGCACCCGGCGATGTTGCCGAACTTGGAGGACCGGAAGACCTCGCGCACCTCGGCGGATCCGAGCGACACCTCCTCGTACTCGGGCTTCAGCATCCCCTTCAGAGCGGCCTCGATCTCGTCGATCGCCTGGTAGATCACCGAGTAGTAGCGGATGTCCACGCCCTCGCGCTCGGCGAGCTGCTCGGTGCTCTTCGCGGCCCGCACGTTGAACGCGATGATGATGCCCTGGTCGATCGACGCCAGGTTGACGTCGTTGTCGGTGACCGCACCCACCCCGCGGTGGATGATCCGCAGCGTGACCTCTTCACCGACATCGATCTTGAGCAGGGCGTCCTCGAGGGCTTCGACGGAACCGGAGACGTCACCCTTGATGATCAGGTTGAGCGTCTCGACCTTGCTCTGCTCCAGCCAGTCCTCGAGAGTCACCCGCTTGCGAGCCCGGGCCAGCGACGCGTTGCGCTCCATCGCTTCACGCTTCTCGGCGATCTGGCGCGCTGTGCGGTCGTCGTCGGCGGCAAGGAACTTGTCGCCCGCTCCCGGCACGTTCGTCAGGCCGAGCACCAGGACCGGACGGGACGGGCCCGCCTCCTCCAGGGTGTTGCCGTACTCGTCGAGCATCGCGCGGACCCGCCCGTAGGCCTGTCCGGTGACGATCGCGTCGCCGGCGCGAAGCGTGCCGCGCTGGACCAGCACGGTCGCGACCGGGCCGCGCCCCTTGTCGAGGTGACCCTCGATGGCAACGCCGCGGGCCGCCATGTCCGGGTTGGCCCGCAGGTCGAGAGCGGCGTCGGCGGTCAGGATGACCGCCTCGAGCAGCTTGTCGATCCCCATCCGCTGCTTGGCCGAGACGTCGATGAACATCGTGTCGCCGCCGTACTCCTCGGCGACCAGGCCGTACTCGGTCAGCTGCTGCCGGATCTTGGCCGGGTTGGCGCCTTCGAGGTCGACCTTGTTGACCGCGACGACGATGGGCACCTCGGCGGCCTGGGCGTGGTTCAGCGCCTCGATGGTCTGCGGCATGACACCGTCGTCGGCCGCGACCACCAGGATGGCGATGTCGGTGACCTGGGCACCGCGAGCTCGCATCGCGGTGAACGCCTCGTGGCCGGGCGTGTCGATGAAGGTGATCGCGCGGTCCTCACCCTCGTGCTCGACGTGCACCTGATAGGCGCCGATGTGCTGGGTGATGCCACCCGCCTCGGCCTCGACCACGTTCTCGTTGCGGATCGCATCGAGCAGCTTGGTCTTTCCGTGGTCGACGTGGCCCATGACCGTGACGACCGGTGGGCGCGGCTCGGCGTCCTCGTCCAGCTCCGCCTCGAAGTCGATGGCGAACGACTCGAGCAGCTCGCGGTCCTCGTCTTCCGGCGAGACCACCTGGACGTCGTAACCGAGCTCGGCACCGAGCAGCCGGAAGGTGTCCTCGTCGACGGACTGGGTCGCGGTCACCATCTCGCCGAGATGGAACAAGACCTGCACCAACGCACCCGCCTCGGTGTCGATCCGCTCGGCGAAGTCGGTCAGCGAGGCGCCGCGGGGCAGGCGGACCGTCTGGCCGTTGCCGCGTGGGACCCGCACGCCGCCGATCGACGGCGCCTGCATGTTGTCGTACTCCTGGCGCTTCTGCCGCTTGCTCTTGCGACCGCGAGCAGGCTTGCCACCGGGACGGCCGAAG
>DATFBR010000276.1:0-3203 GCA_035253685.1 Jiangellaceae bacterium
CCACGCGACGGCCTGACGGCGCGCTCAACCGCCCTGACTTGTGGCGGCTTGGCAACGTGTCAGGCTCCGGCGACAGGTTGAGAACCCACCACAGGTGTGCGATTTCCGGGGACATCCCGGATGGCGGTCAGGGATGACCCTCGGCGATACTTTCTCCCATGGTCGAGCCACCGGAGATGCGTGCGTCCGACGCGGACCGCGAGCGCATCTCGGCCGTGCTGCGTGACGCTCACGCCGAGGGCCGACTCCCCCAGGACGAGCTCGTCGAGCGGATCGGTGCAGCCTTCCAGGCGCAGACCTACGGCGAGCTCGACCGGCTCGTGGCCGACATCCCGCCGCCGCGGCGGCAGGTGTCCGCACGGGCGGCGCAGCCGCCCGCCGCCAAGACCGCCCAGCCCGTGAAGCCCCCTCGCAAACGGATGAGCGGCTTCCTCGTCGTGAACTGGTGGTTGTGGGGCTGTGCGGTCGCCATCAACCTCGTGGTCTGGTTCCTGGTGTCCGTCAGCGGCCCGGAGCCCGCCTACTTCTGGCCGATGTGGGTGGCCGGGCCCTGGGGCGCACTCCTCGGCGTCTGGACCGCGGCCGAGCACGAGGTCCGCCGACACAAGGCTGGCTGAGCACGGTCGTTTGGCGTCCGACCCCTGTCGTGGCGTAAACTTCTCAGTCGGCCCACTGTGGCCTGTTTCGTCGTACACCGCGGCTGGTCCCTTCCACGGGACAGGGGTGCGTGGGCAGGCTGGTCACCTGACGGCAGTGCGGCGTCCCAGCAGTCCACCGACGACAGAAGCGCGGAGGCAATGCCCAAGAAGGACGGGGTCATCGAGATCGAGGGCACCGTGGTCGAGGCTCTCCCGAACGCCATGTTCCGGGTCGAGCTGTCCAACGGCCACAAGGTGCTCGCACACATCTCAGGCAAGATGCGCCAGCACTACATCCGGATCCTCCCCGAGGACCGTGTCGTGGTGGAGCTGAGCCCGTACGACCTGACCCGCGGCCGCATCGTCTACCGCTACAAGTGAACCCACGACGTCGAGGGCGAGCCCTCGCGCACGCCCGACGGAGAGATCGATGAAGGTCAAGCCGAGCGTCAAGCCGATCTGCGACAAGTGCAAGGTGATCCGCCGCCACGGCCGGGTCATGGTGATCTGCGAGAACCTGCGACACAAGCAGCGCCAGGGCTGAGCCCGCACGCGTCGCCCGACATCTGAACAACGCACCGGCACCTCCGCCTGACGCGGAGGCCACCCCCGGACGGAGGCCGGGGCCCATCGCCACCGACGCGATGGGACGCGGTGCGCCGGACACCTCCGCCAACCTAGGAGAACACGAGCCACATGGCCCGACTCGTCGGCGTCGACCTGCCGCGCGACAAGCGCATGGAGGTCGCCCTCACCTACGTCTTCGGCATCGGCCGCACCCGCGCCCTCGAGACGCTGCGGCAGACCGGCGTCAGCCCCGACCTGCGCGTCCGGGATCTCGGCGACGAGGACCTGGTCAAGCTCCGCGACTGGATCGAGGCCAATTACCAGGTCGAAGGCGACCTGCGCCGGGAGGTTCAGTCGGACATCCGCCGCAAGGTCGAGATCGGCAGCTACCAGGGCATCCGGCACCGCCGCGGCCTTCCCGTCCGTGGTCAGCGCACGCACACGAATGCCCGCACCCGCAAGGGTCCGCGCAAGACCGTCGCCGGCAAGAAGAAGGCCGGCAAGTGACCGTGCGGCGGACCGCTCGCGTAGCGCCGCCACGCTGACCACGACCTCGGACGAGAACGCAGACAGGAGCACAGCCACAGATGCCTCCCAAGAGCCGTCAGGCAACAGGCACCAGGACCGCCAAGGTGCGGCGCAAGGAGAAGAAGAACGTCGCCCACGGTGTCGCGCACATCAAGAGCACGTTCAACAACACGATCGTCTCGATCACCGACCCGCAGGGCAACGTGATCTCGTGGGCCAGCGCCGGTCAGGTGGGGTTCAAGGGATCGCGCAAGTCCACGCCGTATGCCGCGCAGATGGCCGCCGAAGCGGCCGCCCGCCGGGCGCAGGAGCACGGGATGCGCAAGGTCGACGTGTTCGTCAAGGGTCCGGGTTCGGGCCGCGAGACCGCGATCCGCTCGCTGCAGGCCGTGGGCCTGGAGGTGGGCACGATCTCCGACGTGACACCGCAGGCGCACAACGGCTGCCGTCCGCCGAAGCGTCGCCGCGTTTGAGCGTCAGAGACCGACAGGAGATCTGAGAACCATGGCTCGATACACCGGACCCATCACCAAGAAGTCGCGCCGGCTCGGTGTCGATCTCGTCGGCTTCGACAAGGCCTACGAGCGGCGCCCCTACCCGCCCGGCCAGCACGGCCGCGGCCGGCAGAAGGAGAGCGAGTACCGCCTCCAGCTGCACGAGAAGCAGAAGGCCCGCCATACCTACGGCATCCTCGAGAAGCAGTTCCGCCGCTACTACGAGGAGGCCAACCGAACCCAGGGCAAGACCGGCGAGGCACTGCTGCAGATCCTGGAGTCCCGGCTCGACAACGTCGTCTACCGGGCCGGCCTGGCGCGTACCCGCCGCCATGCCCGACAGCTCGTCGTCCACGGTCACTTCCTGGTCAACGGCCAGAAGGTCGACGTGCCGTCCTACCGGGTCGCCCCGCACGACGTCATCGACGTGCGGCCGAAGTCGCTGGAGATGACCCCGTTCATCATCGCCCGCGAGACCTTCGGCGACCGTCCCATCCCTGCGTGGCTGGAGGTCCTGCCCGCGCAGATGCGCATCCTGGTCCACCAGCTCCCCGTCCGGCAGCAGATCGACACGCCGGTCCAGGAGCAGCTCATCGTCGAGCTCTACTCGAAGTGACCCGGAGCTCGACCCGAACCGACCTGGTGTCCGACCGGATGCCAGCCCTAGCCCTAGTCGCGACCGTCATATAGCGGGCGTCGCGGAGAGGAAACAGCAGTGCTCATCACCCAGCGTCCCAACCTCGCCGAGGAGCCGGTCGACGAAACCCGGTCCCGGTTCACCATCGACCCGCTGGAGCCGGGTTTCGGCTACACGCTCGGCAACTCGCTGCGCCGTACCCTGCTCTCGTCCATTCCCGGTGCGGCGATCACCTCGATCCGTATCGACGGCGTGCTGCACGAGTTCACCACGATCCCGGGGGTCAAGGAGGACGTCACCGACGTCATCCTCAACCTCAAGGAGCTGGTGGTCTCGTCC
>DATFBR010000277.1:0-5538 GCA_035253685.1 Jiangellaceae bacterium
GACCCCACCAAGCGCTACCAAGGCACCGGCAGGCCACCGGGACCACCCCCGGGAAAATGAACCTCCGAACCCACAACCGCGGGTCCGGGAGTTTCCGATGTCTTGCGACATCACATGGTAGCGGGGGCGGGATTTGAACCCGCGACCTCTGGGTTATGAGCCCAGCGAGCTACCGAACTGCTCCACCCCGCGTCGTGCTCACCATTCTACGGGACCGGGTCGCAGAGCGCCAAATCACCCGGCAGGGTGGACAGACTGGACGCATCTGGAGCGACACGCCAGCGTGTCGCAACCAGTTGCGTCCAGTTTGCAAGCCGGCTGAGCCCGGCCGGGACGCTCAGCCCCACCGGCGCGCTCAGCCCCGCCAAGGGCTCACCCGCCGCCGGAGAGTTCGTCGGCCCTGGCCAGCGCGTCCTCCAACCGATCCAGTGCCTCACCGTAGGCAGCCCAGTCGCCCGCACGCTGCGCGGCCTGGGCGTCCTCGTAAGCCTGCTGTGCGTCGGCGATCGCCGCTTCCAGGTCCCCGGCCGGCTCCTCCACCGGTGGCGGCGTCTCCTCCGGAGGTGGCGTCTCCTCCGGTGGCGGTGTCTCGGTCGGCGGTGTCTCGGTGCCGGGCTCCTCACCGGTATCCGCACCCGATTCACCCTGGAAGATCTGGTCCAGTGCCTCCTGCAGCGTCCCCGCGTAACCGATCCGGTCGCCGAAGGACACCAGGATCCGTTGCAGCAAGGGATAGGCGGCGTCGCCGGAGGCCCGTTGGACATAGATCGGCTGCACATAGAGCAATCCGCCGCCGACCGGAAGCGTCAGCAGGTTCCCCTCCACTGTCTGCGCATCGCCCTGGCGAAGCAGTGATAGCTCGCGCGCGACATCGGGGTCGGTTTCGAAGTCGTTGGCCACTTGACCCGGCCCGGCGATCTGGGTGTTCCCGGGTAGTCGAAGGATCCGGAGGGTTCCGTAGTCCTCACTTCGGGCGTCGGCGTTCACGGCCATGAACCCGGCCAGGTTCTGGCGGTTCTGCGGCACGTACGTCGTCGTCAGCGAGAAGTGCGGCTGGTCCGCGCCCGGCATCTGGATGGTCTGGTAGTACGGCGGCTGGAAGTCCTCCTGTGGGGCGACTGTCGGGTCGTTCGGGACGATCCATCGGTCCTGGCCCCCGTAGAACAGCCCCGGGTCCGTGACGTGGTAGGCCGCCAGCAAAGAGCGCTGGATCTTGAACAGGTCCTCCGGGTAGCGCAGATGCGCCATCAGGTCGTCCGGGATCTCGGAGCGGTCCTCGACCGTTCCCGGGAACGCCTCACGCCAAGCGGCGAGGACCGGGTCGTCCTCGTCCCACTCGTACATGGTCACGGTTCCGTCGAACGCGTCGACAACCGCCTTGACCGAGTTGCGTACGTAGTTGACGTTGTCCTGCGGCTGTGCGACGACGGCCTGGCGCACCGTCCGGGAGTCGCTGGTCGCTTCCTCCAACGAGATCCGCTGCGAGTACGGGTACGAGTCGAGCGTGGTGTAACCGTCGAGGATCCAGACGATCCGGCCATCGACCACTGCGGGGAACGGGTTGCCGTCGACCCGCAACCACGGGGCGACCTTCTCCAGTCGCTCCCTGGGGTGGCGGTCGTAGAGGATCGTCGACTCCTCGTTGATCCGCCCGGTGAGCAGGATGTTGCCCTCCTGGAACTTGGTCGCGTAGAGCAACCGGTTCAGGAACGAGCCGATCGGGACGCCGCCCTCGCCGTCGTAGGTGTTGTTGCGCTGCTGCCCGCCCGCGTCCGGGTCCTCCGGGATATCGAACTCGACCGGCGTGGAGTCCTCCGGTGCCCCGACGATCGAGTACTCGGGCGAGTTCTCTCCGAAGTAGATGCGAGGCTCGTAGGTGCCGAGCACGCCGGTCGGCGGGATGTCCTCTTCGGCCCAGGACGGTGAGCCGTTGGCCGCGCGGGTGTTCCCGTACGCAGCGACGAACCCGAACCCATGGGTGTAGACGGTGTGCTCGTTGTTCCAGTTCTGTTGACCTTCGGGGATGCCGGTCAGGTCGACGTCGCGCACGGCGACGACCACGTCGCGGTTCTGGCCCTCGACCTCGTATCTGTCCACGTCGAGCGGGTCGGAGAACACGTAGAAGCCGCGCACCTGCTGGAGTTGCTGGAAGGCCAGCGGCACGACGTTGGGATCGAGCAGGCGGATACCGGGAACAGTCTCAGAGTCCTCCTCGAGCTGGCCGGCCTCGACCTCCGTCGTGGCTGTGTACTCCTCGGGATCGACGTCGCTGACGCCGTAGGCCTCGCGCGTGGCAGCGATGTTGCGCTCGATGTACGGGGCCTCGCGGTCGGGCTCGTTGGGCCGCACCTGGAACTGCTGGACCAGGAACGGCCACAGCCCGCCGAGCAGCACTGCGCACACCACCAGCAGGCCGAGACCGATTCCCGGCAGCGTCCACGAGCGCCGCCACACGTTGACGAAGAAGAGAACCGCGCAGATCAGCGCGATGAAGATCAGAATCGTCTTCGCGGGCAGCAACGCCTTGACATCCGTGTACGTCGCGCCCGTGACCAGGCCGCCGTCGTCGAGGAGAATGCCGTAGCGGTCCATCCAGTAAGCGCCGGCCTTGAGCAGGACGAACAAACCGATGAGCACCGACAGGTGGACCTGCGCCGCCGGCGTGACCTTCTGCCCGGGCGTCTGGAGGCGGATCCCGCCGTAGACGTAGTGCGTGACGGCGGCCGCCACGAGTCCGAGCACGACGACGGCGAAGCCGAAGCTCAGGAGAAACCGCCACCACGGGTAGTCGAATGCGTAGAACCCGAGGTCGCGCTCGAACTGCACGTCGGTGGTGCCGAACGTGCCCCCGTTACGCCACAGCAGGAACGTCTGCCACTGGCCGGCGGCGCTGCCGCCGGCCATCAGGCCCAGCAGGAGCGCCGCCCCGATCACGACCCAGCGCCGGACCGGGTCGATGGCGTCGCGGTAGCGGTCGAGGCTCTGCTGCTCGACGCTCGCCGGCCGGTACCGCGGACGCAGCCGGTACGCCAGCACGGCGTTGACCGCGACCGAGGCCGCCATGAGCAGCGCGAACACCAGGAACAAGGCCGTCTCGGTCAGGAGCTTGGTGGTGAAGACCCTGGTGAAGTCGACCGACTCGAACCAGAGCCGTTCGGTCCAGAACGCCGTCGCGACGCCGTACAGGACCGCCAGCACCGCGAGCACGATCAGCGTGGGGACGAGCGCCCTGCTGCGTCGCTTCGTCGCCCCGCGCGCACGGAACGGCTGAGCGGGGCGTGGGATGTCCTGGCTCACTCCTGCGAAACTATCTCACCGCCGGGGCGGCGCGTACGTCGGCCGTGCAACGATTCGGGCATGACCCCCGGCCACTCGATGCCGCTTGCACGCGCCGTCGCCGAGATCGAACGGCACGTCGCCGACGGTGGCTGGGATCAGCCCGCCCGCCTCTACGCTCTGGCCCCGACCGACGACCTGGTCACGCTCGAGCCCGGTCTGGCCGATCGGCTCGGCGTCGACGCCGACGCCCCGCCGGCGGACAGCCTCACCCCCGTCGAGCAGGAACTGCCTGCCCAGGCGCTCGAGGACGTGCTGGCCACGATCGTCTGGCCCGGCACGGTGGTCGGCTGCGCGCTCGCACTGGAGCGGATCGTGCTTCCGCCGACCGCCGAGGACGGCATGCCCGACGACGCCGCGGCCGCGGCCCGGTGGGCGGCGAGCCACCCGGACCGGGCCGACGTCCGGATCGTGGTCGGCGTGCTGCGCGACGGCGCCCGCTCGTCGCTGCTCCGCGTCCGGGGGCACGAGGACGACCGCGATCTGGTCCGGGACCCGGAGCTCGCTCCCGAGCTCGCCGAGGCCCTCGCCGCCACCTTCGCCGCCTGACCGTTGATCACGCGGCGCAGGAGGGAAGCGAGTCGGCCTGGCCGGCCGCAGCCGCCTCGACGGCCGAGATCGCGTCGTCCAGCGTCTCGATCCGGACCACCTGCATGTCCCCGCTGTCCGCGGCGACGGCCTCGTCGCAGTTGGCGGCGGGGGCGAGGAACAGCGAGACACCTTCCTCGGACGCCGCCGCAATCTTCTGCGGGATGCCGCCGATCGGCCCCACCTCACCGTCCGCCGTGATCTCGCCCGTGCCTGCCACGTGCAGCCCGCCGAGCAGACTCCCCGGCGTCAGCGTGTCGTAGATCGCCAACGCGAAGATCATCCCTGCGCTCGGGCCGCCGATCCGGTCGTCGATGTTGACGTCGATCTGGACCGGGAAGTCGTAGCCGACCGCCGGGCTGAACCCGACGATCGTCCTGCCGTCGTCCTCGGCCGCCTCACTGCCCACCTGCTCCGTCCGCTGCTCGCCGTCACGCTCGACGACGAACTCGACCGTCTCGCCGGGATCGTGGGCGGTGACCGCGGCGACGACGTCCTGGGGCGTGCCGATCGACGTGCCGTCGACCGAGATCACCACGTCGCCCGGCACGAGCACACCGTCGGCGGGCGCACCGTCCAGAACCGAGTCGACGACGACGACCTCGGGCACTTCGTAGCCGAGCTCACGCAGGGCGGCGACCCGCGCGGACTCCTGCGACCGCTCGAGCATCTGGGCGTTCGCCTCCCGCGACTCCTCGGCGGTGACGCCCTCCGGATACACGAGCTCACGCGGAAGGACCGCACGATCGGGGTCGACCCAGGCCTGTAGCGCGCTGAGCAGGTCGAGCTTCCGGTCGGCGGGCGTGACCCCGACGGTGGTGAGGTCGAGGATGCCCTCGGTCGGAAAGGTCTCCGCACCGTCGATCTCGATGACCGGCTCCCCCTCCCACTCGCCGAGGGTGTCCTCGAGTGGTCCGGGTGAGTACACGACGTAGGGCACCGGAAGCAGCGCCGCAACCGCGACGAGCGCGACGAGCAGGGCGCCGGCGACGGCAAACGTCGAGGAACGGCGGGACATGCGGACGGCGGTTCCTCACTGGTCTGCTGGGGCGGATGCGCGCCGACGGCGGCCGGACCAGCCTACGTCGTCGCCGCCCGGACCTCCGACGCGACGGTCCAGCCCCGCCGCTACGGGGAGCCGACCCACTCCTCCGTGCCGTCGTCGAAGAGTTGGTGCTTCCAGATCGGGACGCGTTTCTTGAGCTCGTCGATCATCCGTCGACACGCGTCGAACGCCTCACCGCGGTGCGGAGCCGAGGCCGCTACCACCACCGCGATGTCCCCGACTGCCAGGTCGCCGACCCGGTGGACGGCCGCCAGCGCCGTGATCGGGAAGGCTCCCGCCACGTCGGCGGCCACGTCGCGCAACACGCCGTCGACGGAGGGATGGGCCGTGTAGTCGAGCTCGTGCACGCCGCGGCCGCCGTCGACGTCGCGCACCGTGCCGACGAACACGCAGGTCCCGCCGGCCCGCGGGTCGCTGACCGCCGCAAGCACCTCGTCGACAGACAGCGGCTCGGCACGCATGGCGAGCAGCCGGACGACCTCCACGGCGCGAACCTACCTCCTCACCGGCCCGCGTCAGGAGCGGCGCCGTCGGCGTGCCCGCCGGAC
>DATFBR010000278.1:0-23999 GCA_035253685.1 Jiangellaceae bacterium
GCCCTCCCGCGCCCTCGCTGCGGCAGCCCTCTCCGGGTACGGGGGTCGAGGACCGCACCCGGTGAGGACCGCCATCCGACGAGGCGGACGCATCGCCCCGTCGGCTGACTCGAACATGTGTTCGAATCTGGCTCCACGGTACACCCACCGTCGGACACCACGTCAACGGCTGGCGTCGCTGTCGGCAGATGTCGATCACCCTCACCACGTCCCGGCCCGGCACCAGCAGAAACGCCCTGACCGGTAGATTCGGGACGCGCATCCGGACCGGGGTACGGCTGCGGCCGCGGAGGTGACCCATGGAGTCGATCGCCTATGCCATCTCGGGCGGTTGGGCGGCGGGGATCAGCGCCTATGCCACGGTGCTCGTCGTCGGCCTCGTCGGTCGGGCCGGGCTGGCCGACACCCCGGAAGCCCTCCAGCGCACCGACGTGCTCGTGCTCGTGGGCATCCTCACGGCGATCGAGTTCATCGCCGACAAGGTGTCGTACATCGACAGCCTCTGGGACTCCGTCCATACCGTGGTTCGCCCGGTCGTCGCGGCGGTGCTCGGCCTGCTCATCGCCGGTGACGCGTCGACGCTCGAACAGGCGCTCACCGCCAGCCTGTCCGGCGGCGTGGCCCTGCTCTCCCACGCGGGCAAGGCAGGAGTCAGGCTGGCGGTCAACACCTCCCCCGAGCCGGCGTCGAACGTCGCGGTCAGCGCCGCCGAGGACGTCTCGCTGGTCGGTGTCCTCCTGCTCGCCACCGAATACCCCTGGCTGGCCGCGGGTATCGCCCTGGTCCTGCTGGCGGCCAGTCTCGGACTGGCCATCTGGCTGCTCAGACGCGTCCGCCGTGGCTGGCACCGGCTGCGCGACAGGTACTTCTCCGCCGTCAGTGACTGATCCGGCGAAAGGTCGGCGCCGGCAGACCTCGAACTCGGAAGCGCAGTGATGTCCCGGGTCGTCGTCATCGGCGCGGGCGTCGGCGGCCTGGCGGCCGCCGCTCGGCTGGCGGACCTCGGTCATGCGGTCACCGTGCTGGAACAGGCCGCCTCCGTCGGCGGGCAGGTGGGCGTCTATTCACGGGACGGGTTCTCGTTCGACACCGGCCCGACGACGCTCACGCTCCCGGCGGTGTACCGGGACCTGTTCCGCACGACGGGTCGGCCGCTGGAACGTGAGCTCGACCTGACACCCGTGGAACCCGCCTGGCACGTCCGGTTCGCCGACGGAGTCGAGCTCGACCTACCCAACGCGAGCCGGGCGGGCACGCTGCATGAGTTGCGGGCGGCGCTCGGGCCGGAGTCGGCTGCCGACTGGGATGCAGTGCTGCGGCACGGCGAGCGGATCTGGCGCGCTGTGCGCCGGGCCCACGTCGAGGTGAGCCCGGCGAGCGGGGTCCGCCGGCTGACGATGCGGCCCGGCCGCCTCCGGACACCCGGTGCCGGCCGGTCTCTGCGAGCGGCCGCTGCGCGGTCCCTACGCGACGCCCGGCTGCGGAACCTGCTCGAGGGGAAGGCCTTCCACGCCGGACTCGACCCGCGGCGAGCACTGGCGATCTTCCTGGCGATCCCCTACGTCGAACACACCTTCGGAACCTGGTACGTGTCCGGCGGGATGCGCCGCCTGGCCGAGGCCGTGGCGGATCGCGCCGTCGCCCGTGGTGCACGCCTGCGGACGTCGGCCGACGTGGTGCGGCTGCTCGTCACCGACGGCCGGGTCGCAGGAGTACGGCTGGCCGGCGGCGAGAGCGTACCCGCTGACGTGGTGGTCGCCGACGTGCAGTCTGCTCAGGTCCATTCGGCACTTCTGGACCCTTCGGCCGCGGGCGCGGACTGCCGTCGATCCGCGCCGGCCCTCCCGCCCTCCGTGTTCACGGTCCTGCTGGCGCTACGGGGGCGCACCCCATCGCTCCGGCACCGGACGATCCTCTTCCCCGGCGACGACGACGCCGAGCTGGAGGCCGTGTTCGGGCGCGACGCCCGGCCCGCCGACGAGCCGACGATCCACGTTTCCGCTCCGGACGACCCCGCGATGCGGCCGTCCGCCGAGACCGAGGCGTGGACGGTGCACGTCAGGGCTCCTCGACATGGGACCGGTTCTCCGGGCACCGACCCGGGCACCCTCGACTGGACGACCGAGGGCCTGGCCGAGCGCTACGCGGACCGGGTGCTGGCCGCCCTCGCCGTGCGCGGGATGGATGTGCGGCAGCGGGTTCTCTGGCGGGTCGTGCGGACTCCGCACGACCTCGAACGTGAGACCCGCGCGCCCGGCGGAGCAACCACCGGCCCGAGTCTTGCCGAGCTGCGATCGCTGCGGAGGCGGCCTGCCAACCGCTCGTCCGTGGGTGGGCTGTTCCTGGTGGGCGGGTCGGCCCCGCCCGGAGGCGGGCTCGCATTCGTGGGACTCTCGGCCGCGGCCGTGGCCGACCGGGTGGGACGAGCCTGATGCGTCAGGCCCACGACCAGCGGACGACCACCGACACTGTGACCTCCTGCAGCCCACCTTCGACCGCGAAGTCGGCCGCCGATGCGGCGATCGCCATGCCGCGCGGCAGCGGCACCGCGCCACCGCCGGTCTCCTCCACGGCCGACACCTCGCCGAGGGTGCGTCCGCTGAGCGACGCGTACGTCTCGGCCTTGGCCCTGGCGTCGGCAAAGGCCGCTTCGCGGGCGGTGGCCAGCAGGCCGGACGGGTCGGAGTGGGAGAAGCTCAGGCCGGACAGCCGGGCCGTCTCACCACCCCGGGCGAGCACGTCCTGTACAACGGTGCCGGCCGCGGCAACGTCGCGCACCGTCGCCGACAGGCCCAGCCGGGCGAGGTAGCCCTGCGGGCGGCCGCCCGGTCCGTGATCGACGTGAACCGAGGTGTCCGTCGTGCGCACGTCGGTGCCCTGGACTCCGGCCGACGTCAGAGCCTCGCGCATGCTCGCCAGCCCGGCCGTCGCGGCCGCCAAGGCGGCGTGGACCGCGACCGCGCTCGACTCGGCCGCCAGGTCGATGCGAACGACGTCGGGCGGGGCTCCGGCACGCCCGGTGCCGGTGACCGTGACTCCGGCGAAGTCGGCTCTGTCCGTCACGCCGGCGACTATGCCCCATCCGGCACGTGCGCGGTGCTCGAACGGCCCGCCCCGGCACCCACCGGTTCCGTGTCGCCGCCGTCGCGTCCCGGCAGACCCAGGGCTCGGTAGATCTCGCGGGTGGCCGTCGACCGGTTGAGCGTGTAGAAGTGCAGGCCCGGCGCTCCCCTGGCGAGCAACTCCTCGCACAAGGCCGTCGCGACTTCCACCCCGACCCGGCGGACCGCCTCGGGATCGTCCTCGACCGCCCGCAGGCGACGCACCAACGGCGCCGGGAGGCTGGCGCCGGACAGCAGGGCGAAGCGTTCGATCTGCCGGACGTCGGTGACCGGCATGATGCCGGGCACCACCGGGATCGTGCAGCCGTACGCCTCGGCGCGCTGGACCATGTCGAAGTAGTCGTCGGCGCCGAAGAAGAACTGGGTCACCGCGAAGTCGGCGCCCGCTGCCGCCTTGGCGGCGAGTATCCGCGCGTCGTGGTCGAGCGACGGCGACTCCGGATGCCGGTCGGGGAAGGCCGCGACGCCGACGCAGAAGTCGCCGAGCTGGCGCACGAGGCGGACGAGCTCGTCGGCGTGATCGAGGCCGTCGGGATGCGCGCGCCACTCGTCGCCCGGACCGCCCGGCGGGTCGCCGCGCAGGGCGAGGATGTTACGGATCCCGGCATCCGCATAAGCGCCCACGACACCCCGCAGCTCGGCACGCGACGAGCCCACGCAGGTCAGGTGCCCGACGGCGGTCAGCGTCGTCTCTGCGCTGATCCGGCCCACCACGCGTACGGTGCGGTCCCGTGTGCTTCCACCGGCCCCGTACGTGACCGATACGAACGTCGGAGCCAGGGACTCCAGCTCGCGGATCGCCTGCCAGAGCAGGGTCTCGCCGTGGTCGGTCTTCGGCGGGAAGAACTCGAAGGAGAACGAGCGGCCGCCGGACGCGATCAGTTCGCGGATGGTGTTTGCACCACCCGGCATCGTCGACGGCAGTCCCAGGGTCACCGGACCAGGCTACGGGTGCGTCGGCGCCTAGGCGACCCGTCGTCGATGGTGCCGGCTGCGGGCGCGCGTAGGGTTCGGCAGCGTGCAGGCCGCCGTCGACGATCCCGTCCGCAGCGTGCGCCCGCGCGTCCAGCGTGTTCTCGACGGGTTCCTGGACCGCCAGCGCGAGATCCTGGGGTCGGAGAGCGCGGAACTTCTGCCTCTCGTCGACGCAGCTGCCGACCTGCTGGCCGGCGGCAAACGGCTGCGGCCGGCGTTCTGCTACTGGGGCTGGAAGGGCGCCGGTGCGCCCGACGAGCCCGCAATCTTCTCGGCAGCGGCCAGCCTGGAACTCTTCCATGCCGCGGCGCTGGTGCACGACGACCTGATGGACGGGTCGGACACCCGCCGCGGGAAGCCGTCCGCGCACCGGCGCTTCGCAACCCTGCATGCGCAGGCCGGTTGGCACGGTGACGCCGAGCGCTTCGGCGATGCAGCCGCGCTTCTCCTCGGAGACCTGTGTCTGGGCTGGAGTGACGAGCTGCTGAGTTCCTCGGGGCTTTCCGCAGCCGCCCTGCGCCGCGCACGGCCGGTGTACGAACGGATGCGGACCGAGCTCATGGGCGGCCAGTACCTCGACGTGCTCGAGCAGGCCACGGGCGGGCTGCGGCGGCCGGGCGAACAGGCGGAGCGAACCCGGCGGGTGATCCGCTACAAGAGCGCGAAGTACTCGGTCGAGCATCCCCTGCTGCTGGGCGGCGCGTTGGCCGACGGCGACCCCCGGGTGCTCACCGCGTACTCGGAGTACGGCCTGGCACTCGGGGAGGCGTTCCAACTACGCGACGACGTGCTCGGTGTCTTCGGCGATCCCGCCCGGACCGGGAAGCCCGCCGGCGACGACCTGCGTGAAGGAAAGCGGACGCTCCTCGTCGCATTCGCCCACGAACATTGCTCCCCCGCGCAGGCGTCCGTCGTCGAGAAACTGCTCGGCAACCATGCGCTCGACAGCGCCGGTGTCGACACGCTCCGCGAGATCATCGTGTCCACCGGTGCATTGGAACGGGTGGAGCGACTCGTGGCCGACCTGGTGGAGCGCTCGACGGCGGCGATCGACGCCGCCGACATCACGACCGAGGCCCGGGCCGCCCTCCGCACGCTGATCACGGCCGCCACGGTGCGCTCCGGCTGATGTCGACCCGGCGGAGTCCGTTACTGCCGGTTCCGAGGGCGTTCGTGTCGGTTTCTCGACCCCCTGGCGGCGGTCCGTACACTCCCAGCGTGGACACGCACGTCGACGCGGCGCCGGTGGGGCGTTTCCTCGACGGTCGCTACCGCGTCGAGGCGACGCTGGCACGCGGCGGCATGGCGACCGTGTACCGGGCGCTCGATACCCGTCTGGACCGGGTCGTCGCACTCAAGGTCATGCATCCGGAGCTTGCCGTCGACGACGACTTCGTCGCACGTTTCATCGGCGAGGCACGCTCCGCGGCACAGCTCGCGCACCCCGCCGTCGTGGCCGTCTTCGACCAGGGTGAGGACGACGGTGCCGTGTTCCTCGCCATGGAGTACATCGAGGGACGCACGCTTCGCCAGGTCCTGCGCGACCGCGGCCGGCTGGCGCCGGACCGGGCGCTCGACGTGATCGAACCGGTCCTCGCGGCGCTCGGCGCGGCCCACGCGGCCGGAATCGTGCATCGTGACGTCAAGCCCGAGAACGTGCTGGTTGCCGACGACGGCCGGGTCAAGGTGGCCGACTTCGGCCTGGCCCGCGCACTGCGCGACGCATCCACGGTCACCCGCGGCCTGCTGCTCGGGACCGTCAACTACATCTCCCCCGAGCAGGCGCTGGGCGAGGTGGCGACACCACGTTCGGACGTCTACTCCGCCGGCGTGATGCTCTACGAGATGCTGACCGGCAGCGCACCGCACACGGGTCCCACCGACTTCGTCGTCGTCCGCAGCCACATCGACAACGACGTCCCCGCACCGTCGTCGGTCGAGCCCGGCGTGCCGGGCGTCGTCGACGACCTGGTCAGGCGCGCGACTGCCCGCGATCCGACGCAGCGCTTCACTGATGCCGCCGACTTCCACCATGCGGTCCAGGGCGCCCGTGGCACGTCCGGCACGGCGGTGCCCGGTCTCGAGTCGCGCGAGGTCGCGGGCGTGACGATCGCCGAGGCGCTGACGACGTCGGCGACGTCCGCCGACAGGGGGCGCCACACGACGGCCATCCCACCCGCACCCGGCCCTGTTCGCAGGACGACGGCGCGCGAGGCGAGTCACGCGGCCGGCAGGCGCTCGCCCAGACCGCGCAGCCGGTGGCGCGGGCCCGTGGCCTTCACCCTGGTCCTGCTGCTCGCGCTCGGTGCGGCCGTGGCGGCGTGGTGGTACGGGACCGGTCGCTACGCTTCTACTCCGTCGCTGCTCAACGTCACCGTGGCCGAAGCGCGCGCCATCGCCCAGGCGGAGGGGCTGACCGTCGTCGAAGCCGGTGAGCAGTACTCCGAGGTGGTGGCGGCGGGGCTGGTGGCGGCCACCGAGCCGGGCCCGGGCGAGCGGGTCCTGCGTGACGAGCCGATCGAGCTGACGGTGTCGCTGGGGCCCGAACGGTACGAGGTGCCGGAGCTGGTCGGGCTGACCCGGGAGGAGGCCGAGCAGGCGCTCGCCGACGCGCACATCGGGCTCGGAGAGGTCGACGAGGCGTTCGACGAGGAGGTGCCCGAGAACGTCGTGATCTCACAGGGCGTCGCTGCCGGCGAACTCGTCCGCCGCGATGCGACGGTCTCCCTCACCGTCAGCAAGGGACGTGAGGCCATCGCGATCGAGGACTTCACCGGACGGCCCGCGGCCGAGGCGCAGAAGGCGCTCTCCGATGCCGGCTTCGACGTCTCGGTGAAGGAGCGGTTCGACGACGACGTTCCGGCCGGCGTGGTGATCCGGCAGGACCCGTCCAGTGGGACGGGCTACCGCGGCGACCAGGTCCAGCTCGAGGTCTCGACGGGGTCGCACAACGGCAAGATCGAGGTTCCGTCCGTCGTGGGCATGCACGTGGACCAGGCGCGCCAGCTGCTCGAGGGGCTCGGCTTCCGGGTGCAGGTGAGGGGCGGCATCTTCGGTGGCCGCCAGGTGCAGAGCCAGAACCCCGAGGCCGGGCAGGAGCGCGAGCGCGGCACCGTCGTCCGGCTCACACTCTCCTGGTTTTGAGGCCCTCGCCGGCCGTGCTCGGGACGCACCTGTCGCTGCACGGCGACCTCGCCGGTGTTCCCGCGCGCGCGGCCGCGATGGGCGCCCAGGCCGTCCAGCTCTTTCTCGGCAACCCCCGCGGCTGGGCGACGCCAGCCGGCGTGGCGAGCGCTGATGCCGCCTTCCGCCGGGCGGTGGCCGACAGCGGCCTGGTCGTGCTGGTGCACTCCGCGTACCTGATCAACCTCGGCTCCCCGACCGCGCTCACCTACGAGCACTCGGTCGCGAGCGTCGCACACGCGCTCGCCCGCGGCACGGCCGTCGGTGCCGCCGGCGTCGTCGTCCACACCGGCTCCTACGTGGCCGAGGGTGGACGTGATGCGGCGATGCGGCAGGTTCGGGAGGCACTGCTGCCGATGCTCGACGTGCTTCCCGCAGGCGCGCCGGACCTGCTGCTCGAGCCGACGGCCGGACAGGGCAGGTCGCTCGCCGCCCGGATCAACGACCTCGGGCCATATCTCGACGCACTCGACCGGCATCCGAAGGTGCGGATCTGCATGGACACCTGCCATGCCTTCGTTGCCGGGCACGACCTGGCAGCACCCGGTGGCATGAGCGCGACGCTGGACCACCTGGTCGCGGTCACGGGTGCCGGCCGGCTGGCCGCCGTCCACGCGAACGACTCGATGTACGGCTGCGGCTCCTACCGGGACCGGCACGAGCGCGTCGGCCGGGGCCGCATCGGACTCGAGCCCTTCCGTGACCTGCTGGCCCATCCGGCCGTCGCCGGGCTGCCCGTCGTCCTGGAGACTCCGGGCGGATCGGCTGCGCACGCCGACGACATCGCCTTGCTGGACAGCATGCGCCGATGACGGCAGAGACGTCGCGGCGGGCATCGGTGCTGGCGACGCTCGCACTGCTGGCGGTGACGGCGACCTGGGGGTCCACGTTCTTCCTGATCAAGGATCTGCTCGACCGGGTGCCGGTGGCCGACTTCCTGGCCGTCCGCTTCACGATCGCGGCGGCGGCGCTGTTCCTGGTGGCGCCGCGTGCGGTCGCCCGGCTGTCGCCGCAGGCCCGCCGCCGCGGCGTCGCGCTGGGGCTCGTCTACGGCGCCGCCCAGTTGCTGCAGACAGCCGGGCTCGGACACACATCCGCGTCGGTGTCCGGCTTCGTGACCGGCATGTACGTCGTCATAACCCCGCTGTTCGCCGCGCTGCTGTTCCGGACCCGGGTCGACCGCACGGCATGGATCGCCGTCGGGCTGGCGACCGGTGGCCTGGCGTTGCTGTCGTTGCAAGGACTGTCCGTCGGTCTCGGTGAGTCGCTGACGCTCGTCGCAGCGGCGCTGTACGCCCTGCACATCGTCGGTCTGGGCGCATGGTCGGTTCCGGACGACGCGCTGGGCCTGTCCGTTCTCCAGATCTCCGTCATCGCCGTCGTCTGCTGGGCAGGGGCCGTCCCGGAAGGGGTCGTCCTGCCCGTGAGCGGTCGCGACTGGGCCTCGATGCTCTACATGGCGCTGGTCGCCGGCGCGTTGGCGCTGCTCGCACAGACCTGGGCGCAAGGACACATGTCGGCGACGCGTGCCGCGGTCGTCATGACCATGGAGCCGGTGTTCGCGGCCGGCTTTGCGGTCGCCCTCGGAGGCGAGAGCCCGACCGCTCGGATGGTCGCGGGCGGCGCGCTGGTGGTGGTCGCGATGTACCTCAGCGAGCTCGGCCCGCGCCACGGTCGGGACGCCGAAGTCACCCACCTCGTCACCTGAACCGTGGCCACGAGCCGACCAACCTCCGCCGGGACCCGGCGCTGCACCCGGCGTCACCGTGGCCGGAAGGGGCGGGGGCCCCACCGGACCGGCGCTACTGCCACGGGGGCAGCTGCTGGACCGCCCAGCCGTTGCCGTCCGGGTCGCTGAAGAAGACGAACGACCCCCACGGGAACTCCTGCACGTCGCTGACTTCAACGCCCCGCTCGACGAGCTCGGTGCGCGCGGCGACGATGTCGCTGACCACCATCTGCAGGCCCTGCGCAGATCCCGGCGGCGCATCGACGATGCCGGTGCCGAGCGCGATCGAACACGCCGATCCGGGTGGGGTCAGCTGAACGAAGCGGACATCGTCGCCGACCCGGTGGTCGTGGTCGGCGTTGAAGCCGACCCTCTCGGTGTAGAAGGTCTTCGCCCTGTCCACGTCCGAGACCGGCACCGCCACCAGCTCGAGCTTCCAGTCCATGAATGCGCCTTCCATTCGCCTGATCGTTGCCGCCTACGGCCGATGTCGACCGCGATTGACGACGCTATCGGTACCGGCCGACACCACCGCGGGTCCCATCTGGAGCGCCGGCCGGCCACGTGCGGCGATCACCCACGCGAGGAACCACACCCTTCCGCATTCTCGGGGCGCCGACCCGGCAGATCCGCTGTGCCACCATCGACTCGTGGTCGACACCGTGAAATACGACGCGATTGTGACGGCCGACGAGCGAGGGCGCGTGTGCGTTCCTGTCCCGTTCGAGCCTGACGACGCATGGGGGGCAAAGGAACGTCACCACGTCGCGGGCACGGTGAAAGGCATGGGCGTGCGGGCGGTGGTCGAGCCTCTCGGCGACGGCCACGGCTTCGTGCTCGGCTCGGCGTGGCGACGCCACTGCGGTGTTTCCACAGGCGACAAGGTCGCGGTCGTGCTCCACCCCGAGGGCCCGCAGCGCGCCGATCTGGCACCCGACGTCGTTGCGGCGCTCGACGCGGAGCCTGCGGCCGGAGCGTTCTTCGACTCCCTCGCGCAGTTCTACCGGAACGCGTATCTGCGCTGGATCGACGCCACCAAGCGCAGCCCGGACCGACGGGCCGCCCGGATCGCGGAGATGGTCGAACTGCTGAAGTCAGGTACGAAGGAACGTCCGCGCGGGTAGGCGGTTCAGTTGGACCGGCTGCGCCGGAACAGGGACATCGACGCGACGAAGGACAACACGGCAATGGCTCCGAACCAGGCGACCGCCGTCCAGGCGCTGTCGCCGGCCGGTGTACCCATGAGCAGGGCCCGGATGGTCTCGATCATCGGGGTGACCGGCTGGTGGTCCGCGAACCCCTGCAGGACTGCCGGCATGGTGTCCGGCGGAACGAAGGCGCTACTCACATACGGCAGGAAGAGGATGAAGAAGCTGAACGCGCTGGCCGCCTCGACGCTGTTCGCGACCAGACCGACGACGACCGACACCCAGGAGAGTGCCAGCACGAATAGCAGCACCATTGCCAGCGCTCCCAGGTAGCCGAGGACGCTCGCCTCGGGTCGGAAGCCGACCAGGATGGCCACGGCGACGACGACCAGGGTGGAGAACGCGTTTCTCGCCATGCTGGCGACAACGTGCCCCGTCAGCACCGCGGAACCGACGATCGGCAGCGACCGGAGGCGGTCGATGACACCGGTGTGCATGTCGGTGCTCACACTCAACGCGGTCGTCGAGGCGCCGTAGCCGGCGCACAGCAGGATGATCCCGGGCACGACGTAGTTGACGTACTCGGTGCCGACGTCGATGGCGCCGCCGAACACATAGACGAACAGGAGCATCAGCATGATCGGGAGCATCACGGAGATCAGCAGCGACTCGATGTCGCGCAGGCTGTGGCGCATGCTGCGCCGGATCATGGTCATCGAGTCGCTGGCGGCCCAGTAGGCCGCCGAGTGGGTGGTCATCGGTTCGTCGCCAATCGGGTAGCCGGTGCCGGTTCGGTGAGCTCGAGGAACACGTCGTCGAGTGACGGCCTGGTGAGCTCGATCGACGTGACGGCGACACCCGAGTGGTCCATGTCGTTGAGCAGCTCGCGGATGTCGGCCGCGCTACCGTCGGTCGGAACCGACACGACGAGTCGCTCCGGTTCCGGATACTGGGCGCGCCCGCCGAGCACCGCCATGGCGCGCGCGTGGTCGGAGGCATCGGCGAACGCGAGCTCGACGAGTTCGCCCGCGAGCCGACTCTTCAGCTCGTCCGCCGTGCCCTCGGCAACCACGCGGCCGTGGTCGATGAGCACGATTCGGTCGGCCAGCCGCTCGGCTTCCTCGAGGTACTGCGTCGTCAGCAGGATGGTCGTGCCTGCGCCGACGAGCTCGTCGATCACGGCCCACAGCGTCAGCCTGCTCCTTGGGTCGAGGCCGGTCGTGGGCTCGTCGAGGACGATGACCGGCGGGTGTCCGATCATGCTGATCGCCAGGTCGAGTCGGCGGCGCATGCCGCCCGAGTACGTCTTCACCCGGCGAGTAGCGGCGTCGACGAGGTCGAAGCGCCGCAGCAGCTCCGCCGTGCGCATGCGCCCCTCGGCGTGGTCGAGCCGTGACAGCCGGGCCATCATCAGCAGGTTCTCCTCGCCGGTGAGCAGCTCGTCGACGGCGGCGTACTGGCCGGTCAGCCCGATCGTGGCTCGGACCTTTGCGGCGTCGCCGACGACATCGTGGCCCGCGACCGTCACCGTTCCGGCGTCCGGCGCCAGCAAGGTGGCCAGGATGCGGACGAGCGTCGTCTTGCCCGCGCCGTTCGGTCCGAGCAGGGCGAGCACGGTCCCTCGCTCCACGCCGAGGTCGATGCCGTCGAGCACGGTCAGGTCACCGAAGGCCTTGTGCACGCGGCTGACCCGGATGATCTGGTCCGACACGCCTGTCCTCCCTGAACTGTGTATGCCCTACACTCATCTGTGTAGGCAGTATACAAATTCAACGGGACGCGTCAACCGAACGGGTGAGGGATCATGTCCGACGTGGACGTACCGCTGCCGAGTGGTTACGAACTGCTCTGGGGGCTGCGGGAACGGCCGCGCCGCGGCCCCAAGCCGGGCCTGAGTATCGAGGGCATCGTGCAGGCGGCGATCGACCTGGCCGATGCCGAAGGGCTCGCTGCGGTATCCATGAGCCGGGTCGCAGCGAAGCTCGGGTTCACACCGATGGCGCTGTACCGCTACGTCGAGAGCAAGGACCACCTGCTCTTGGTGATGGTCGACACCGTCGTGAGTGAACCGCCGCCGATCGACCCGATCGGAGCGCCGTGGCGCCCTGCGCTCGAGAACTGGACCTGGGTCCAGGTCACGGTCCTGAACCAGCACCCCTGGATCCTGCAGATCCCGATCGCCGGCCCGCCGCTGACCCCCGGTCAGTTGCGATGGATCGAGCAGGGGCTGCGGATCCTGTCGGTCACCGGGCTGCCCGAGTCGGACAAGGTGGCCGTCCTCGGACTGCTCGCCTCGTTCGCGCTCAGCGAGGCACGGCTGGTCGTCGACCTGTCGTCGGCGGCCGTACGCGGCGACACCCAAGGGACGGCACCCTCCTATGGCGACCTGCTCCGCCGGCTGATCGACCCGCAACGCTTTCCCGCAGTGCACGCCTCGGTTGTCGCGGGAGCGTGGGACGAGCCGCCGGAGTACACCGACGAGGACGCCAAGTTCCGTCTCCACCGTGTGCTCGACGGCGTCGAGATGCTCGTCGAGCGCCGGGCCCGCGAGGCCTCCGCGGGCTGATTCGGCCCGGCGAAACGCGCCCTGGATTCGATGCGGTGACGTGTTCGTAACGAACCATGGTGGCCTGTGGATCGCGTGTCGGGTCCGGGGCGGCCACGACTACTGTCGAAGCTCCGAACGGGAGGGGACCCGGTGGTCGTGGTCATGGAGCCGAGCGCGAACGGCGCGCAGGTCGACGCGGTCGTGGCACGGGTTCGTGCAGCCGGCGGCGACGCGTTCGTCAGCCGCGGTGTCAGCCGCACGATCATCGGCCTGGTCGGCGACGTCGACGAGTTCCGGGCCCTCAATCTGCGCGGCATGCCCGGTGTCGCCGATGTGATCCGCGTGTCCACGCCGTACAAGCTGGTCAGCCTGCCCAACCACCCCGGGCGCAGCACCGTCGTCATCGGCGGCGCCGACCGCGGGGTTCCCATCGGGCCGGGCACGTTCACACTCGTCGCCGGCCCGTGCGCGGTCGAGTCGGCACAGCAGACGTTCGAGGCGGCCGAGATGGCCAAGGCCGCCGGTGCCACGTTGCTGCGCGGTGGCGCCTTCAAGCCGCGGACGTCGCCGTACGCCTTCCAGGGCCTGGGCGAGCAGGGCCTGCGCATCCTGGCGGAGGTGCGCGAAGCCACCGGGTTGCCCATTGTCACCGAGGTCCTCGATGCGCACGATGTGCCACTCGTGGCCGAGTACGCAGACATGCTCCAGGTCGGTACGCGCAACATGCACAACTACGCACTGCTGCAGGCGGTCGGGCGGGCTCGGCTGCCGGTGCTGCTCAAACGCGGTATGCAGGCCACGATCGAGGAGTGGCTGATGGCCGCCGAGTACGTTGCGCAGCGCGGCAACCTCGACATCGTGCTGTGCGAGCGGGGCATTCGCACGTTCGAGACCGCCACCCGTAACACTCTCGACATCGCGGCCGTGCCGGTCGTCCAGCAACTGTCGCACCTGCCGGTCATGGTCGACCCGTCCCACTCCGGCGGCCGCCGCGACCTGGTGCTCCCGCTCGCTCGGGCCGCGATCGCCGTCGGCGCCGACGGCATCCTCGTCGACGTCCACCCCGCGCCCGAGGAGGCGCTGGTCGATGGAGCCCAGGCTCTGGTCGGCGCCGACCTGCGCGAACTCGCCTCGGCGGTTCGCCGGTTGCCGCCGCTGGTGGGGCGCCAGCCGGCACAACGCCTCGCGCCCGTGCGCTGACCGGCCCGCGGAGTCGGATCAGCCGACCGGTTCGGCGTTGCGCCGTTGCTCGCCCAGGACGGCCGGCGTCAGCCGCTCGACCTCGCGCTCGCCCAGGTGTGCCCGTACCGAGTACGCCAGTGCCGCCACCCAGATCGCAGCGAGCACCACGTACACGGCGGTGCGCACGCTGCCGGGGGCATCGATCCAGTCGCTCTTCAGGACGGTCCGGGTGTTCGTCAGGATGATCACGCCGCCGACCGCCGAGCCGAGGATCCGCGGCGGGACGTGCCGCACCAGCCAGGCGGCGATCGGCGCGGCGACGACCCCACCGAGCAGCAGCACGGCGACCCAGGAGGAGTCGATGTTCTCCGAGCCCAGTCCCACCAGGAAGCCGACGCTGGCGGCGACCGCGACGATGAACTCGCTGGTGTCGATAGAACCGATCACCTTGCGCGGCTCCATCCGTCCGCTGGCCAGCAGCGCAGGCGTGCCGACCGGTCCCCAACCGCCGCCACCGGTAGCGTCGACGAACCCTGCGACCAGGCCGAGCGGGCCGAGAAACCTCCGCCGCACCGGCGTGCCCAGGTTGCGCCTCGGCATCCCGCGCAGCGTGAACCGGGCGAGGATGTAGAGGCCGAGTGCGAGCAGGATTGCGGACATGACCGGCGCGGCAACCTCGGTCGACAGCGTCGACAGGAAGGTCGCGCCGGCGAAAGATCCGATCGCACCCGGGATCGCGATCCGGCGGACCACCGTCCAGTCGACGTTGCCGAAGCGCCAGTGCGACAGTCCGGAGGCCAGCGTCGTCCCGATCTCGGCGAGGTGCACAGTGGCCGAGGCCGCCGCCGGGTTCGTGCCGATCGCGAGCAGCAGGGTGGTCGACGTCACGCCGTACGCCATGCCGAGGCTGCCGTCGACCAGCTGCGCCGCCAGCCCAACCAGACCGAGCAGGACCAGAGTTGGCATCGGGTTCCCCGACCGCTAATTCCGATAAGATTGATAGGAATCGTGGGGTAAGGCCGACGCCGTGTCAAGCCTTTCGTCGTGCCAACAGGCGGGACAGCGTTTCCCCCGCCTTCCGACAGTCGTCTGCGGTGACGTCGAGGTGCGTGACCACGCGAACCAGCCGGGGGCCGACCGCGCTGACCAGGACGCCCTCCTGACGGGAACGCCGGACCACCTCGCCGGTGTCCACTGGCAGACCGGACAGATCGAGCAGGACGATGTTCGTCTCGACCTCCACCGGATCGACGGCGCCGGAGTCGGCGAGGATGTCGGCCAGCACCTTCGCGTTCGCGTGGTCGTCGGCCAACCGGTCGACGTTGTGGTCCAGCGCGTACAGGCCCGCCGCGGCGAGAACCCCGGCCTGGCGCCAGCCCCCGCCCAACCGCTTGCGCCATTGCCGCGCCTCGGCGATCGCGTCCGCCGGGCCGACCAGCACCGACCCCACCGGCGCACCCATGCCCTTCGACAGACACACCGACACCGTGTCGAACAGGCTCCCGTAGGCGTCCAGCGCGACCCCCGTGGCCACATGGGCGTTCCACAGCCGGGCTCCGTCCAGGTGCAGCCGCACGCCTGTGCCGTCGATCAACGTGCGCAGGTCGCGCAGGTCGGAGAGAGGCTGCACGCTGCCGCCGGCGAAGTTGTGGGTGTTCTCGACGGTGACGGCCGCGGTGGAGACGATGTAGGGGCCGGCGTCGGGTGAGAGCATCCGGGTGACGGCATCGAGGTCGATGCGGCCACGGCGGTGCGACCAGGTGCGAGTCGTCACGCCGTGCCAGACGGCGTGCGCACCGAGTTCCGTGCGGACGAGGTGGGCCCGCGCCTCGCAGAGCAGTTCTTGGCCCGGACCGACGTGGGCACGCACGCCGAGCAGGTTGGCCATCGAGCCGGTGACGGTGAACAGTCCCGCCTCATGGCCGAGGAGGACCGCGACACGTTCCTCGAGCACCCGGACGGTCGGGTCCTCCCCGTACACGTCGTCACCGGTCTCGGCCATCGTCATCGCCGCGAGCATCGCCCTGGTCGGGCGGGTCACGGTGTCACTGCGCAGGTCTATCGTCACGCCAGAACTCCAGAGACTATGGCGTGCCCGACGGCCAGCCACGCGCCTCGAGCAGCTCGGCCACCAGGAAGGCCAGCTCCAGGGACTGGGTCCGGTTGAGGCGTGGATCGCAGACCGTCTCGTACCGGTCCCCCAGACCGTCCTCGGCGATCGGGTCGCCGCCGCCCACGCACTCGGTGACGTCGTCACCGGTCAGCTCCACATGCACGCCGCCGGGCACCGTACCCAGCGCCCGGTGCACCTCGAAGAAGCCGCGGACCTCGTCGATGACGTCGTCGAACCGACGAGTCTTGTGCCCGCTGGGCGCCTCGTAGGTGTTGCCGTGCATGGGGTCGCAGACCCAGGAGACGACCAGCCCACCCGCCGTCGCCTTCTCGACCAGTGCCGGCAGTACGTCGCGGACGCGCGCCGCACCCATGCGGGTGACGAGGGTCAACCGTCCCGGCTCACGTTCGGGATCCAGCCGCTCGCCGATGGCGAGGACGTCCTCGGGCGAGCAGGACGGGCCCAGCTTCACAGCCACCGGGTTCCTGATGCGCGCGGCGAACTCCAGGTGCGCACCGTCGAGCTGACGCGTGCGCTCGCCCACCCAGAGCAGGTGTCCCGAGACCGCGTACGGCGCCCCCGTTCGGGAGTCGATCCGGGTGAGCGCGCGCTCGTAGTCGAGGAGGAGCGCCTCATGGCTGGCGTAGAGCTCCACGCTGTGCAGCTGCTCGGGATCGGCGCCGATCGCCCGCATGAACGACAGCGCCTTGTCGATCTCACCGGCGAGCCGCTCGTACCGGAGCCCGGCCGGGGACGTGCGGACGAAGTCGGTGTTCCACGCATGCACCTGGCGAAGATCGGCATAACCCCCGCCGACGAACGCCCGCGTGAGGTTCAGCGTCGCCGCCGCCGCGTGGTAGGCGCGGACCATCCGGGCGGGGTCAGCCGTACGGGCCGGCGAGGAGAACTCGAATCCATTGACCATGTCGCCGCGGTAGGCAGGCAACGTGGCATCGCCGCGAGTCTCCGTGGCCCGCGACCGCGGCTTGGCGTACTGACCGGCGATCCGGCCCACCTTCACCACCGGCACGCTTGCGGCATAGGTGAGCACCACGGCCATCTGCAGCAGCGTCTTGAGCTTGTTCCGCACGTTGCCCGCGGTCACGCCGTCGAACGTCTCGGCGCAGTCACCGCCCTGGAGCAGGAACGCCTCACCACGCGACACCGCGGCCATCCGCTGACACAGCAGATCGCACTCGCCGGCGAAGACCAGCGGCGGCAGGGCGCAGAGCTGGCCGACGGCAGTATCCGCAGCGGCGGCGTCGGGCCACACCGGCTGCTGAGCGGCCGGCAGCTGGCCGAGAGCGCCGCCGAGCTCGGCGTAGAGCGCAGCGTCGCTGCTCGCAGTCACCGGCCAAGAGTAGGCCAGCGGTTCGCCGGCGCTCACCTGCACGGCGGACCGCACTGGCCGGCCGGGGCACGGCTGGGACGTCGGCCGGGTGCTCGGTAGGGTGGCCGGGCCGACGAACGACGCCGTGGGCGTCGTCCTCAGATGCGCGAGAGGTCAACGTCATGACGGTTCGCAAGGTCGCGATGCTCACGGCCGGAGGCCTGGCCCCCTGTCTCTCCTCCGCGATCGGTGGGCTGATCGAGCGGTACACGGACACCGCACCCGAGGTCGAGCTGATCGGATACCGGAACGGATACGCCGGCCTGCTGGCCGGGCGGTCGGTGGAGATCACACCCGAGGTGCGGGAGCGAGCACACCTGCTGCACCGCTTCGGCGGCAGTCCGCTCGGCAACAGCCGGGTCAAGCTGACCAACGTCGCGGATCTGGTCGAGCGAGGCCTGATCGACGACGGCCAGGATCCGCTGGCGATGGCCGCCGACCGTCTCACCCAGGACGGTGTCGACGTCCTGCACACGATCGGGGGCGACGACACCAACACCATGGCCGCCGAGCTCGCCGCATACCTCGACCAGCACGGTTACGCGCTGACCGTCGTCGGCCTGCCGAAGACCGTCGACAACGACATCGTGCCGGTCAAGCAGAGCCTGGGCGCCTGGACGGCGGCCGACCAGGGCGCCCTGTTCGCCCGCAACATCGTGGCCGAGCACTCGTCCAACCCGCGCATGCTCGTCGTCCACGAGGTCATGGGTCGGCACTGCGGGTGGCTCACCGCCGCCACGGCCAGGGTCTACCGCGCTTGGCTGTCCGACCAGGAGTGGAACCCGGGCATCGGCCTCGACGCGGGGCGCTGGGACGTCCATGGCGTCTTCGTTCCGGAGGTCCATTTGGACATCGACGCCGAGGCCGACCGGCTGCGCGGCGTCATGGACGAGCTCGGATGCGTCAACATCTTCGTGTCCGAGGGCGCCGGAGTCGAGTCGATCGTCGCCGAGCTCGAGGAGTCCGGCGAAGAAGTGCCTCGCGACCCGTTCGGCCACGTCCAGCTCGACAAGGTCAACCCCGGTGCGTGGTTCGGCGAACAGCTGTCCGGGCGGCTCGGTGCCGAGAAGGTCATGGTGCAGAAGAGCGGGTACTTCAGCCGCTCCGCGGCGCCGAACGACGACGATCTCGGATTGATCCGGAGCTGCACCGAGTTCGCCGTGCAGTGCGCGCTGAGCGGTGAGGCGGGCGTCGTCGGGCAGGACGAGGAGCATGCCGGGCAGTTGCGGGCGATCGAGTTCGACCGCATCAAGGGCGGCAAGCGCTTCGACCCGGCCGTGCGCTGGTACGCGGACATGCTCGCCGAGATCGCCCAGCCCGCCAACTGACCCCGTCGGCCGGCGTCGCGAGAGGTGCCGGGGTCGCCGGCAGTGCGGGCTACTCGTCCTGCTCGACGTCGGGCGGCAGCGTCTTGTGCTTCTTCGCCGCGGCGATCTCGGCCTTCGCGCGCTGAGCGTAGATGTCGACGTACTCCTGGCCGGACAGTTCCATCAACGCGTACATGATCTCGTCGGTGACCGAGCGCAGGACGTAGCGGTCGTCCTCCATGCCCTCGTACCGGCTGAAGTCCAGCGGCCTGCCGAACCGCAGGCCGGGTCTCATGACGCGCGGGATCAGCCGGCCGGGTGGTTGCATCTTCTCCGTGTCGATCATCGCGACCGGGATGACGGGGACCTTGGCCTCCAGAGCCATCCGCGCCACGCCGGTCTTGCCGCGGTAGAGCCGGCCGTCCGGCGAGCGTGTGCCCTCCGGGTAGATGCCGAGCAGGTCGCCCCGGCCGAGGATCTTGAGCCCCGCTCCGATCGCCGCCTCGCTGGCCTTGCCGCCCGAGCGGTCGATCGGCACCTGGCCGATGCCGCGGAAGAAGACCCGGGTGAGCCATCCCTTGATACCGCGACCGGTGAAGTAGTCGCTCTTGGCCAGGAAGGTGACCCGGCGGGGCACGACGAGCGGCATGAACAACGAGTCCGAGAAGGACAGGTGGTTGCTCGCGACGATGGCCGGCCCGGTCGCCGGCACGTGCTCCAGTCCCTCGGCCCACGGCCGGTACACGACTCGCAGGATCGGGCCAAGGATCACCCGTTTGAGGAACCAGTAGAACACGGCCGAACACTACTCGACCGGCTCCGGCCGACCGGTCCTCAGCGAACCGTGCGACGATGCCGCTGACACGCCTCGAGCCCAGCCAGGAGACCGCGGTGCCGATCGTCGCCGGAGCCGAGCACTACCGCCAGGAGGGCGGACCCACCGGCGTGCTGCTCTGCCACGGCCTCACCGGGTCCCCGGCGTCGTTGCGCCCCTGGGCCCAACACCTCGCGGCTGCCGGCCTCAGCGTCGAGGTTCCTCTGCTGCCGGGTCACGGCACGGTCTGGCGGGACCTCAACACCACACGCTGGCCGGACTGGTACACGGCGGTCGAACGATCCCTGCTCGATCTGCGGGAGCGCTGCGATGCGGTGGTCGTCGGCGGACTGTCGATGGGCGGCTGCCTGGCGCTGCGCCTGGCCCAGGTCCACGGGGACGCCGTCAGCGGGCTCGTGCTGGTCAACCCGGCGGTCGCCAGTCGCGACCACCGGCTGCTCGCGCTCCCCGTACTCCACCGGGTCGTCCCGTCGCTGTCGGCATTGTCCGGCGACATCGCCAAGCCCGGCCAGGACGAGATTGCCTACGACCGCACCCCGCTGCGCGCCCTGCACTCGCTCACCCAGTTGTGGAAGATCGTCGTCGCCGATCTTCCCCGGGTCGTGCAGCCATTGCTGATCTACCGCAGCGACCAGGACCACCTCGTCGACGCGACCAGCCTCGGACTCATCACCGGGCGGGTGTCGTCGGCCGACGTCGCGGTCGTTCCGTTGTCCCGGAGCTACCACGTCGCAACCCTCGACCACGACGCGGAGACCATCTTCGCCGGGTCGCTCGACTTCGTCCGCCGTCTCGAACACGCCGCGCAGGACGGTGGTAGCAGTGTCGCGTGACGACGACCAGGCATGGGCCGACCTGGTCGAGGCCTTCCATGCGTCGCCCGGCGAGGAGATGCCCCGATGGCCCGCCGCCGAGGACGTAGCCGATGACGCCACCGGGCCCGGGGACGACGACGCCGAGCCGGTCGCGACGCGGGACGCCGCACCCGAACCACCACCGCGGCCCGAGCCGGACGAGCACTTCGTCCCCCCGCCACCGCCGCCCTTGCCCCACGGCGACCACATCTCACGGCTGGCCTGGGCGGGGGTCCTGGGGGCTCCGGTTTTCCTCGTGCTGGCGGTCGCACTCGGCTGGCGTCTGCCGTCCTGGGTCACCGTGCTGGCCGTCGGCGCCCTCGTCGGCGGGTTCGTCACCTTGGTCGCCCGGATGCGGGGGCACGACCCGTACGACCCCGACGACGGCGCGGTCGTCTGACGAACCGGCCGCAGGAGGCACGATGCAGGCCAGCGAGACCGTCGAGTTGACCGGCCACCTGCTCGACTCCGGGCTGCTGTCTCGGATCGTCGACGACATCGGTGAGTACGGCGCCGACTTCTCCTTCGACAGCTTCGAGGTCGGGCGCAGGCCCAGCGACGAGTCCCGGGCCACGATCACCGTCTCGGCGGCCGACCCGCAAGCACTGGCCCGTATCCTGATGCGGCTCCAGACCCACGGCGTCAACCTCGTCGACCCCGGGCAGGCTCGGACCCGCGAGGTCGAACACGACGGCGTCTTCCCGGACGACTTCTACTCGACCACCAACCTCGACACCGCGGTGCGGCTGGGCGGCACCTGGGTGGCCGTCGAGCAGCCCGAGATGGACTGTGGCCTGCTGGTGTGGGACGACGACGGCCGCACCCGAGTCCGCACGATTCCGGTCAGCGAGGTCCGGGCCGGCCAGCGGGTGGTCTGCGGTGCAGCCGGTGTCCGGGTGCGCCGGGTGCCCCGGCCCGAGGCCGGCGACAAGACCTTCGAGTTCATGAACTCCGAGGTCTCGACGGAGAAGCCGCAGGCCTTGCTGGTACGACAGATCGCTGAACAGATCCGATCGGTGAAGACCGACGGCGGCCGGATCCTCTGGGTCGCCGGCCCCGCGGTCGTCCACACCGGCGCGGCACCGGCCATGGTGGCGCTGGTCCGGGCGGGTTACGTCGACGTCCTGTTCGGCGGGAACGCGATCGCGACGCACGACATCGAAGCCGCCATGTACGGGACGTCGCTCGGTGTCGACCTGGCTCATGGGCGTGGGGTCGAGCACGGCCATGAACACCACATCCGGGCCATCAACCGCATCCGCGGATGCGGGTCGATCCGGACCGCCGTCCAGCAGGGGATCCTCACCGGCGGCGTCATGCACGCGCTGGTCGCCCACCGCAAGGATTTCGTGCTCGTCGGCTCGGTTCGCGACGACGGACCGCTGCCCGACGTGTACACCGACGTCATCGAGGGGCAGCGAGCCATGCGGGCTCAACTGCACGACGTCGGCTTCGTGATCATGGTCGCGACGATGCTGCACTCGGTCGCGACCGGAAATATCCTCCCGGCGTCGATCCCGCTGGTCTGCGTCGACATCAACCCGGCGACGGTCACGAAGCTGGCCGACCGTGGCTCGGTGCAGGCACGCGGCATCGTCACCGACATCGGGCTGTTCCTCGAGCAGCTCGCACTCGAGCTCGTGCCCGGCTTCCGCGACTGAGCCTCGCCGCTCCGATCGCCTCCACCCTCCTCCCCTGCTGCGACTTGTGGCTGGTTCGACACCTGTCATGTGTGGCCGAGGCGTGTCCAACCCGCCACAAGTCGGACCCCCAGAGGGGAACTGGCGGGCTAGCCGCCGGCTGAGGTCGGATCGACCTGGAGGTCGACGACGACGGGACGGTGGTCACTGGCGACGAGGACGTCCGGGTCGTCCATGACCCGGTAGGTCACTATCCGTGCGGGCCCGCGCACGAACACCCCGTCGATGCGTCGACGGGGGGCGGCGGTGGAGAAGGTGGGCGTCTCGTCGCCGGCAGCCGTGTCGGTGAACGCCGCCGCGATCGCCCGCCACGTCGGCTGGTCCGGCGCCTCGTTGACGTCGCCCGCCAGAACCGTCACCTCGGAGTCGAACCGGTCTACCAGGCCGAACAGTTCGGTGCGGTGGCGCGACCGCTCGTCGGCGTTGAGCCCCAGATGGACGCTCGCCACGACCACGGATGCGCCTGCCCGGTGGAGCCGGGCGGCCACCGCGCCGCGTAGGTGCAGCGCCGGCGTCCGGCTGAAGCGGTACTCGATGGTGCTCCGCACGTCGACCCGCAGCGACGTCAGCATCATGGTGCCTCCGGTCGACCCACCGCCGCCGACGTAGAGCAGTCCGGACTCCCGCGCCAGCGCGGCACAGCGCGAACGCCACCGGAAGAACCGGGGGGCTTCCTGGATGCAGACCACGTCGGCGTCGAGAGTGCGTAGCACCCGGACGACCGCGCTCCTGTCGTCGCGGAGGGAGCGGATGTTGTAGCTGACGACCCGAAGATCCACCACGGCGCCCCAGCGTAGGGCCGGACGCCGGAGACTCCGCGTCCGTCGGTAGCCTGCGGCTCCATGCACACGACCGACCTCGGCTCCACCGGGCTGCGGGTCTCCGCACAGGGTCTCGGCTGCATGGGCATGAGCCACAGCTACGGACCGTCGGACGAGACGGAGTCGCTCGCCGTTCTGGACCGGGCCCTCGAACTCGGCGTCAGCTTCTGGGACACGGCGGACTCCTACGGTGCCGGCGCCAACGAGGAGCTGCTGGCCCGAGCCCTGTCCGGACGCCGCGACCGGGTGACGGTCGCCACGAAGTTCGGCATCGTCTCGGCACCCGGCGCCTCCATTGCGCAACGCGTGCGGGGCGACGCGGCCTACGTCCACGAGGCGTGCGAGGCCAGCCTGCGGCGGCTCGGTACCGACGTCATCGACCTCTACTACCTGCACCGCGTCGACGTGGCCGTCCCGATCGAGGAGACGGTCGGCGCGATGGCCGCACTCGTCGCCGCCGGGAAGGTCCATCACCTCGGACTCTCCGAGGTCACGGCGAGTGAGCTCCGACGTGCGCACTCCACCCATCCGATCGCGGCCGTACAGTCCGAGTGGTCGTTGTGGAGCCGGGATGTCGAGGACACCGTGGTGCCCGCGTGCAGCGAGCTGGGGGTCGGGTTCGTCCCCTACTCGCCACTGGGTCGCGGTTTCCTGACCGGCACGCTCGACTCGCTGGACGGACTGGCCAGCGACGACTTCCGCCGATCACAGCCACGGCTGCAGGAGTCGACCATCGGCGTGAACCGCCAACTCGTCGGCGAGGTGCGGGCCGTCGCTGCTGACGCGGGCGTCTCACCGGCCCAGGTCGCACTGGCGTGGGTGCACCAACGCAGCGAGGTCTGGCGCCTGCCGGTGGTACCGATCCCCGGCACCAGGCGGGTGCGGTGGCTGGAGCAGAACGTCGCCGCCGTCGACATCGTGCTGCCGCGGGAGGCCGTCCAGCGCCTCGACCGGCTTGCAGCCCGCGCGGTCGGCGACCGGCACGTGCACATGGGTCTCACCTCGGCCGGCGGACGCGACTGAGGAGCAGCCCGCCGGTGGGCACGGCTCAGGCGTCGAAGTCGAACCTGGTCTGGCTGTGCGGGTCCTTGG
>DATFBR010000279.1:0-2259 GCA_035253685.1 Jiangellaceae bacterium
CGCGGACAACGGGGACAGCGATGGCGCGGGCATGGCAGCTCGCACATCAGCCGACCAGATCCGAGTGCCTCACCCGTCTCTGACCCGACGACCCCGTCGATCTTGAGTTGCTCTCACTCTTGAAACGCCATGACGGCGTCGGCGGTCTCCTGGCCAAACACCGACGGCAACGTCCATCTGGCCTCGGAGATTCCAGCGCATCCGCGACTGCTGACCGGGGTCCGCTTCGTGGAAGGCCGCGGAATGGCGTTCTCCCGGCCTCGAGCCACCCGGGTAGGGGTGTTAGGTGCCGACGATCAGCCAGGGGTCATCCGAACGGCCCGTCCGGTCGGCGGCAGCGGAGGGTCGGGCGGGGCAGCCACGCCTGGCTGCCCCGCCCATCATGATCGAATCGTCGCTGGCTGTTCGCGGCGGTGACCGGGTGGGACCGTCGCCGATGCGAATCGCAGTAACCCGCTACATCGTCACCGCTTGAAGTGCGCGCCGAGTCGGTCACCGGTCGCGATCATCGCCTGGTCGGACGCTCTTGCCGTGCCGCTGACCGAGCTGGTGGACATGGCGTAGAGCAGCACCGCGTGCGCCACCGCGTCGGACATCTCCTCGAGGGCCAGCGTGTTGACGTTGCTGATCACACCGAGGTACTCCAGAGCGCCGCCGTACGCCTCGTTGAGGGCTTCGTACAGGTCGGCGTCGGCGCCGTCGCTGACCGGGTCCAGGCTGTCGCAGGGCTGGTGGTAGCACGGGTCGTACGCCACAACGTCGCCGCCGAACGTCGCCAGGCCGCCGTAGAGGGCCACCTGATCGACGGTCTTGTTGTCCTCCGCACCGGTGAACAGGCCACCCGCCGGGATCCCGGCGGAGATGAACGCGTCGTAGTCGGACCGACCGTCGAACGCCGTCGGCTCGGACGCCAGACCCTGCGAGGCGAAGTACTCCTCGAAGACCTCTTCGATGGCGTGACTGCCGGCGGGACCCCTGATCCCGAACGCCGAGCCGTCGCCGTCGTACACGAAGCGTGCGTAGTTCGGCGAGCCAATCATGTCGAAGTTGAGGTACAGCTCGATGTCCTTGGCCTCCGACTTGGTGAGACTGTCGACGTAGAACTGCGAGCCGATCAGGCCAGCCTCCTCCGCGCCCCACCAGGCGAAGCGGATGGTGTTGCGCGGCTCGATACCGAGGTCGGCGATCTGCAGCGCGATCTCGAGCAGCGTGGCGGAGCCGGAGCCATTGTCGTGGATGCCGGGACCGGCCGGCACGGAGTCGAGGTGCGCCCCGGCCATGATGACGCGGTCATCGCGCCCGGTCGGCGTCTCGGCGATCAGGTTCTGCGTGGGCACGTCGAGCTCGATCAGCGTCTCGGTCAAGAGGTGAATGACGACCCCGCCCTCGTCGAGAAGCGCAGCGAGTTCGTTACCGATCTCGAACGAGGTGCCGATGACCGGAAGGTCGTCGGAGAAGGCATCCCCGAGCGTGCCCGCCAGCGTCTCCGTGCGCCCCTCCTGTCCCTCGTTGAAGATGATCACGCCGACCGCACCGGCCTCGAAGGCGTTGTGCGCCTTGACCGAGAAGTCACACGTCCCGCGCTGGATCAGCGCGATGTTGCCTTCGACGAAGCCAGCGAAGTCCGTCGTCTCGCAGCCACTGGTCGACGTGCTCGCCGTGGGCCCCGGTGGCAGGACCAAGTCGACCGCCTGGAGCGTCGCGGTGACATCGCCGCTCCCCGAGTAGTCCATCGTGATGAAGTCTTTGTTGGGAACATAGGTCACCGGATCGGGCGACACCCGCTCGAACACCGGGGTGACCAGCTCCTGAAACGAGTTGAACAGGAAGTCCTGCCGGGTCACCTCATAACCCGCTGCCACCAACAGATCCTCGATGTAGTCCACCGAAGCGTCGTACCCGGGGGTTCCGCTGGCGCGGGTGTCGCCGTTGTTGTCGGCGATCTTCTGCAGCTCCGCCAGATGATCCATGATCGCGTCGGCCGTTACCGCCTCCCGCAGCTCCGTCGTGTCTGTCGGCACGGAGGCGCCGGCGGTTGTGGCCAAGGTAGACAGCACAATCGCCGTTGTGACGGCCGCAAAGGCGGCCCTTCTGGGTCTGCGCACCCTCGATCTCCTCCCCTCGCGACGGCCACCGGACGGGGCAGACCGTCGACCTGGCCTACCCGGCCATCCTTGTGCGAAACCATCGAATGCGAAGTCAACGTGCGCGGCCGGGCCGAAGTCCGAGAAGCCCCGACCGGCTGGTCGCCAGCGGCCA
>DATFBR010000280.1:0-19298 GCA_035253685.1 Jiangellaceae bacterium
CGAGTCCTGCGCAGACCGACTCGATGCCGCCGTAGCCAGTCGGCGGCACCGGGAACCAGGGCGGCGCGACCACCGCGACCCGTAAGCTCGACTTCTTCATGGCGGGTTCCCCCTTGTCATATGCCGGGGAGGCTGATACCCGCTCACGTGAGAGTTAGGCCTACCGGTCGAATCACGCCCCGTTCCAACGGGTGCCGACCTGTAGCCCGGGCGGTAGTCCGGTGACAGCGGCCCGCCGACCACGCGCCCGGACGGATACCCGACTCCCGGCGAGCGGCACGTTGTCGAGTTCGAGGGTCCCCCAGCTCTCGGGCAGACCCGGCGACAGCGTGATGCTTCCCCCCGGAATGTTCGGCTCCGCGCCGAGGAGGACGCGCACCAGCTCCAGCGGTGCTGCAGCCGCCCATGCCTGCGGGGAGCAGGACGTGGGATATGGCACCGGCGCGGGGAACTCGGCCCGGTCGAACCCGCACATGAGCTCGGGGAGACGGCCGCCGAACTGCTCGGCGGCTTCCAGGATGCCGCGCGCGACCAGCTGCGCCTCGTCGGCGTGCCCCGAGCGCTTGAGTCCCGCGGCGACGATGGCCGAGTCGTGCGGCCACACCGACCCGTTGTGGTAGCTCATCGGGTTGTACGCGGTCATGGACGTGGCCAGGGTGCGTACACCCCAGCCGGTGAACATCTCCGGTGAGGTGAGCAGCCTGGCGAGCCGTGCTGCGCGATCCGGCGCGACGATGCCCGACCACAGGCAGTGGCCGATGTTCGACGTCAACGAGTCGATGGGCCGTTTGTCGGCGTCGAGACCCAGGGCGTACCAGCCGAGGTCGGGCAGCCAGAAGGCGTCCTCGAACGCCTGCCGCAGGGCCTCGGCCCGATCCCGGCAGCGGCGGGCACGGGACGCGTCGCCGGCATCGTCGGCCAGCGCTGCGCGCGCCAGGTACGCCGCGTAGACGTATCCCTGCACTTCGCACAGCGCGATCGGCGCCTGCGCCACGCGCCCGTCGGCATAGGTGACACCGTCCCACGAGTCCTTCCATCCCTGGTTGGCAAGTCCGGACGCCGACAGTCGCTGGTATTCCACGAACAGGTCACCGTCGCGGTCGCCATACGTCTCGATCCACTCCAGTGCCCGATCGGCGGCCGGCACGAGGGCATGGACCTCCTCGCGCGGTGCGCCCCATCGGAGGAGCTCACCGAGCAGCACGACGAACAGCGGCGCGGCGTCCACGGTGCCGTAGTAGGCCGTACGGCCGCCCAACGCGGTCGATGCCTCCAAGCCGAAACGGACCTCGTGCAGGATGCGACCCGGCTGCTCCTCGGTTTCCGGGTCGATCTGGGTTCCCTGACGGCGCGCCAGGCTGCGAACCGTGCCCAGCGCGAGGTCCGGGTTGAGGCTGAGCGACATGTACGACGTGATCAGCGAGTCTCGACCGAACAGCGCCATGAACCACGGCGACCCTGCCGCGACCACTTGGTCGGCGGGATGGTCGGGATCCAGGATGCGCAGCGACCCGAGATCGCGGCGGCTCGTGCGCAGGGTGTGCCCAAGGCCGGACGGTCCGTTCCGCAGCACGGGGCCCCGCGTCCGCCAGTCAGCCTGCCGCCGGGCCTGTTCGGTGTGCTCGAGCGGCACGTCGGCCGGGAACCAGGCGTCCGGGTCGACCGCCTCGTGTGCGCCGACGTGCACAGTCGTCCGCCACTCGCCGTGAGGCGGCAGTGCGACGTCCCACCGCAAGGCTCCGCCGCGGTAGTCCGCGCCCGGCGCCCGCACGTTCACCGACCGGCCGCGCTCCCCCACGCGGTGCTCGAACCGAATGCCCTCGTCGGTCTGCTGCGCCGACCCGCCCTCGCGCGGCCGGGCACGACCTTCCTTGACGGCGAACACGTCGGCGAAGTCCGCGTGCACCCGGATGGCCACCTCGACGCTCGTCGGGTGCGGGGCGTGGCTGCGCACGACGATGTCCTCGCGCATCCCCTGCCCGACGAAGCGCTCTCGTCGGACGAGCAGCGCGCTGTCCGCACGTCCATGCTGTGGCCTGGCCCGTGACACGAACAGAGCGTGGTACGGCGTCGGGACGAATGACCGGAGAAGTTCCGGACGATGCCCGTCGATGTCGAGCGTCCAGCGGGAAAGGACACGCACGTCCTCGACGAACAACCCGTGAACCTCACCGACCTCGACGTCGCCCGACGGGCCCGCCATGCAGAAGGTGGATCCGTCCAGGATCGTCACGGATCCCACGGCACGGATCACCGAGTCCCCGCCGAACTCCCAGCGTTCGGGCTGCGGCGCCCGATGAGTCATCTCGTCCGGTTGCCGCGCCTGAGTGTCGGCGTCGGTCATCGAGCTGGTCACCACCTACCGTGCGAAGGCTCGCCGTGATCGAGACTGGCGAGCTGGAGCACCGTTGTGGCCTCGACTGTCGGCATTCGGCATCCTTCCTGGCTCCGACGTAGCACGTCATCGACCAGGCAGCGGGGAGTGCGGATGTGATTCAGTGATCTTACGGCCGTGTATTTCCGCAGGTCAGGGCGAAGCCGCCGGGATTCCTGATATGGCTGATTTCGTGCTGGCCACAGTCTTGCAACCCAGGGTGACACCCCGCAGGACCACCTCACCCGACATCGTCGCATGATGAACGACGGACCCTACACGCGCGATATCCGTTCGTGTCCGGGAAGCCCGGTCACATGGTGAACACAGTCAAGCGGTTGCCGGGGCGGGACGGCTTGCAGTCCGGGCTCGCCAGATGCCAACCATCAGCGCGCCAAGACCGAAGACCACGGCGGCGAATCCCACCAGCCCACCAAGCACGGGAACCAGTGCCAGCAGGCGCAGAATGCCCCAGCCGGCCAGGAAGGCCAAAATCCAGGCGGTCGGCTCGCGCAGAATCCGCCGGCCGACTATCCACGCCGCGGCGCTGTACCCGAGCGCATAGATGAGTCCGAGGGCAGCCAGGACGCCGAGGCCGAGTGGGATCCCGACGATCGTGACCAGCGCGATGATGCCCAGAATGGGAAGGCCGAAGAACGCGAGCAAACCCCATCCGATCGACGGGCCGATCCCGGTCCAGCCCGCTTCCGCGATCCTGCGAGCACCGCGACCGACCAGCCACAGCAGCACCAACCCGATGACCAGGGTCGACACCGAAACGGCAAGCCACCAGGCCAGCCGCCCGACCCAGCCGAATCCGTCCCAGTTGAAGTTCGTCTGGATCCGCTCGGTGTCCCCGCCGATCGTCGCCCCCGACGCCACCTCGGGCTCGCTGCGGGACACCACATCGCCGGTCACATTGGCACCGTCGAGAAGTTCCACCCGGCCGTTGAAGACGACCAGGTCCCCATTCACCCGACCGGAGACGGTGACCGGAGCGTCGAAAGCGGTCACCGATCCATCGACGGTGCCGTCGATGGTCGAGGATCCGTGGAAGACGACAAGGTCGCCGACCTCCTCCCCCTCGGGGACGTCGGCTCGTCCGGTCAAGACCACGAACGCGTCGTCCGACTGCCCGTCCTGCGCCCACGCGGCCGTCGGCAGCACGAGCAGGCCGAGAGTCAAGAGTCCGACAGCAATGAACCGGCGCACAGCAATCGCCTCCGACCGTTCACGTCAGCCTTTATCCCGAGTCAACCCTGTCCAAGATCGCAGCACAAGAGGTCGGCGTTTCTCGGCTAAGAAAGGTGACACTTCGGCACCGGTTATATACCCAGATAGCGACGTCAGGGTGATTCCACCGGTCGTGCTGTCGGAGTGATGCGGCCGGCGACGTCCCTGATCCCCAAACCAATCAGGATGAACAGCACGCCGATCACGGCTGCCATTGCGGCCACACCGAATGCCACGACCGAGGTGAACAGCGAGGCTTGCAGGAACGAGGCGTCCATCGCCACTTGCCGCAGCGGATCTTCACGATCCATCTCTGCGTATCGCAGGCCATCGGTCGCCTCGAGCGCATGCTCGTCGATGATCATTGCCTCGCAGTAAGCACTCGCCGGCCCGTCGACATCGTCACCGGCCAAGCATGGGGCGTCGTCGGAGACCGTGATCTTCTGGTCGGCAAGTGTGTTACTGACGAGAACCCAGGTGGCAACACCACCGGCAATGAGGATGACGCCGGCCACGACTGAAAGAATCCAGGCGGTCCTTCTCACTGACGTCCCTTTCTGTCGATAACCCGTGCTCACGCAGAACGGCATGCTGGAGTAACGACAATTGGCGTCGCCGCCAGCGCGAACGTAGCACCCGCGAGTCGCGTCGTCGAGAGGGATGATCTCCATGTCACGAAGCTCGCGGACGGCGATTGACGCTAGGTGCACGTCGAGCTTGCGCCCGCGCGATGCGTCAGGATGGTGACGTGAACCGGCCGGCCATTCCGCTGTCCCGGCATCTGCTGAGGGTGCGCGATCTGATCGACCGCGCCTACCCGGATCAGCTCGACGTGGCCGCACTCGCCCGCAGCGCGTCGGTTTCCCCGGCGTACTTCACCCGGAGCTTCAAGTCGGCGTTCGGCGAGACTCCGCACCAGTACCTGATGAGCAGGCGCATGGAGCGGGCCATGGCGCTGTTGCGTTCGGGCGACCTGTCAGTCACCGACGTGTGCTTCGCCGTCGGGTTCTCCAGCCTCGGCTCGTTCAGCACGCAGTTCCGGCGCTTCGTCGGCGACAGCCCGAGCAGCTACCGGAGGCGTGACGGTCATGCCGACCTCGCAAAGGTTCCCAGCTGCTACGTGCGAATGTGGACTCGCCCGCGCGGCTGACCGGCCAGGAGTGGGCAGTTTCGAAGAAGCCCTCCCCCGGAGCCGCTTCCTATCGTCGTCGACGACGGTTGCGGAGCCACCGCGCCGAGACACCGGGAGGCTTGTGATGGAACGGGTTCAGTCCAAGGACGGCACCTCGATCGCCTTCGACCAGTTGGGCGAAGGGCCGCCCCTGGTCCTGGTGGCGGGCGCTTCCTGCGACCGGTCGATCGACGCACCGATCGCTCAGGAGCTCGCCAGGTACTTCACCGTGTTCAACTACGACCGTCGCGGTCGGGGTGACAGCGACGACGCGCTGCCGTTCGCGGTCGAGCACGAGGTCGAGGACATGGACGTCCTGATCGCCGCGGCGGGTGGTTCGGCGACGGTGGTGGGCCTCTCGTCCGGTGCGGCGCTGGCGGCGGAGGCAGCCGTCGCGGGGCTCCCGATCGACGCGTTGGTGCTGTGGGAGCCACCGTTCAGCATCGATCCCGTCGGCGTTCAACAGGCGAAGGAGTACTCCGAGGAGCTGGCCGCGCTGCTTGCCGCAGATCGCCGAGGTGATGCGCTGGCGCGGTTCATGCGGCGGGTCGGTGTTCCCGAGGACATGATCGCCGGCATCCGCCGGTCGCCGTACTGGCAGGTCGGTGAGAGGCTGGCTCCCACGTTGGCCTACGACGACGCCGTGATGGGCGACAGCACGATCCCGACCGAGCGATACGGCCGGATCAGCGTTCCCACACTTGTCCTCGCCGGCTCCGAAAGCCCCGAAGCCTTCCGACAGGCCGCCGCGCAGGTTGCCGCCACCATTCCGGGCGCACGCCAGGACGTCCTCGACGGTCAGGACCACAATGTGGCCGGCAACGCTCTGGCGCAGGCGGTGGCCGCGTTCGCCGGACGATGAGCGCCCACCGGCGCGCGAGGACCGTCGGATGTGCCAGGGTGCACCCAGATCGCTGCTGATGAGGAGACGGCGCATGATCACCGGTGTGGGTTTGGTGTGCGTCTTCGTCCTCGACATGGACCAGGCGCGCGCGTTCTACATGGACAAGCTCGGCCTCGAGCTCGGCGTGGACATGGTGCGTGACGGCGTCCGCTGGCTCACCGTCCACTCCCCGCATCAGCCGGATGTGCCGATCATGCTGGTGGATCCGTCACCGCCGGTCGTGAACGACGAGGCAGCACAGCAGATCCGTTCGTTGGTCGCTACCGGGTACCTCGGTCCCGGTGCGCTCACCACGGACGACTGCCGGGCGACCTTCCTCGAGCTCAAGGCGAAGGGCGTCGAGTTTATCGAGGAGCCGGCGGAGCGCTTCTACGGCATTGACGCCGGATTCCGCGACCCGTTCGGTAACCATTGGCGGCTCACCCAGCCCAAGCCGGTCGTGCCTACCACGTAGCTCCCCCGTTGATCTTGGCGAAGTGGGCCGCTGAAAGCACTTCCACGTGCCCACTTCGCCAAGATCAACTGGGGTGATGGTGCCGAAGGGCGCCGGGCCCTCGTTGCGCCGTCGGTTTCTAGGGGCCGATGGACCCGCCGAGCATGGCCCTCGGCCCCCATATGGCCACGGCGGACACGTACACCGATGAAGGTCCGGAGGGCGGCAGGGTGCTGGCGGGCCACATGGTGACCGTCAAATCTGTTTCGGCGACGTCGACGCGGACCGGATACTGCGGTCGTGAGCGAGGAGATGTTGGCCGGCGGGGTCGCCAATGAGGGTGCGGTGAGTCGGGTACGCAAACACGTGCGGCGTCCGTCCAACCCCTTCTCGTCGACTATCCATCGTTTGCTGCTGTGGTTGCGGGCGGCGGGGTTCGATGGCGCCCCGGTGCCGATCAGGATCGACGATGACGGGCACGAGCGGCTGGAGTTCATCGAGGGCGACGTGCCCGTACCGCCGTATCCGGCGTGGGCGCAGGCCGACGTGGCGCTGGAGTCAGTGGCCGTGTTGCTGCGCAGGTTCCACGATGCCTCGTCGTCGTTCAACACCTCCGGACTCGGGTGGAGCGGCGAGTTGGCCGATCCGCTGGGCGGTCCGGTCATCTGTCACAACGACGTGTGTCTGGAGAACGTCGTGTTTTGCGACGGTGTCGCCATCGCGCTGCTGGACTTCGACTTCGCCGCTCCTGGCCGCCCGATGCACGACCTGGTCCAGTTCGCTCGGATGTGTGTGCCCGTCGACGACGACGCCAGCGCCGCCCGGTTGGGATGGGGCGCGGTGGACAAGCCGGCACGACTTCGCCTGGTCACGGACGCCTACGGCGCAGATTCCGCGGACCGAGCCGAGCTGATGGCAATCCTGAGGGATTCGATCGCTCATGGCGGTGAGTTTGTGCGCCGCCGCGCCGCGGCGGGCGATCCGGGCTTCGTCAAGATGTGGCACGAGATAGGCGGCATGGAGCGCTTCGAACGCCGCCGCCGATGGTTCACCCACAACACAGCCCCGTTCGAGCAGGCACTTCGCTGACACGTCTCGTCAGTTCTGGAAAGAGTGGCCGGCGCCGGGACTCGGACCTGGGCGTGGGTCGTCAGGGTTCATCGAGCAGGTGAGCCAATGGACCGTGTGAAGGCGACGCGGTCGCCGTGCCGTTCTTTTGCGAGGCAGGCCGGTACGCGCTCTCCGAGCGCCGCCACACGGCCATGACGAAGGCACACGGTCAGGATTCGCGCGCGCACACACCCCTTGATCGGCGGCAAAACGATCACCACGAGCGCCGATCAGACCATCTGAACGGATCGCCCTGATCGTCACAGATCGTGTTACTGTCCAGAACTGCTTGTCCTCGCAAACCGAGAGGCAGCGGGGGAAATGAGACGTGACGCAGAGCTCGCCAGCGAGATCGTGGTCGTCGCGGGCACCTTCGCGGTGGTGGCTATCGTCGCGATCATTGGCATCCCATCGAACGACGACTTGCCAGAACAGACGACGACCACTACCTGGAACCCCATGGGTCCGTCAGCGAGTGTTCGACACCCTTTGCCCGAGCAACTAGAGGCGCTCGACGCCAGCTCCGGGCCACCGAGCGACGTCGCGCCACCGGTCGGATCGCGTCCCGCGCCTGCACGAGTCCCGACGGGCGACTCAGCGTCGACAAGCGCCGACCTCTTTGCACGTTCCTCCACAACTCTGACGGACGTGCCGTCGGGGACGGGGATGCCGCCGAGCGCAGGCAGCTCGCCATCCGGCACATCGTCGCCCGAACCTACGCTCAGGGTCACACCATCAGCTACGTCGACGGCGACCCCCTCGGCATCGCCAACCCCGACACCGAGCCCGACAGTGACGCCCACGGTGCCACCGGAAGAGACCACGACACCGACACCGACACCGACGGGGTAATCGACGCCTTCGCCGGTACCGTCGCCGACGGGAGTGGTCAAAGCGTCATCACGCCCGGGCGCTCGCTGCGTCAATCGGGTGGGAAGCTGAACCGGCACAGCATGTACGACGTCCTCGGCAGTCGCGGCGGCTCAGATGGCGAAGGGACAGCGGCTTCGTCAAGCCGAGACCGTCGCGTTGGACTGGACCGGTCGCCATGTCTACGCGGATGGCCGTTCGGCGTTCCCAAAAGTCGCTCTCACCCAAGCGTTCAGGTCAGAGCCTTGATCAACAACCCTCGTAGAGCCGGCCAGTAGAGCCGGCCCGGTAGAGCCGGCGCCGGGACTCGAACCCGGAACCGCCCGATTACAAGTCGGGTGCGCTGCCAGTTGCGCCACGCCGGCGGAAGCGATACCGAGCCTAGCCTCGACGATGGCGTGTGAGCCCAGCGTCGTGATCGACGGTAGAAAGGTGTTGCTGGGACGACACAAACGCTCCGACGATCACGGCCGCCGAGGGTCACCGCTGAGGCACGCCGCGCGTCGCTCGCCGTCGACCCAGCACCCGGCTCATACGGTGGGCGGGTGAACGGTACAGTCCGGTTCTGGTGGCGCGTAGGCGCGGCGATCGTCGCCGCCGCCGCCGGGCTGGGGCTGGGCCTGCACGAAACAGAGGCCGTCACGCTGCCGAACTGGCTGGTGGTCACGCTCATCGTCGGAGGCGTCGGGGTAGCTTTCGTCACCGCCACCGAGGCCGCGATCGACCAGCGCCGGCACGGCCGCGCGGCCGAGCTCCGCGAGCAGGCGCGCGCGGTCCTCTCTCCCTTGCTGCTCGAGCTCGAGGAGTCCACCGGTATCAGCACCCGCCAGCTCGGCGTGGCGGCCTATCGGCTCCGCCACCCGGTCTGGCCGTTCGGCCGGGTGCGCCTCGAGCGGCTGCTGCGGATGCAGTTGCTCATCCGGGTCGCGTCGGGCATCGCGTGGCGGCCCGGGGTCGGCGTGATCGGCCAGTGTGTCGAGCGCGGAGAGGACGTCATCGAGAACCTGGCGACGCTCGACGAGCAACTGGCCGACGTCTCACCGGCCGAATGGGCCGGTCTCGGCGACGACCTCACCTACGGTTTCAGCTACGACGAGTTCCAGCGCGTCCGGGGCAAGTACGGCGTGGTGCTCGCGACACCGATGATCAAGGAGACGCCACTCGGGTCCCGCGTCGTGGGCTGCGTCTCCGTCGACGCACCGGCCGACGCGTTCGCGGCGATGTCCTCGGACGAGGTTCGCGGCCTGGTCGCGGCGGCGGCGGTCACGCTCGCCGCCGTGGTGGCGTGAGCAGCGTAGAATCAGGAGCGAGGGAAGGGGTGGCCATGACGCCGGACGGATCGTTCCGCCGCGAGCGGTTGATCGCTCCCCAGCTACGTTCGGCCCGCGCGGCGGCGCGGCTGTTGCTCCAGATGCGCGAAGTCGGCAGCGATCGAGTCCTTCCCCTCGCCGCCTGGCGCACCGCGACCCGGTTGGCCGCCGGACCGCGCTGAGGCGCTAGGACGTCCCCGTCGTGATGTAGCGCGACAACGAGTCGCGCTCGACCTCCAGTTCGCCGACCCGTTTCTTGACGATGTCGCCGATGCTGACGATGCCGGCCAGCTTTCCCCCCGAGACCACGGGGACGTGCCGGAAGCGGCCCTCCGTCATCGCCCGCATGAGGTCGACGACCGGAGCATCGGGTGGGCACGTCTTCACATCGCTCGTCATGATCGCCGACACCGGCTCGGATATGACCGTCGCGCCGCGCGATGCCAGTGCCCGGACGATGTCACGTTCGGACACGATGCCCTCGACCGTGGAGCCGTCGCTAGAGACGACCACCGCACCGATGCCGTGCTCGGCGAGTACACCGAGCAGGGTTCGGACATCCATCTGCGGCTCGACCGTCACAACGGCGTTGCCCTTGGCTCGGATCACGTCGGAGATACGCATGGGGCCCTCCCGAGTCAGCAGGGTCGTCGTCTTTTCCTGACGGTACGGTGCTCCGCGCCTCGACGGAAGCCGTGCGGTGAAATCGGGACCAGGTGACACACCACCGGCGATGGGGAAGAATCACCGCAACCTCCACTCGGATCGTCCGGCACGTACCTGCCGGTGGAAGGACGTGAGACACCCATGGCCACGGTCACGTATGACAATGCGACTCGCATCTATCCGGGTACCGACAGTCCCGCGGTCGACAGCCTGGATCTCGAGGTCGGCGACGGCGAGTTCGTCGTCCTGGTCGGCCCCTCCGGAAGCGGGAAATCCACCGCCCTGCGGATGCTCGCGGGCCTCGAGGACGTCGACGGCGGGACGATCCACATCGGCGAGCGCGACGTCACGAACATCCCTCCGAAGGACCGCGACATCGCGATGGTGTTCCAGAACTACGCGCTGTACCCGCACATGACCGTCGCCGACAACATGGGCTTCGCCCTCAAGATCGCCGGCGTGAAGAAGGACGAGATCGCCCGACGCGTCCAGGACGCCGCCAAGCTGCTGGAACTCGAGAACTTCCTCGGCCGCAAGCCCAAGGCGCTCTCCGGTGGCCAACGTCAGCGCGTCGCCATGGGGCGTGCCATCGTGCGTGAACCGCAGGTCTTCCTCATGGATGAGCCCCTGTCCAACCTCGACGCCAAGCTGCGGGTCTCGACGCGTACGCAGATCGCGTCGCTGCAGCGCCGGCTCGGGATCACCACGGTCTACGTCACGCACGACCAGATCGAGGCCATGACGATGGGCGACCGGGTCTGCGTGCTCAACGACGGGAAGCTCCAGCAGGTCGACACGCCGTTGAGCCTGTACGACAAACCGGCCAACGTCTTCGTCGCAGGCTTCATCGGCTCTCCTGCGATGAACATCGCCACGTTCAAGGTGACCGACGGCCACGCCGACCTCGGTCTCGCCCACATCCCCCTTTCGCGCGCCACCGTCGACGCGCTGTCGGCCGAGGGTTCGGAGCAGGTCATCCTCGGCTTCCGCCCGGAGTCCCTCGAGCCGGCGTCTCAGGATGCCGGAGGTGCCATTCCGGTCGTCGTCGACGTCGTCGAGGAGCTGGGCTCGGACGCCTATCTGTACGGCCAGGCGGTGGGGCCGGCGGCTTCCGACCCGGACGCAGCCCTGGCCAACAACACGATCATCGCCCGGGTCGAGCCGCGCAACGAGCCCCAGAAGGGCGAGAAGGTCTACCTGCGGATCAAGCAGGGCGGCGAGCACTGCTTCTCGGTCAAGACCGGGGAGCGCCTTCCCTCCTGACCCTGCTGCCACCGACCGGGCGCGGTGGGAGGATGACGCGCGTGGAGTTGCGGATCCTCGCCGCGCCGGCCGAGCAGCAGGCGCTGCTGGACCTGCCGTGGGACATGCCGCTCGAGGAGTGGCCGGAGTGGTACCTGGTCGCGCTCCCCCGCGGCATCTCCCGGCACGTGGTGCGCTTCACCCGGCTGAACGGCCGTATCTACGCACTCAAGGAGGTCGTCGAGTCCTTCGCCGTACGGGAGTACCAGCTCCTGCGTGATCTCGAGCGCCTCGGCATCCCGGCGGTCGAGGCCGTCGGGATCGTCCGCGGCCGGCAGGCTCCTGACGGCGCGCCGCTGGAGTCGGTGCTGGTGACGCAGCACCTGCAGTTCTCCCTGCCCTACCGGGCGCTGTTCTCGCGCATGATGCGCCGCGACACGGTGGAGCGACTGATCGACGCCCTGGTGGCACTGCTGGTGCGCCTGCACCTGTTCGGCTTCTTCTGGGGCGACTGCTCGCTGTCGAACACGTTGTTCCGCCGTGATGCCGGTGCGTTCGCCGCCTACCTCGTCGATGCCGAGACCGGTGAGCTGCACCCGTCGCTCTCGGATGGACAGCGCCGGCACGACATCGAGAACGCCCGGATCAACATCGCAGGGGAACTGATGGACCTGCAGGCTGGTGGCCGCCTGGACGACACCATCGACCCGACCGCAATGCCCGATCTCGTCGTCGAGCGATACGAGGGCCTGTGGAAGGAGCTCACGGGCTGGGAGGCGTTCGACGTCAACGACCGGTGGCGCATCGCCCGGCGGGTCGAGCGGCTCAACGAGCTCGGCTTCGACGTGGACGAGCTCGACATCGTCACTGATCTCGGTGGCCGGACGGTCCGCGTCCAACCCAAGGTCGTCGATCCCGGGCATCATTCCCGTCGGCTGATCCGGCTGACCGGTATCGACGCGCAAGAGAACCAGGCCCGCCGGCTGTTGAACGACCTCGACGCCTACGCGGCGGCCACCGACCAGCAGGGGGAAGACGAGGAGATCTTCGCGTACCACTGGGTGAACGACGCATACGAGCCTGTGCTGCGGGCGATACCGCGGGACCTGCGCGCCAAGCTCACCGGGCCGGAGATCTATCACGAGGTGCTCGAGCACCGGTGGTACCTGTCCGAGCAGGCGGGCCGGGAGGTCGGAAACGTCGAGGCAGCCCGTGCCTACGTCGACAACGTCCTTCGGCACAAGCCCGACGAGGACACGGTCCTCGGGGGACCGCCGACGCAGCCGGACCTGCCGGTGGTCGCCGCCGATGAGCGGGGGGCCAGCTGATCAGGCCGTCGCCGACCGGGCAATCTGGCGCGAGATCACCAGCCTCTGGATCTGGTTAGTTCCCTCGAAGATCTGCATGACTTTGGCCTCCCGGAAGTGCCGCTCGACCGGGAAGTCACGGGTGTAGCCGGCGCCGCCGAGCACCTGGACGGCGTCTGTTGTCACCTGCATCGCGTTGTCGGTGGCGACGAGTTTGGCGATGCTGGCCGCGCGGGTGTAGGGCAGGCCGGCGTCGCGCCGGCGGGCAGCCGCAAGGTAGGTAGCCCGCGCCGAGTCGACCGCCGCCGTCATGTCGGCGAGCATGAACCCCACACCCTCGTGGTCGATGATCGGCTTGCCGAACTGCTCACTTTGCATCGCGTAGGTCGTGGCAGCGTCGACGGCGGCCTGGGCGAGGCCCGTCGCGCAGGCGGAGATGCCGAGGCGGCCGGAGTCGAGGGCGGCCAGCGCGATCGTGAAGCCCTGACCCTCGGCTCCGACCAGGTGGTCGCCGGGGACGCGCACACCGTCGAGATTCATGACTCGGGTCGGCGACGCGGACAGGCCCATCTTCCGCTCCGGCGCACCGAAGGAGACGCCGGGCGAGTCACCGGGCACCACGAAGCAGGAGATGCCCCGGGGTCCGTCGTCGGAGGTCCGCGCCATGACCGTGTAGAAGTCGGCGATGCCTCCGTGAGTGACCCAGGCCTTCGCCCCGGTGAGCACGTACCCGTCCCGATCACGCACAGCACGGGTGGACAGCGCCGCCGCATCGGAACCCGCGTGCGCCTCGGACAGGCAGTACGCACCCAACAGCTCGCCGCCGACCATTCCGGGCATCCAGCGTTCACGCTGCTCGGGCGTGCCGTACGCGGCGACCGGCCAGCACGAGAGGGTGTGGACGCTCATCGACAGCCCTACAGTCGCCCACCGGGCGGCGACCTCCTCGACGGCCTGGAGATACACCTCGTAGAGCTGCCCGCCCCCCTCGTCATAGGGGAGGCCGAACAGCCCGGCGCGACCCAGCAGCCGCACCGTCTCACGTGGGTACTCCCCCGCAGCTTCCGCCGCGTCGACGCGTGGGGACAGCTCCTTGTCGGCGATGTCCCGGACGAGCGTGATCAGCTCGCGGGCCTCGGGGGTCGGGAGCAGCCGGTCTACCGGCACGATCGTCGTCTCCTCCTCGGTTTCCGATCGGCAAGGGCCGCAGCCTAGGTGCGCCGGGCCCGGGCAATCTCGTAGAGGGCGATCCCGGCTGCCACGCCGGCGTTGAGCGACTCGATGTCGTCGGCCACCGGGATCCGCGCCACCAGGTCACAGCTCTGCTCGACAACTCGAGACAGTCCGGAGTCCTCCGAACCGACGACGATGCACAGTGGTTCCGCAGCCGCCTCGACCTCGGAGAGGTCGATATCGCCGCTTCCCGCGAGGCCGACCACGAACATGCCCGCGTCGGCGTACGAGCGCAGTTGGCGGGCCAGGTTCGTCGCCTTGGCGACGCGGACGCGCGCCGCGGCGCCGGCCGAGCTCTTCCACGCACCCGCGGTCATTCCGGCGCTGCGCCGCTCTGGCACGACGACGCCGTGCGCCCCGAAGGCCGCCGCCGACCGCACGACCGCGCCCAGGTTCCGTGGATCGGTGATGCCGTCGACCGCCACCACCAGCGGCTGCTCACCGGCATCCCTGGCGGCCGTCACCAGGTCGTCGGGGTGCGCGTACTCGTAGGGCGGCACGGTCAGCGCCAGACCCTGGTGGACGGCTCCGCCGGTGATCCGGTCGAGTTCGGGTCGCGGGACCTCCAGCAGTGGCAGGTGGCGGTCGGCTGCGATCTTCAGCACCTCGCGAACGCGGTCGTCGACGCTGATCCGCTCGGCGACGTAGATCGACTTGACCGGCACCCGTGCTCGCAACGCCTCGACGACGGCGTTCCGGCCGGCCACGGTCTCGGCATAGCTGGGGCGGCCGCGTTCGGTCTGCCGGCCGCGGCCGCCGCTTCGACCGGTCGACGCCGTCCGTCGGGCCGCACCTGCGCGTCTGGCCCTGGGATGACCCGGCCGTTCCTCGGCCCTGGGTGTCGGCCCCTTGCCCTCGAGGGTCTTGCGCCGCTGGCCGCCGGACCCGACCACCATGCCCTTCTTCGTGCCGGCCTTGCGTTTCGCCCCGCGCCGTCGGGAGTTGCCGGCCATCACGCGTCCCGGCTGTCGCCGGCGATCTCCCAGCGTGGGCCGGCCGGGGTGTCCTCGACTGCAACGCCTGCGGCCTTGAGCCGGTCGCGGAGCGCGTCGGCGGTGGCGAAGTCCTTGCGCACTCGCGCCTCCTGACGCTGCTCGAGCAATGCGCCGACGAGCGAGTCGACGACATCGCGCAGCCGTTCGGCGGCACTACCGGCTCGAGCATCTCCCGACCATGGCTCTGACAGCGGGTCGAGCCCGAGAACGCCGAGCATCGCCCGGACCGAACGCAGGTTCTCCCGCAGCGTGGGTGAGTCACCCGTGCCGAGCAGCGTGTTCCCCTCCCGCACGGTCTCGAACACGACCGCCAGCGCCCTCGGGACCGCGAGATCGTCGTCCATTGCCGCGACGAACTCGTCGTCCAGGGGCGCCGCCTCGGGGTCGACGCCACCCGTCACCTCCGTCGCCCGATGGACGAAGCCTTCCAACCGGCGGAAGGCTGCCGCTTCCGCCGCCAGCGACTCCTCGGAGAACTCGATCTCGCTGCGGTAATGGGCGGCCACCAGGTAGTAGCGCAACTCCACCGGACGGACCCGCTTGACCACCTCGGAGACCAGCAGTGTGTTGCCCACCGACTTGCTCATCTTGGCGCCGCCGAGGTTGAGCATCGCGTTGTGCACCCACCAGCGGGCGAAGCCCTGGCCCGCGGCGCGGGACTGGGCGAGCTCGTTCTCGTGGTGGGGGAACCGCAGATCGAGTCCGCCGCCGTGGATGTCGAACTCGACCCCCAGGTATTTCGCCGCCATCGCCGAGCACTCCAGGTGCCACCCGGGACGGCCTCTGCCGTAGGGAGTCGGCCACGACGCGGTTGCCGGCTCGCCGTCCTTGTGACCCTTCCACAGGGCGAAGTCCCTCGGGTCGCGCTTGCCACGAGGGTCGGTGTCGGCGGCGGGCTCCATGTCGTCGAGCCGTTGGCGGGACAGCTCGCCGTAGGGCGGCCATGACCGCACGTCGAAGTAGACGTCGCCCGACCCGTCCGCGGCCGGGTAGGCATGACCGCGCTCCACGAGCTCGCTCATCAGCTCGACCATCTCCGGCACATGCCCCGTGGCCCGAGGCTGGTAGGTGGGCATCAGGCAGCCCAGTACGTCGTAGGCGGCGTCGAGCGCCCGCTCGTTGGCAAATGCATGCGCCCACCAGGGCCGACCGGCCTCGGCCGACTTCGTCAGGATCTTGTCGTCGATGTCCGTGACGTTCGCGACCAGCGTGACGTCGTAGCCGCGGTGCTCGAGCCATCGCCGCAGGATGTCGAAGACGACCTCCTTGCGGATGTGACCGATGTGCGGCGGACCCTGCACGGTGAGGCCACAGTGGTAGATCCCGACCTGGCCCGGTTGCAGCGGCACGAAGTCGCGGATCTCGCGGGTGGCGGTGTCGTACAGGCGAAGACTCACCGCACAAGCGTAGCCAGCCACACCCGACCGGGTTTCATGCGTGCGTCCTTGGCTTGCCGGCTACGCGGCGCTCCCGCCACCGTCCCGACCTTCTTGGACGACGAGCGCGGTCGCCACGGCGGCCAAACCATCCCCACGGCCGGTGAGGCCGAGCCCGTCGGTGGTGGTCGCACCCACGGTCACCGGCGCGCCCACGGCGTCGGACAGGACGCGCTCGGCCTCGACCCGCCGCGGGCCCATCCGCGGCCGGTCGCCGACCAGTTGGACCGCGACGTTGCCGATCCCGAAGCCCGCATCCTGTACCCGTCGCACCACTTCGGCGAGCAGCGCGACGCCCGCTGCCCCCGACCACTCCGGTCGGTCAGTGCCGATGAGGCTGCCGAGGTCGCCCAGCCCGGCGGCTGACAGAAGCGCGTCGCAGGCCGCGTGTGCCACGACGTCCCCATCGGAATGGCCGGCGCAGCCGGCCGGCTCGTCGGCCCAGAGCAGTCCGGCGACCCAACACGGCCGGCCGGCCTGAAGCGGATGGACATCGACGCCGATCCCGATCCGCGCGGTCACGGACCACCGGCCCGGCGGCGGTGGAGAACGGCCTCGGCGAACACCAGGTCCGGCGGCCGCGTGATCTTGAATGCCTCGTCGTCACCAGGCACGACCCGGACGATCGCGCCGGCCCGTTCCACCATCGCGGCATCGTCGGTCGCGTCATCGTCCACGGTCGCATGAGCGTGCTCGAGCACCGCACGCCGGAACCCCTGCGGCGTCTGGGCCGCGCGCAGCCGGGAGCGGTCCAGCGTCGCGACGACGACGTCGCCGTCCACCTCCTTGACCGTGTCCGCTACCGGAACGGCGGGTACGACGGCGTCGGCACCGTCGGCAACGGCCTTGGCGACGGTCGTGAACAGTGCCGGAGGCGCCAGGCACCGGGCGGCGTCATGGACGAGCACGACGTCGACGGATTCGGGCAGCACGGCGATGGCGGCCGCGACCGAGCGGCGGCGGGTCTGCCCACCCGGCACGACCAGCAGCTGCGGCGTGGAACCCCCCAGCAGGTCACGGAACCTGTCCGCATCACCGGCCGGCGCAGCGACCACCACGACGTCGACCGAACCCGACGCCACGGCGGCCCGGACCGCATGGACCAGCACCGGCATGTCCCCGATCACGCGAAGGGCCTTCGGCCCGCCCGGCCCGAGCCGGTCACCACTTCCGGCGGCCACCAGAACGCAGGCAGTCGTCATGCCTTCCCTCCGGCTCCGCAGTTGATCGAGGTTCACCAGGCTGGTGGACCGTTCACCAGGGTTCGAAGCCTAGTGAACCGTCCACCAGGGTGGTGAACGTGATCAACGGACGTCGCAACGGCGCGGCCCCCGTGCCCGAGCGGGGCGACGGGGGCCGTGGAGCCATCGGTGAGCTCAGCTGGCCAGGACCTCGTCGAGCAGGGTCTCGGCCTTGTCCTCGTTGGTGTGCTCGGCCAGCGCCAACTCGGAGACGAGGATCTGCCGCGCCTTCGCCAGCATCCGCTTCTCGCCGGCGGACAGGCCGCGGTCGCGTTCCCGGCGCCACAGGTCGCGGACCACCTCGGCGACCTTGATGACGTCGCCGGATGCGAGCTTCTCGAGGTTGGCCTTGTAGCGACGAGACCAGTTGGTCGGCTCCTCGGTGTGCGGTGCGCGGAGCACTTCGAACACCCGGTCGAGCCCTTCCTGGTTGACGACGTCACGGACGCCGACCAGGTCGACGTTGTCCGCGGGGACGCGGACGGTCAGATCACCCTGGGTGACCTTCAGGACGAGGTACTTGCGCTCCTCTCCCTTGATGACACGGGACTCGATCGCCTCGATGAGGGCGGCCCCATGGTGCGGGTAGACAACCGTCTCGCCGACCTTGAAAGTCATATGGTTCTGTCCCCTTCCCGTGACCAGGATAACACGCGTAGCAAGGACATCCGTCACGTTTGCGCTGGTCAGGCGCCAAACCCAGGGTTGACAAACTCGCTGCTCCCGTGCATTGCCCCGGTCGTCCGCCGGCCGCGGCGGCGACGGATACTGGCCCGGTGGGCGACGGCCGCGGATCCATTCGGAGGAGCCTGAGCGCGCCCCGGCGTGTTGCCGGCCTGCTCCTCGCCTGCCACCCGATGCCCGCGGCCGCGGTGACCGTGCTGACCGGCTGCCTTGCCTGGGTCGCCGGAGTCCGCGGCGGGGTGCTGGCGACCCTCGGAGCTGCCGTCCTGGCCGGTCAGCTCTGCGTCGGATGGGTCAACGACCTGGTCGACCGGGACCTGGACCGGGCGTCGGCGCGAACCGACAAGCCCGTCGCCGCCGGTCGCGTCGGGGTTCGAGACGTCGCCGTGGCTGCCACGGCCGCAGGGGTGGCATGCGTCCCGCTGTCGCTGGCCCTCGGCCCGGTGCCCGGCGCCTGTCACCTGATCGCGGTTGCCGCAGCCCTGGCATACGACGTCGGACTCAAACGGACGGTGTGGTCCTGGGTCCCGTACGCCGTGGGTTTCGGGCTGCTGCCCGTTGTCGTGTGGCTGGTGTCTCCGGCCGCCGAGATGCCGCCGGCGTGGATGGTCGCCGCCGGCGCCGCCCTGGGTGTCGGTGCCCACGGCGCAAACGTCCTGCCCGACCACGCGCGCGACCGAGCCGCCGGCATCAGGGGACTGCCGCAGCGGCTCAGCCCGCAGGCGCTGAGGACCGGCACGGCCGGAGCACTGCTCAGCAGCCTCGGCCTGCTGATCCTCGGTCCGGCGGGCAGTCCGCCGGCCTGGGAGTGGGCGGCGTTCGGCGCGGGTGCGCTTCTGACGCTGGTGGCGGTCATGCCGTCATCCGGGAGCCGGGCCGCGTTCCCGGCCGCGATCGGCATCGGCGGGTTGGCCGTGGCCGTCCTCTTCGTCCGCAGCACTCTCGGATAGCGTCGCGACGCACCGTCCCGGCGTCGGTACTCTGGGCCGGTCGGTCGCCGGCCGGTGACCGCACCGGTGATCGACGTTTCCGAGGAGCACCACGGTGAACCCCGTCCGACGACAACCCCTCGCCGTGCTCGCGGCCACG
>DATFBR010000281.1:0-2094 GCA_035253685.1 Jiangellaceae bacterium
CCCGAGGCGCTGCTGCAGGGAATCCTCAAGCTCCAGGAGAAGATCGCCGGCGAGAGCCTCGCCGACCGCTATCCGGGGCCGGCGGCAGCACGCCGTTCCGCGAGCGCGACAGAACTGAACCGTCCACTCGTGTCTCCCGCAGCGGCAGACCGCGATCGGTCGTGAACCCAGCCGACGTCTCCGCGTCCGCAGCCCGGAGGTTCCTGGCGTCTCTCGACGACGCACAGCGGGCGGCGGCGTCTGCGCCGTTCGACGTCGCCGACCACCGCCGGTGGACCTATCTGCCCGGCGTACGTCCCGGCCTCGCCCTCGCCGAGATGAACGCCGAGCAGCAGGCGCTGGCGCTCCGCCTTCTCGACGCAGGGGGCAGCGAGGGAGGCGCACGCACCGCCCGTGCTGTCGTCGAACTGGACATGATCCGGCGTCAGCTTGCCGCCGAGCCGGGACACGAACCCGATCCGGCGGACCACCGATTCTGGGTACGGATCCTGGGCGACCCGGCTGGCGACGCACCGTGGGCGTGGCGGATGAACGGACATCATCTGGCTGTGCACGTCACTGTGGTCGACGGTTCGATCGCCGTCACGCCGCACTTCTTCGGCGCCGAGCCCGCCGTCGTCCTGCATGGACCGCATCGGGGGGTGCGGACGCTGCCCGACGAGGAGGACCTCGCCCGCGCTCTGCTCGCTACCTGCGACCCCGCCCAGCGCCGGCTCGCGGTGGCGTCTCCCCTGGCGCCGTCCGACATCCTGACCAGGCACGATCCGGTCGCCGATCCGGAGGTGGTGCCGACCGGACTGCCCTACGGCGGCATGTCGCCGGAGCAGCGTGAACTCATGCAGCGGGTGATCCTGCTCTACTTCAACCGGGCGCCGGCCGACGTGGCTGCGTCGGCATGGCGGACCGTGCTCGATGCCGGCATTGACGGCGTGACCTTCGGCTGGAGCGGCTCGGACGTTCGCGGCCAGGGTCACTACTACGCCGTCCGTGGTCCCACCTTCCTGCTGGAGTACGACAACACCCAGGACGACGCCAACCACATCCACTCGGTGTGGCGGGATCTCCGCAACGACTGGGGTGACGACCTGCTGGCCGCCCACTACGCGAGCCACGAGCACTGAGCAGCGGAGGCGGGCCCTGTGCCCGGTCGGGTCGCCGATCGACCGACCAGGGCATATGCAGTGGCAGAGCTGAACTGTCCTGTCCGTCGGGCCGCCAACCACGCGACGACCTCTGCGGCCGAGGTGTACGCGATGCTGTGCCCGCGGCCGCCGGCCTCGGACCGCTGAACATGGCCGTGTCGACGGATGCGGAGAGCTCGAGTTCCTTTGGTCGCGATCGATGCGTGTCGATCCGGCCAAACCGGGATTCATCCGCCGGACCTCGTAGACTGCCGGTAAGCCGAGCGAGGAGTCTGGAGCAGTGGCCGACCAGGACGGCGACTGGGCCGTTAAGCTCGCCGAGGCGGCGGGTGAGGGCGCGGCGGTCGGCGATGCCTTCGGTGTCCCGGTGTTCGACGTGGTGGCCGATCATTGGCTGCCCACCCTGCAGGCCGCGCACGACGCGGGGCTGACGTTCTTCGACTGGCTCTCGGCCGTCGACGAGCTCGAGGACGGGTTCTCGGTCGTCGTGCACGTCGCCGACCTCGCCCGGCGTCCGGTGCTGCATCTGCTCGTGCGCACCCGCATTCCCCGTGACCGTGCCGCCCTCCCGTCCGCCACGAGCGTGTACCGGGGTTCGTCCTGGCACGAACGTGAGACCCATGAGATGTTCGGCATCGAGTTCGAGGGCCACCCGGCGCTCGACCCGCTCCTTCTCCCCGACGGTTTCGAGGGCCACCCCCTGCGCAAGGAGTTCGTGCTCGCCGCCCGGGCCGCGAAGCCCTGGCCGGGTGCCAAGGAGCCGGGGGAGGGTGGCCCGGGTGCGGCGGCGCCGTCGCGGCGGCGGATGCTGCCGCCGGGCGTACCCGATACGTCCTGGGGGCCGCGGCCGCCGGCCGGCGGCACCGACACGTCCGGCGACGAGACGAACCCGGCGGTGGAGGGACCCGGATCAGGCTCCGTGGAGGCGCCGTGATCGACGTGCTGGAGACCG
>DATFBR010000282.1:0-9874 GCA_035253685.1 Jiangellaceae bacterium
GGCGGCGCCGGCAAAGACACCCTCTCCGGCGGGGCCGGGGACGACACCCTCATCGGCGCCGGTCACGACGACCGCCTGACCGGTGGGCCGGGCGCCGACAGTTTCAGCGGCGGTCCCGGCAACGACAAGGCGATCGACTACACCGTCGCCGAGGGTGACACCACCGACGGCACGATCCCCTAGCCCGTTGCCGTGACAAACCGGTTGAGGCCCAAGCGCGTCTTTCAAACCCAAAAGGCGCTGCTGACAACGAATCTGGAAGGTCGTCTCGGAACCGGTTCACAAGTAGGTCCTCGCTGCCAGCCCGGAGTTGGAAATCACGAGATTCGTTGTTCGAGCAGTGCACGCAGGTCCCGATTTGTGGAGCTGAGGGGACTCGAACCCCTGACCCCCTCCATGCCATGGAGGTGCGCTACCAGCTGCGCCACAGCCCCGTGCCTGACGGCCTTGCCAGGGTAACGGACCGGTCGGGCCAGGTCATAATCAGCCCTCTTCGATGGCCACCGGCGTCGGCAGGGTGCCGGCGTTGTGCTCGACGAGGACCCAGCCCTGGTCGGTGTCGCGCAGCATCGACCACGACGTGTTCGACAGCCCGCCGATGTTGGTGAACCGCTCCAGCGGCATACCGATGAGCGCGGCGATCCCCAGCCGGGCCGCACCGCCGTGCGTGGTGAGCACGGCCAGCCCGTCGTCGGACAGACGCATGGCGACGTCCCGGACGGCCGCCGCCATGCGCTCGGCCACCTCCTGGCGGGTCTCACCGCCGCCGACGCGCAGCAGCGGGTCGCCGGCGCGCCACGCCTTGTACTCCTCGGGGTAGCGGGAGGCGATCTCGGCGCCGGTGAGCCCCTGCCAGTCGCCGGCGAACGTCTCGCGCAGGCGTGCGTCGAGGTCGATCGCCAGGTCGGTCAGCGCCGCCAGCGCCGCCATCGTGTCGCGCGCCCGGTGCAGGTCGGAGGAGACCAGCAGCTCGGGCTGCAGCGACGCCAGCCGCCTGGCTGCGCCGTCGGCCTGTTCACGGCCGACCTCGTCGAGGGCGATGTCGGTCTGCCCCTGGAACCGTCCGCTCGCGTTCCACTCGGTACGCCCGTGCCGCCACAGGACGACGCGGCGGGTCACCGCCGCCCGGCCCCGGCCGAACCGTCACCACGGGGTCCACCGCGGCCGGCGAGTGCCGCCTCGGGCAACGGGATCGTCGGGCAGTCCTTCCACAGCCGTTCCAGCGAGTAGAACTGGCGGTCGTCGGCGTGCTGGACGTGCACGACGACGTCGAGGTAGTCGAGTAGGACCCAGCGCCCTTCGCGTTCGCCCTCGCGGCGGATGGGCCTGGCGTCGAGGTCGCGCAACCGCTCTTCGACGCCGTCGACGATCGCCCGGACCTGGCGGTCGCTGGGTGCAGAGCAGAGGACGAAGACGTCGGTGATGGCCAACTGGTCGGACACGTCGAAGGCGACGATGTCGTCGGCAAGCTTCTCGGCAGCTGCCTCGGCAGCGGCGACGGCGAGCGACACGGCTCGTTCGGAGGCGGGCAAACGGACAGCCTTTCGTGGACGAACGGTGCGAGATCAAGCCTCTCACGCCCGAGTGACAGCATAGAGATGACGTTTGGCGATGTACTGGACAATTCCGTCGGGCACGAGGTACCAGATCGGCTCCCCTTGGCGGACCCGGAGCCGGCACTCCGTCGAGGAGATCGCCAATGCGGGCACCTCTACCAGCGAGACCTTGCCTTCCGGCAGCCCGGTCGCGGACAGCGTGTGGCCCGGCCGGGTGCACCCGACGAAATGGGCCAGGTTGAACAGTTCGTCGGGGTCGTGCCAGGAAAGGATCTGCTCGAGCGCGTCGGCGCCGGTGATGAAGTAGAGGTCCCATTCCGTCCCTCGCTCCGACCGCACGTCCCGCAGGGTGTCCACCGTGTATGTCGGCGCGGACCGGTCGAGGTCGACGCGGCTGACCGAGAAGCGCGGGTTCGACGCCGTGGCGATGACCGTCATCAGGTAGCGGTCCTCGGCCGCCGAGACCTCGCGCTCGGCCTTCTGCCAGGGTCGACCGGTCGGTACGAAGACGACTTCGTCGAGGTCGAACCAGGACTGGACCTCGCTCGCGGCGACGAGGTGGCCGTGATGGATCGGGTCGAATGTGCCGCCCATCACACCGAGTCGCTTGCGATCACCCACGGGCGACAACGTAACGCCCCGACCGGGCTCAGGCGTGCGGGCGGCCCCGGCCGAACATCCACACCGCGATCAGCATGCCCAGCAGCAGGCCGAGGATGCCGAGCCCCCAGACGGCAGACGGGACGCCCTCGTCGGCGTTCACCTGCTCGGCCGCGCCGAGCAGGACGATCGCGGCAGTCGTCATGGCCCGCAGCCTAGCCGCTGGGCGGTCACTCTCGGACGTGTCCGTCGCCGGTGACGACGAAGGTCGTGGTGGTGAGCTCGGGCAGGGCCATCGGCCCCCGCGCGTGCAGCTTCTGCGTCGAGATGCCGATCTCGGCGCCGAAGCCGAGTTGTTCGCCGTCGGTGAACCGGGTGGATGCGTTCACCATCACCGCCGCCGAGTCGACCGTCGCGACGAAGCGCCGGGCGTTCGGCAGCGACCGCGTGACGATGGCCTCGGTGTGACCGCTCCCCCAGCGCCGGATGTGCGCGACTGCCGCGTCGAGGGAGTCGACGACGGCCGCGGCGATGTCGAGCGAGAGGTACTCCGCCGCCCAGTCGTCGTCGGTCGCCGCGACGACGGCATCGTCGACGGCCTGGACCCGCTCGTCACCGTGGACGGTCACGCCGGCGTCGCGCAGGGCGGCCAACACCGTCGGCAGGAAGTCCGCGGCGACGTCAGCATGGACGAGCAGCGTCTCGGCGGCGTTGCACACACTGGGCCGCTGCGTCTTGGCGTTGAGCACGATCGCCAGGGCCTGTTCGAGGTCGGCGTCGGCGTCGATGTACACCGCGCAATTGCCCACCCCGGTCTCGATGACCGGCACGGTGGACTCCTCCACCACGCTGCGGATCAACCCGGCTCCGCCTCGGGGGATGAGGACGTCGACCAGGCCGCGGGCCCGCATGAGGTGCTTGGCCGGCTCATGGCCGTCGCCGGCGACCAGCTGGACCGCGTCGGCCGGCAACCCGGTGTGCCGCAGTGCGTCGCGGAGCACTGCGACGATGGCCGCATTGGACTGGGCAGCACTCGCCGAACCACGGAGCAGCACAGCGTTGCCGCTCTTCAGGCAGAGTCCGGCAGCGTCGACCGTCACGTTGGGTCGCGCCTCGTAGATGATCCCGACCACACCGAGCGGCACCCGCCGCTGGCTGACCTCCAGCCCGTTCGGCAACGTGTAGCCGCGCACCACCTCGCCGACCGGATCGGGAAGTCCGGCGACCTGACGGAGGCCGGCGGCCATCGCGGCGACCCGTTCCCGGGACAGGCGCAGACGGTCGACGATCGCGGCGGCCGTGCCGGCCCGCTCGGCTCGCGCGAGGTCGTGCGAGTTGGCGTCCAACAGCCGCTCGATGTCGGCCTCGACGGCCTCCGCCATCGCGTGCAGCGCAGCGTCCTTGTCGGCGCGTGGCCGGACGGCCAGATCGGCAGCAGCGACCCTGGCCCGACGAGCGGCGTCGAGTACAGGCTCGGCTCCGGTGGTCGCATCCATGCAGGCCAGCGTACGGCCCCGACGCTCATGCGGAGCGGGCCGCGAAGGCCTCTCCGACGGCGATGGACACGTCCCGCCATCCGGGGTCGCCGGCGACGACGGCGTCGAGGGTTTCGACTGCCTCCCGCACGACGACCCAGCCGGCCACTCGTTGCCGGTCGAGCCCTGCATGCGCGGCGACGACGTCGGCGCGCCACCGCAGGTGGGTGCCGAGGTCGGCCGACGAGACGGCCTCGTCCCAGCGGTTCCACAGCAATGGAGCCACCTCGAACGCGGCGTCGCCGACCAGCGGCTTGGGGTCGATCGCCAGCCATGGCTCACGATCGCCGGCCAGCACGTTCTCGAAGTGCAGGTCGGTGTGCAGGAGGACGCGGTCGGTCCTGTCCACGAGGTCGCCGAGCACGGTGGCGGCCTGGTCGAGCAGACGCGCGGGTACACCGGACGGTGGATGCCGTCGGGCGGTTGCCAGTTCCGCGGCCCACTCACGGGCCCGTTCGTGCACACCGACGAAGGGAAGGTCGGTCTTCACACCCAACCTCGTGAGTAGGTGACCCGTGCGGATCAGCGCATCCTCGAGCGGAACCGACGACAGGTCGCGCTCCGGGTCGAGACGCTCGAGCAGGACCACGTAGTCGGCCGGTGCGGCGTCGAGCAGGCGCACGGCGCCGTCGCCCGCCCAGACGTCAAGGGCGAGATGCTCGTCGCGTGCCTCCGGGTGCGGCCAGCTCAGCTTCAGCGCCGCGGGCTCGCCATCGGTCGTGCGCACGGGCAGCACCAGGGCGCAGACGCCGTGCATGCACCGACCGTCGGCGCGAAGGCGCCACCGATCGAGGAACCCCGCCGCCAGATCGGGCAGCCGATCCAGCCAGCGCCCGGCCGATGGACCCTCACGCACGAGGCCGGCCCGCAGTCCGGCCGGCACCTCGACGAACACTCAGGGCCGTCCCAGGACCACCAGGTCGTCCCGGTGCACGACTTCGCGTTCGTACCCCGGACCAAGCTCACGGGCGAGCTCGTGCGTCGACCGGCCGAGCAGGTCCGGCAGCTCCGCCGAGTCGTAGTTCACCAGTCCGCGGGCGACCGCGCGGCCGGACTCGTCGAGCAGGTCGACCGGATCGCCGGCCGAGAACGTGCCCTCGACGGAGACGATGCCCGCGGGCAACAGGGAGAGCCGCCGTTCGACCACCGCCTGGACCGCACCGGCGTCGAGGTAGAGGTGTCCACGCCCGCCGGTCGCGTGCTCGAGCCACAGCAACCGGGTGGACCGCCGCCCGGCGCGGGGGCGGAACCACGTACCCACGGGGGCACCGGAGACCGCACCCTCGGCGTCCGCCGCCGACGCGAGGACGACGTCGATGCCCGAGCCGGTCGCGATCCGGGCGGCGTCGACCTTGGTCTGCATACCGCCGCTGCCCAGGCCGGAGCGGCCCGTGCGGCCGATCCGTAGCCCGTCGAGTTCGGCCATGTCGTTGACCTCGGCGATCCTGGTGGCACCGGCGCGGCGCGGGTCTCCGTCGTAGAGACCGTCGACGTCGGAGAGCAGCACCAACGCGTCGGCGTGGACGAGCTGAGCTACCAATGCCGCGAGTCGGTCGTTGTCGCCGAAGCGGATCTCGTGGGTGGCCACCGTGTCGTTCTCGTTGACAACCGGAAGGACACCGAGCGCCAGCAGCTTGTGCAGCGTGCGGTAGGCGTTGCGGTAGTGCGAACGGCGGGTCATGTCGTCGACTGTCAGCAGCACCTGTCCCACCCGCAGCCCGTGGGCGGCGAACGCATCGGCGTAGCGGGCCACCAACAGCCCCTGCCCGACGCTCGCGGCGGCCTGCTGGGTCGCGAGGTCGCGCGGCCGGCGGGCCAGGCCGAGGGGGGCGAGTCCGGCCGCGATCGCGCCCGACGAGACCAGAACGACTTCGCGGCCGGTCGCGCGCAGCACGGCCAGCGAATCGGCCAGTGCTGTGAGTCGCGCGCCGTCCAGTCCGCCGGCCGTCGTGGTCAGCGACGACGAGCCGACCTTCACCACGATCCGCTGCGCCCTCGCCACCGGTTCCCGGGCCACGCCGCCCGCCCCGCCGGCCAGCGATGCGTTCACTCTCGGCTCCCGTCGAGGCGCGGGTCGGAGCCGCGGGGGCCGTGGAGCAACTCGGCGCCGGCCTGGACCGTCGGCTCCCAGTCGAACACGACGCCGTCGTCGCCGCCGATGACGACCTCGGCCCCGGCGGTGGCGCCGGCCTCGAGTAACTTCTCTTCGACGCCGAGGCGGGCGAGCCGGTCGGCCAGGTAGCCCACGGCCTCGTCGTTGGCGAAGTCGGTCTGACGGACCCATCGCTCGGGTTTGGTGCCCCGGACGCGGAACCGCTCACCCTCCCGGATGACCGTGAAGCCGGCCTCGTCCACGGCTGCCGGGCGAAGGACCAGTCGGGTACGCTCCGGCGCTGGCCGCGCGGCCCGGGCCGTCGACACCACCTCTGCCATCGCGTAGGTCAGATCGCGCAGCCCCTCGTGTGTTGCTGCGGACACCGGGATCACTGCCCAGCCGCGCGCTTCGAGGTCGGGCCTGACCAGATCGGCCAGCTCGCGTGCTTCCGGCACGTCGATCTTGTTGAGGGCGACCAGCCTGGGCCGGTCCGCGAGCTTGCCGTAGGACGCCAGCTCCCGCTCGATGACATCGACGTCGGAGATCGGATCGCGTCCCTGCTCCATCGTCGCGCAGTCGACGACGTGGACGAGCGCGCTGCAGCGTTCGACGTGGCGCAGGAACTCGTGACCCAGGCCACGTCCCTCGCTGGCACCCTCGATCAGGCCCGGGACGTCGGCAACCGTGAACCGCACTTCACCGGCGTCGACGACACCGAGGTGGGGCACCAGGGTGGTGAAGGGGTAGTCGGCGACCTTCGGCCGGGCCGCCGAGATCGCCGCGACCAGGCTGGACTTGCCGGCGCTCGGGAAGCCGACGAGGCCGACGTCGGCCACGCTCTTGAGCTCGAGCACGACGTCGACCGCCTCCCCCGGTTCACCGAGCAGGGCGAAGCCGGGGGCGCGTCGCCTGGTACTGGCCAGGGCGGCGTTCCCCAGCCCGCCACGCCCCCCGCGGGCGACGACGAAGCGGGTGCCCTCGCCCACCAGGTCGACCAGCACCGCACCGTCGGGGGCCGTGACGACGGTGCCGTCCGGAACCGGAAGGATCACGTCAGCGCCGTCCGCGCCGTGACGGTTGTCGCCCTGCCCGGGCGCGCCGCTACCCGCCCGACGGTGTGGCGAGCGGTGGAAATCGAGCAGTGTCGTCGTGTTGGGGTCGACGACGAGGACGATGTCGCCGCCGCCGCCGCCGTTGCCGCCGTCCGGCCCGCCGAGCGGCTTGAACTTCTCCCGCCGGATCGACACGCAGCCGTTCCCGCCGTTACCCGCCGCGAGGTGCAGCACGACGCGGTCGACGAACGACGGGATCGCCATGACGGCACCTCCTCCCCCACAAGCCTTCCCGTTGATCATGGCGAAGTGGGCCGCTCCCCGCCCTGCCGGGCCCCACTTCGCCATGATCAACGGGGAACGGATACGGGAATGTGGTGAGGGCGAGCCGGTCAGCCGACCGGCCCGCCCTCACCTCGTCCTGTCGTGCGGCCCTGAGCGGGGGTCAGTCCTCCGCCGGGACGATGCTGACCACGCGCCGGCCACGCCGGACACCGAACGTCACGGCGCCGGCGGCCGTGGCGAACAGGGTGTCGTCGCCGCCACGACCGACGTTGTCGCCGGCGTGGAAGTGGGTCCCGCGCTGACGGACGATGATCTCGCCGGCCTCGACGATCTGACCGCCGTAGCGCTTGACGCCCAGCCGCTGGGAGTTGGAGTCGCGCCCGTTCCGCGAGGACGAGGCGCCCTTCTTGTGAGCCATGGCCGTTTCCTACTTCGTGGTCTTCGTGGTCTCGATGCCGGTGACCTTGACCTGGGTGTACTTCTGGCGGTGGCCCAGGTGGCGGCGGTAGCCGGTCTTGTGCTTGAAACGCAGAATCTCGATCTTCGGACCCTTGGTGGCACCGAGGATCTCCGCCGTGACCGAGACCTTCGCGAGCTTCTTCGCATCCGTGGTGACCGATTCGCCGTCGACGACCATGACAGCCGGCAGCGAGACGGTCGTCCCCACGTCGCCGTCGCGCCGGTCGACCTCGATGATGTCGCCGACGGCGACCTTCTGCTGGCTGCCGCCGCTGCGGACGATCGCGTACACCGCGGGCTCACTCTCGTTCGGAGGTTCGGCGCGCAGCCACCCGAGGGCAGGCGCACGGAGGTGGGCGCGAGTAGCGCCGGTGGCCAAGGATACGGATCCGGCCGCGTTAGGGTCAAACCGCCGTCGGTCCACGGACACGGTCAGCCGGCGGCGCCGACCTGCTCGGCCTGGGCGTCCGGTTCGCCCGCCGGACGCTGCGCGCGCCGTCGGGACCGACGCCGCGGGGCGGCCCCGTCATCGCTCGTACCTCCGGCGCCCTCCGCCGCCGCCGGGTCGGCGGCCGGCGTCGGAGCGTCCGGGAGCCGGGCGTCGGCGGTGCTGGCAGGCAGGACGTCGACCGCCGGCGCCTCCGCGTCGGTGAGCTCGTCGGCGGACGTGGCCAAAGCCGGCTCCATCGGGGTCACGTGTTCGGCGACGGTCGCGGGCGTCGCCGGCTCGCTCGGTGCAGTGCGCGCTCCTCGGCGCCGTCGGCCACGGCGGCCCTCGGCCCCGGCCTCGCGCCCGGTAGCCGGCAAGCTTGCAGCCGCGTCCACCGGTTCGTGGTGGATGATCACTCCGCGACCCTTGCAGGTTTCGCATGGCTCACTGAACGCCTCGAGCAGGTCGGTACCGATCCGCTTGCGCGTCATCTGGACCAGTCCGAGCGAGGTGACCTCCGCCACCTGGTGCTTGGTGCGGTCGCGGCCCAGACACTCGACCAGCCGCCGCAGCACCAGATCGCGGTTCGCCTCGAGCACCATGTCGATGAAGTCGATCACTATGATGCCGCCGATGTCGCGCAACCGCAGCTGTCGAACGATCTCCTCGGCCGCCTCGAGGTTGTTCTTCGTCACTGTCTCCTCGAGGTTTCCACCCGAGCCGGTGAACTTTCCGGTGTTGACGTCGACGACCGTCATCGCCTCGGTGCGATCGATCACGAGCGAGCCGCCGCTGGGCAGCCAGACCTTGCGGTCCAGCGCCTTGGCGATCTGTTCGTCGATGCGGTGGGCCGCGAAGACGTCGCCGTCCCCGGTCCACCGCTGGACCCGGTCACGGAGGGACGACGCGACATAGGACACGTACGGCTCGATGGTGTCCCAGGCGTCGTCACCGGAGACCACGAGCGCCGAGAAGTCCTCGTTGAACAGGTCGCGGACGACCTTGATTGCCAGGTCGGGCTCGCTGTAGAGCAGCTGAGGAGCGTTGCCGGAAATCTTCTTGACGATGTCCTCCCACTGGGCGCGGAGCCGTCCGACGTCGTGGGTCAGATCCTCCTCCGACGCCCCTTCCGCGGCCGTGCGGACGATCACGCCGGAGTCGTCCGGGACGACGTCTTTGAGAACGCGCTTCAGCCGGGTTCGCTCGGTGTCGGGAAGCTTCCGGCTGATCCCGCTCATCGCGCCGCCCGGGACGAACACGACGTACCGTCCGGGCAGGCTGACCTGGCCGGTGAGACGCGCGCCCTTGTGCCCGACCGGATCCTTGGTGACCTGGACCAACACCGACTGGCCGGACTTGAGGACATCCTCGATGCGTCGCGGCCCGTCGGGTTTGCCGAGTCCGGCCCAGTCCACTTCGCCGGCGTAGAGGATCGCGTTGCGACCGCGACCGATGTCGACGAATGCCGCCTCCATCGCGGGCAGCACGTTCTGAACCTTGCCGAGATAGACGTTGCCCACCATCGACTGCTGGGACGAGCGGCTGACGTAGTGCTCGACCAGGACGTTGTCCTCGAGGACCGCGATCTGGATCCGGTCTCCGGTCTGGCGGACCACCATGACCCTGTCGACGGCTTCCCGACGGGCCAGGAACTCGGCCTCGCTGATGACGGGGGGGCGTCTCCGGCCCGCCTCTCGGCCGTCGCGCCGGCGCTGTTTCTTGGCTTCGAGGCGGGTGGACCCTTTGACCGAGATCACGTCGTCGGCGGTGTCGTCGGCCGGCCGTGGCTCGCGGAGACGCACGACGGTGTTGGGCGGGTCGTCGGGCTGGGTCTCGTCGGTGTCGGCATCTCCCTTTCGACG
>DATFBR010000283.1:0-5081 GCA_035253685.1 Jiangellaceae bacterium
CTCGCCGAGCGCGTCGTCGGCGAGTCCCTCGCCGACGACGCGCGGGCCGGGCGGGTGGTCGAGCGCTTCCTCGCCGAACTCGAGTCCGAGCCGGCCGCACGGTCGGGCACCGGGCCGGGTTCCGGCCCGGACGGCGGATCCGCGGGTCGGGACGGCTGATGAAGGGCCCCGGCCGGGAGGCGCATGCGGCCTTCGACCAGCAACTGGAGAACGCGGTCGACGGGTCGGCCGACCGCGCGACGGCGATCGGTGCGGCGCTGTTCGCCGTGGCCGGCCTGATGCGTGAGCAGCCGGCGCTGCGGCGCGCGCTGACCGACATCGGCCGCTCACCGGAAGACCGGGAGGCCTTGGCCAGGACCCTGCTGGACGGCCGGACCGATCCCGACGCCGTCGACCTGGTTGCCGCCGCCGCGCGCGACCGGTGGGGCGGCGGACGCGCGTTCGCGTCGGCGATCGAGGAGTTCGGCCTGGTGGCCCTGCTGTCGGCCGCCGACCAGCGCGGCGTCCTCGACGACGTCGAGGACGAGCTGTTCCGGTTCGGTCAGGTCGTGCGGGCCGAACCGGTGCTGCGGACCGCCCTGCTCGACCAGGCGGCTCCCGCGGACTCCAGGCGCGAGCTGATCCGCACCCTCCTCGCCGGGAAGGTCACGGCCGAGACGCTCCAGGTGATCGAGCACGTCGTGTTCGGACGCCGCGATCGCACGCTGGAGGTGGCACTGGACCACGTCGGCGAGCTGGCAGCGAGGCGGCGCCGGCGACGCGTCGCCGTCGTCCGGGTGGCCGCACCGCTGACCCCGCAGCACCGCGAGCGCCTCGAGCAGGCCCTGGCCGCCCAGACCGGAGGACCGGTGCACCTCAACGTCGTCGTCGAGCCGGATCTGGTCGGCGGCATCAAGGTAGAGATCGGCGACGAGGTCGTGGACGGCACGGTTCGCAGCCGGCTCGCCGACGTCGAGCGCCGGCTCGCCGGACGCTGACACCCATGAACCCGCGACTCGCCGAGGCGCGGAGAGAGAGCAGGGAGCGACCATGACGGAGCTGACGATCCGTCCCGAGGAGATCCGCGAGGCGCTCGACGCCTTCGTGAAGTCGTACCAGCCTGCGGCGGCCGCCCGTGAAGAGGTCGGCCGGGTCGCGGTGGCGGGAGACGGTATCGCCCGGGTCGAAGGCCTGCCCTCCGCGATGGCCAACGAGCTGCTGGAGTTCGACGACGGCACGCTCGGTCTGGCCCTCAACCTCGACGTCACCGAGATCGGTGTCGTGGTGCTCGGCGAGTTCGCCGGGATCGAGGAGGGCCAGTCGGTCCGGCGCACCGGTGAGGTGCTGTCGGTTCCTGTGGGCGACGGGTTCCTGGGCCGGGTGATCGACCCGCTCGGCCAACCACTCGACGGCCTGGGCGACATCGAGGCGGAGGAACGGCGCGCCCTGGAGCTGCAGGCGCCCTCGGTGGTCCAACGCCAGGGTGTCAAGGAGCCGCTGCAGACCGGCATCAAGGCCATCGACGCGATGACGCCGATCGGCAGGGGCCAGCGTCAGCTCATCCTGGGCGACCGGCAGACCGGCAAGACCACGATCGCCATCGACACCATCCTCAACCAGCTGGACAACTGGAACAGCGGCGACAAGGCCCAGCAGGTCCGCTGCATCTACGTCGCCACCGGCCAGAAGGGTTCGACGATCGCCGGCATCCGGCAGCAGCTCGACGATGCCGGTGCATTGGCGTACACGACGATCGTCGCCGCGCCCGCCTCGGACCCGGCAGGGTTCAAGTACCTCTCGCCGTACACCGGCTCGGCTCTGGGCCAGCACTGGATGTACCAGGGCTACCACGTCCTGATCGTGTTCGACGACCTGTCGAAGCAGGCCGAGGCCTATCGCGCGATCTCGCTGCTGCTGCGCCGCCCGCCGGGCCGCGAGGCCTACCCCGGCGACGTCTTCTATCTGCACTCGCGCCTGCTGGAGCGCTGCGCGAAGCTCTCCGACGAGATGGGCGCCGGGTCGATGACCGGCCTGCCGATCATCGAGACCAAGGCCAACGACGTGTCCGCGTTCATCCCGACCAACGTCATCTCGATCACCGACGGTCAGTGTTTTCTCGAGGCCGACCTGTTCAACCAAGGGGTGCGCCCGGCCATCAACGTCGGCATCTCCGTCTCCCGCGTCGGTGGTGCGGCCCAGGTGAAGGCCATGAAGAAGGTGGCGGGTTCACTCAAGCTCGACCTGGCGCAGTACGACGACCTCAAGGCGTTCGCGGCGTTCGCCTCGGATCTCGACGCCGCCAGTCGGGCCCAGCTGGAGCGCGGCGCCCGCCTGGTCGAACTGCTCAAGCAGGGGCAGGGAGCACCGGTGCCGGTGTCGAGCCAGGTGGTGTCGGTATGGGCTGGAACGACCGGCCGGCTCGACGACGTTCCGGTCGAGGACATCCGCCGGTTCGAGGCCGAGTTCCTCGACTACGTCGGCCGCGAGGAGGGCGACGTCCTCGAGGAGATCGCCACCTCGGGCGACCTGACGGAGGAGAACACGACTGCGCTGGAGTCGGCCGTCGATGGCTTCAAGCAGCAGTTCGTCACCGCCTCCGGGCAACCGCTGGTGAAGGACGAACCGGTCGAAGCGATGGGCGAGGGCGAGGAGGACCTCACCAAGATCCGCCGTCGTACCCGCACCGAGTCCGGCATCCGCGAGGCAGCGGCACCCGACGCCGGCGACGCGGCCTCGTGACGGCGACAGTGCAACGGACGGCCGTACCGCCCGGCCCGAGGGGAGGACGCTAGCCGATGGGAGCAGAGCTGCGCGTGCTCCGCCGGCGGATCCGATCCGTCGAGTCGACGAAGAAGATCACTCGAGCTCAGGAGCTGATCGCGGCGTCGCGGATCATCAGGGCCCAGCAGCGGGCCGAGGCGGCCCGTCCGTACACCCGCGCCCTCGTCGGCGCGCTGGAGGCGGCGGCGACGAACGCCCGGCTGGACAACCCGCTGCTGGAGGGCGTCGGTGAGCCCCGGCGCTCCGCGGTGCTGGTCGTCACCAGCGACCGCGGCTTCGCCGGGGCCTACTCGGCCAACGTCATCCGGCAGAGCGAGGCGTTGTCCGGCCTGCTCACCGAGCAAGGGCAGGAGGTGCGCCCGTACGTCGTCGGCCAGAAGGGCGTGGCGTGGTTCCGCTTCCGCGGCCGGGAGATGGGCGGCGAGTACACCGGTTTCACCGGCATGCCCGGCTACTCCGATGCGCGGCGGATCGCCGATGACCTGCTCTCCGACATCAACACCGCCACCGACGAGGGTGGCGTCGACGAGATCCACGTGGTCTCGACGCATTTCGTCAACATGGTCACCCAGGAGGTTCGGGCCCGGCGGCTGTTCCCCATCGTCGTCGAGGACGTCCCCGAGGAACTGCACCGGGCGGAAGCCGGAGCGGTCCGCAGCGCAGGCGAAGGCGATTCGGGCGCCGGGCAGCCCACGACCACCGACGGTGGCGGGGCCGAGGTGCTGCCCCTGTACGACTTCGAACCGTCCGCGGACGACGTCCTGGACGCGTTGCTTCCCTGGTACGCGGGTAACCTCGTGTTCACCACACTGCTCGACGCTGCTGCGTCGGAGTGGGCGGCGCGGCGGCGGGCGATGAAGTCGGCGACCGACAACGCGACCGACCTGCAGCAGGAGTACACCCGGCAGGCCAACCAGGCCCGCCAAGCCGAGATCACCCAGGAGATCAGCGAGATCGTCGGCGGCGCGGACGCGCTCGCCGCCGCGGCCGCGGGGAGTGAATGATGACGACCACTGCGCCTGCCACGGACACCGCCGCGGAAACGCCAGAAGCCGGCGCCACCGGACACATCGCCCGGATCATCGGCCCGGTGGTCGAGGTGGCCTTCCCGGTCGACCAGATGCCGGCGCTGTTCAACGCGCTCGAGACGGAGGTCGACCTGCCCGACGAGGCGGGTGGCCGGCGGATGCTGACCTTCGAGGTCGAGCAGCACATCGGTGACGGCCTGGTCAAGGCGATCTCCATGCAGCCGACCGACGGGCTCGTCCGTGGCGCCGAGGTGCGTGACACGGGTGGGCCGATCACAGTGCCGGTGGGCGACGTGGTCAAGGGCCACGTGTTCAACGTGCTCGGCAAGCCGCTGGACGTGGAGGAGAGCAAGCTCGAGATCACCGAGCGCTGGCCCATCCACCGCAAGCCGCCTGCCTTCGACCAGCTCGAGGGCAGTACCCAGATGATGGAGACCGGCATCAAGGTCCTCGACCTGCTGACCCCGTATATCCAGGGCGGCAAGATCGCCCTGTTCGGCGGCGCCGGTGTCGGCAAGACCGTCCTCATCCAGGAGATGATCACGCGCGTCGCCCGCAACTTCGGCGGCACGTCGGTGTTCGCCGGCGTCGGTGAGCGCACCCGCGAGGGCAACGACCTGTGGGTCGAGATGGGTGAGTCCGGTGTCCTCGAGTCCACCGCGCTGGTCTTCGGCCAGATGGACGAGCCGCCGGGCACCCGCATGCGCGTCGCGCTGTCCGCGCTCACCATGGCCGAGTACTTCCGCGACGTCCAGAAGCAGGACGTGCTGCTGTTCATCGACAACATCTTCCGGTTCACCCAGGCCGGCTCGGAGGTCTCGACCCTGCTCGGTCGGATGCCGAGCGCCGTCGGCTACCAGCCCACGCTGGCCGACGAGATGGGCGAGTTGCAGGAGCGGATCACCTCCACCCGCGGCCACTCGATCACCTCCATGCAGGCCATCTACGTGCCGGCCGACGACATCACCGACCCGGCACCGCACACCGCATTCGCCCACCTGGACGCGCGCACGGTGCTCTCCCGGCCGATCTCGGCACTGGGCATATATCCGGCGGTCGACCCGCTCGACTCCTCCAGCCGCATCCTCGACCCGCTCTACATCGGCGATGACCACTACCGGATCGCGCAGCGGGTCAAGGAGATCCTGCAGCGCTACAAGGACCTGCAGGACATCATCGCCATCCTCGGCATCGACGAGCTGTCGGAGGAGGACAAGGTGATCGTCGCGCGCGCGCGGCGGATCCAGCTGTTCCTCTCGCAGCCGTTCTTCGTAGCCGAGCAGTTCACCGGCA
>DATFBR010000284.1:0-3684 GCA_035253685.1 Jiangellaceae bacterium
TCTGGTGATTGGCGGCTGCCGAGCCAGGCGATGCCGAGTCCGCCGACCAGCAGGCACAGGGCACCGATCGGCCGGAGCTGCCAGATGAGGAATCCGCTCACGCCCATGAAGAGTCCGGCTGCCACCAGCAGCCATCCGCTCCAGCGCGGGAGGACGCCGGATCGGGCAACGGCGACTCCGAGCCAGGCCATCCCGATTGTGAAGGCGAGTGCAGCCGTGACGCCGGCGGCGATAGTCAGCGTGCCGTAGATGTCGCTGTTGATCTGTTGTGCTCCGTCAAGGCCGGCGTGCGCCGCATCGCCGATGGCCGGTTGCGCGAACGCCGCGACCCCGATGACAGGGAGCAGCAGGCTGCTGCCGATGATCGCGACCGTGGCCGCACCGAGCGCGGACCGCGCGACGCGGGTGCGGGCGAGGATCACGGTCAGGCCGACGATGCCGAGAATGCCCATGACCGTGCCGGCGATGCTGCCCACCAGGTGGCCGAGCAGGAACCGGGTCGTTGTGATGTAGTCGGCGTAGGCGGCGAAGTCGGTCTTTGCGTCGGGTTGCTGACTCAACGTGGCGGGGATGGTGACCGCACCCCACACCGGCAACAGCCAGGTCAGGCGCCATGCCCAGCGTTCCAGGGGCTGCATCTGCTTCACCTTTCGTTCGGGGTGCGGTTGTCCGCACCGCATTTCAGGGTTGTGACATGTCGTCCAGCCGGACGACCCGGTGCACCATGCCGTTGGGAAGCCCGGCAATGTCGGTGGCCTCGACCACCTGACCGGCCGCGGCCGCCTCGACGAGGTACTGGGATTGGGCGTGGTCCGGAACGAACACGGCGCTGACGATGCGCAGGTGCGTGTTTCCGCGGGCCAAACGCATGACGGCGCTCGTCAATGCCCGGTGCATCCGGGCCAGGTCAGCCTCGGCTGCCCGCTCGTAACTGTGTTGGAGGAGGAACAGCGGAGGACGGTCCGGTGCCATGCCTGACACGGTGCCTGGGCGGCGCTCACTGCACGACCGGGGTTCTACGGATATGGATACGGGTTTCCGCATCCTGATCCGTCCCTGGCCGCTGTTGCTACCGTCAACGGGAAGAGCCGTACCCGGAGATGCCATGCCCGCAGGCAGCCTCCCGGTGGAGCGCACCAGCTTCGTCGGCCGGCGAACCGAGATCAACCGCGTGCGTCAGTTGCTGTCCGGTGCCCGGCTGGTGACCCTTGTAGGGCCGGGCGGTGTGGGCAAGACCCGTCTCGCCATCCGGGTGGCCGGGCGGATGCGGCACCTCGCGCCGGCGGGTGTTTGCTTCGTCGACCTGGCGTTGGTACGAGACCCCGCACTGCTGCCGCAGCAGCTCGCCGCTTCGCTGGACCTCCGCGACTCATCGACGCGGTGGCTCGTCGCCAGCATCGCAGAGGTGCTGGGCACCCGCCGGATGCTGGTCGTGCTGGACAACTGTGAACATGTCCGCGACGCCTGCGCCATCCTGGTCGACGCCCTGCTGTCCGAATGCCCGAACCTGCGCGTGCTGGCCACCAGCCGCCGTCCGCTCGATGTCGCCGGCGAGGTCCGGTTCGTCGTCCCCCCACTGCCGATAACGGCCTCGGCCGAGCGTCCATCCGGTGCACTGAGCGACGCGATCGAGCTGCTGGTCGACCGGGCCCGTGCAGTGATTTCGGACTTCGAGGTGACCGAGGCGAACGTCGCCGACGTGACAGCGATGTGCCGACGACTAGATGGGCTACCGCTGGCTCTCGAACTTGCCGCCGTCCGACTTCGAACGCTGACGGCAACCCAGATCGTCGAGCGGCTCAGCGAGCGACTCGACGTGTTGCAGCACGTCGGACCGGCGGCACCGGAGCGACAGCGGAGCTTGCCCGCGACCCTGGAATGGAGTTATCGGAATCTGCGTTCTGCCGAGCAGATCCTTTGGCAGCGAGCTGCGGTCTTCGTCGGGGACTTCGACCTGGCCGCCGCGGAAGCGGTCTGCGCAGACCCGACACTCCCCCGGGACGCCATCATGGATGCCGTCGACGGGTTGGTGGACGCGTCAGTGCTCGACGTGTACCGGCGACCCGGCCGGGTGCGTTTCAGGATGCTAGAAACCGTCCGACTGTTCGGTAGCCAGCTGCTCGAACACTCGGGTGGCCGAGCCGCCGTGGCTCGCCGGCATCGCGACTACTACGCCCGACTGGCGGCGAAGGTCGACTGGGTCGGCCCCGCGCAGGTGGCGGACCTGAACGGCCTTGCCGGCGAGCACGGCCAGCTGCGCGCCGCACTCGAGTTCAGCGTGGACACACGCGGCGAAGAGTTGGCCGGCCTTCGCCTCGCCGCTGACCTGTGGCTCTACTGGCAGGCACGCGGTCAACTCGGTGAAGGACGGCGATGGTTGGCCCGGCTGCTCGAGAGGTGCGCCGAACCAACCGCAACCCGTGCGAAGGGCCTGGCAGTAGCCGGCTACCTCGCCGCCGTCCAGGCCGACCCAGCGGCCGCGATACCGCTGCTCCAAGAGGCGCATGCCGTCGCCGCCGCTCTCGACGAACCAGGAACAGCCGCCTTCGCCACGCAGTATCTCGGCCTGGTCGAGCTGTTCAGCGGCAACTACGACAGCGCCGACCAACTGTTGCGGGCGGCTGCTGCTGACCGCCGGCGACTCGGCGAGGACCGGTTCGCGGCCTTCGCGATGGCCGATGTCGGTGCCGCCGCGTTCTTCCGCGGTGACTACGACACGGCCGGGACGGCCTTCACGGAGAGCATCTCGCTGAACTCCGGCGGCGACCCCTGGACGCGGTCGCATGCACTGTGGGGACTAGGCCTTGTCCGCTGGCGAACCGGTGCGCTGGGTCAGGCTGACCAGCTGCAGAAAGAGGCGTTGGCCCTGATGCGAGAGGTCGACGACCGCAGCGGCATCGCGCTCGGCATTCACGCCATGGCATGGCTCGCTGCCGCCCATGGCGATTGGCATCGCGCGGCCGTACTGGCAGGAGCCGCAGAAGCCACCTGGCGCTCCATTCCCGCGCGAACCCCTGACCCGCTCCGCCCGTTCATCGACGAATGCGCCTACCAAGGCCGCCGGGCGTTGGGCGCCGAGAAGTGGCAGACAGAGCACGACCGGGGTGGAACCCTCGACCGGCCGGCAGCGCTGGCTCTCGCCCTCGGACAGGTGCCACCGCAGACAGCACCCCGACCCGACGACGGTCCGCTCACCCCCCGGCAACGCGAGGTGGCGCAGCTGGTAGCGCAGGGGCTAACCGATCGGGAAGTCGCGGGCCGCCTGTCCATTTCGATCCGAACCGCCGAATCACACGTGGAGCAAATCCTCGCCCGACTAGGCTTCCGCTCCCGAGCCCAGATCGCCGCCTGGGTCGCCGCCACCGGCGACGCAAAGGCCGATACCCAGCTCGAGCGACGCCACTGAGTCATCCTGTGCAAACGTGTGCCACCCTCTGCGCTCATCAGCCGTCGCACCAGGCAATCGCGGAGGAGGACGCCGCTGGGCACACGAGTGCCCGCGCATGCCGCAACCCGCACGCTCATCGACCACCCCGAGCGACCCACCCATGGCACGGCGGGGGCACTCGGAGGGCCGGTGGAGCGTGGCAGGTTGTCGGACCCTGGTGGCAGGATCACCGCCGTGAGCAAACCAGGAGTGCTCTCCTCCTCCGAGCTCGTCGAGATGTCCACCAAGCTGCCTGA
>DATFBR010000285.1:0-5540 GCA_035253685.1 Jiangellaceae bacterium
GTCCCCGCTCCACGGGCTCCACACGATGACGCCGGCGATGCTGGCACCGAGGAGGGCGACGATCGTGACTCCGGCCACGATCTGGCGCCGACGCCGGGCGCGGGCGGCCGCCGCGGCCCGACGGGCCTGCTGCTTCTCCCATCTTTGCCGGGCGAGCTGACGCCGCCGCTGGCTCGTGCTGGCCACTGTTCCTCCGTGCTTCCTGCCGGTCGACGTGCCAACCGCGCGCGAGGACTCACGCCGACGCGCCCGGGTTGGCACAGTCTAGGCAGGGGTCCGCGGCCAGAGGTCACGACGTCGCGTCATCGCGCCCATCGGCATTCGCGGGTAGCGGGGGACGGCGGAAGGCAGCGGCTCGGACGCCGACCGGTAGCCTTCCGCACGTGCTCGTCGTCAGCTTCCCGGCCGCTGCGTTCGCGACGAACTGCTACGTGGTCGCACCGGCGGCGGGGGAGGAGTGCCTGGTCGTCGATCCAGGCATCGGCGTGGTCGGTCGGCTCGACGAGCTACTACGTGAGCATCGGCTGCGCCCGGCTGCGGTACTGCTGACCCACGGCCACGTGGACCACGTCTACTCGGTGACGCCGGTGTGCGGGGCGCGCGACGTGGCGGCGTACATCCATGGGGATGACCGGTACCGGCTCGTCGACCCGCTGTCGATGCTCGACCCGATGCTCGTGGCGATGCTCGAGCAGCAGTTCGGCGAGCGGGCGACGTGGGCCGAGCCGCAGGACGTGCGCCCCATCACCGACAACGAGACGATCTTGCTGGCGGGGCTGTCCGTCACGATCGACCACGCACCCGGCCACACGGAGGGCTCGGTCCTGTTCCGGCTGCCCGACAACGTGTCGTCCGACGGGCAGCAGATCTGTCTGACCGGCGACGTCCTTTTCGAGGGAAGCATCGGCCGCACCGACCTGCCCGGTGGCGACCACGACCTGATGATGCGAAGCCTGGCCGAGAAGGTGCTGCCACTGCGAGACGACACCGTGGTGCTGCCCGGTCACGGCCCGGCGACGACGATCGGGCGGGAGCGCGCGACGAACCCCTTCCTGCGGGGGCTCATGAGAACCACGCCGACCTGAGGACAGCGGTGAGCCGACAGTTCCGCGCCCCCAGAGGCACGTTCGACCTCGTCCCTCCCCGTGGGGAGGCCGTGCTCGCCGTGCGAGAGGCGCTGTCCGGACCCGTACGGCGCGCGGCCTACGGCTACGTCGAGACGCCGACGTTCGAGGAGACGGAACTGTTCGTCCGTGGCGTCGGCGAGTCCACCGACGTCGTCACCAAGGAGATGTACTCGTTCGTCACCCGGGGTGGCGACGAGCTCACGCTGCGCCCGGAAGGTACCGCGCCCGTGCTGCGTGCTGTTCTCGAGCAGGGCCTGCACCGTGGCGCGCTGCCGGTGAAGCTGTGGTATTCGGCGTCGTACTTCCGTTACGAGCGGCCGCAGAAGGGGCGGTATCGGCACTTCTCCCAGGTCGGTGCCGAAGTCGTCGGGAGCGACGATGCGGCCGCCGACGCCGAGACGATCGTGCTGGCCGCCGATGCGTACCGCGAGCTCGGGCTGACGGGCGTGCGGCTGTTGATCAACTCGCTGGGATCCGACGAGTCGCGCCCCGCGTACCGGGCCGCCCTGCAGGACTACCTGCGGGGGCTCGACCTCGACGCCGAGACCCGGCAGCGGGTCGAGCTCAACCCGATGCGGGTGCTGGACGACAAGCGCCCGGAGATCCAGGTCGCACTCGAGCGGGCGCCGGTGGTGGCTGACTTCCTCTCCGCCGGCGACCGCGAGCACCACGACACCGTGCGCACGCTGCTGACCGACGCCGGTATCGCCTATGTCGACGAGCCGCGGCTGGTTCGGGGCCTCGACTACTACACCCGCACGCTGTTCGAGTTCGTCCACGACGGCCTAGGTGCTCAGTCCGCGGTCGGGGGCGGGGGCCGGTACGACGGCCTGTCCGAACTGATCGGTGGCCCGCGCCTGCCCGGTGTCGGCTGGGCCCTCGGGGTCGAGCGGACGCTGCTCGCCATGGAGGCCGAGGGCCTGCCGCTCCCCGGCGTTCCGCACGTCGACGTCTACGCGGTCCCGCTCGGCGAGCGGGCGGCACGCCACCTGTTCGGGGTCGTCACGGAGCTTCGCCGCGGCGGCGTCGCAGCCGACCTTGCGACCGGCGGGCGAGGCCTGAAGGGGGCGATGAAGTCGGCCGACCGCAGCGGCGCGGCGTACGCAGTCGTCGTCGGCGAGCGTGATCTCGCGGCGGGACAGGCTCAGGTCAAGAACCTGGCCACCGGAGACCAGGTGGCGGTGCCGCTCAGCGCCCTCGTAGCCGACCTGCGCATCCGGGTGCTCGCGACCGTCGACGCCTGAGGGCGGGTCCTGCCCTCAGGCCGGGTTCGACCGTCGGCTGCCGGGCGGATACGAGACCACGTGCGCTCGGACACATCGCGACTTGTGGTGGGTTCAACACGCCTCGCGCGCTTGGTGGCGTTGACAGCCCACCACAAGTCGGGCCTTGACGAGGACACAAGGCGGCACGGGACTTGCATTGGACTCGAACACGTGTTCGAATGAAGCGGTGCGGTGGGAGGCTCAGCAGCTGGGTGCCGAGGACGACGCGGCCCTGCCGGGTCTACGCCGGATGCCCGGGCTGGTCCGCAGCGTGACGACGCCGGAGTTCGCCGGTGTGACCTTCCACGAGGTACGGGCCCGCAGCGTACTGAACGAGGTACCGGCGCAGTCGCTCGTGCCGTTCCGGTGGACGGTCAACCCGTACCGGGGGTGCACGCATGCGTGCACCTACTGCCTGTCCGGCGACACGCTGGTGATGCTCGCGTCGGGACGTGTGCGACGTCTGGCCGACGTCCGTGTCGGCGACCGCGTATACGGCACCGAGGTGCAGGCCGGGGTGCGCCACTACGTGGCCACCGACGTGCGCGCGCATTGGCAGACGGTCAAGCCCGGCGTTTCGGTCGAGCTGGACGACGGTGCCGTCCTGGTCGCGAGCGGTGACCACCGGTTCCTGACCCCGTCCGGATGGAAGCACGTCACACCCGGTGCCTGCGCTGATGCGGCAAGCCGCCCGTACCTCGTTCCCGGTGACGCACTCGTCGCGCTGGGGCGTGAACAGGTGGGACGGTCGGTCGGCCACGGCGCACCGATCGCCGGCGATGCGCAGCGCCGGGTTGAGAGCATCGAGCCCGTCGGCGCCGAGCTGCCGATGTACGACCTCACCACCGGCACCGGCGACTTCGTCGCCAACGGGGTCGTGAGCCACAACTGCTTCGCCCGCGGCAGCCATTCGTGGCTCGAGCTGGACACCGGCCGGGGGTTCGACACCGAGATCGTGGTGAAGATCAACGCCGCCGAGGTGCTAGCACGCGAGGTGGGCCGCCGGTCGTGGACCCGCGAACACGTCGCCCTCGGCACGAACACCGATCCCTACCAGCGTGCCGAGGGTCGCTACCGGCTGATGCCGGGAATCATCACGGCGCTGGCCAGGTCCGGCACGCCGTTCTCGGTGCTGTCCAAGGGCACATTGCTGAAACGGGACCTGCCGCTGCTGGTGGAGGCGTCGCGGTCGGTGTCCGTCGGGCTCGCGGTCTCGATCGCGATCTACGACGACGCGCTGCACGCCAGCCTGGAGCCCGGTACACCGTCGCCGCGTGCCCGACTCGACCTCGTCCGCGCCATCCGGGCGGCGGGATTCGACTGCGCGGTCCTGCTGGCACCGGTGATACCTCACCTCACCGACTCCGCCGAACAGCTCGAGTCCGCCATCGGCCGACTGGCGGACGCAGGCGCCACCGGCGTCACCGTGATTCCGCTGCACCTCCGGCCGGGTGCGCGCGAATGGTTCATGGCCTGGCTGGAGCGGGAGCGCGCCGACCTGGTGCCGGTCTACCGGCGGCTCTACGCGCGCGGCTCGTACGTGTCCCGCGACTACCGCGAATGGCTGTCCCGCCAGGTCGGGCCGCTGCTGAGCCGGCACGGCCTGGACCGCACCGCGTCGGTCCGAGACGGCGGTGGCGGCGTGGCACGACCCACCGCCGCGCTGCCCCATTACCGCCAGCTCAGCCTGCTGCAGGCGTAACCGGTTCGAGGCGGACGCCGGGCGGTCCGTAGGATCGGGTCCGCCCGATCGCCACCCCAGACCGGAGGATCCACGCCCGTGCTGCGTAACCAGGCGGCCGGTGACCTGCGCGCCGAACACGCCGGCCGAACCGTTGTGCTGGCCGGCTGGGTCGCGCGGCGGCGTGACCACGGCGGGGTCGCCTTCCTCGATCTGCGCGACGGTTCCGGCGTGGTTCAGGTCGTCGTTCGGGACGAGGCCGTCGCGACCGGGCTGCGCAGCGAGTTCTGCGTCCGCGTCGAGGGCGAGGTCCGGCGCCGCCCGGCGGGGAACGAGAACCCGAGCCTGCCCACCGGAGACGTCGAGGTCATCGCCGAGACGCTCGAGGTCCTCAGCGAGGCCGCTCCGCTGCCGTTCCCCGTCGACGAGACCGGAGCGGCCGCCGCCGTGGGGGAGGAGGTCCGGCTGCGCCACCGCTACCTGGACCTGCGCCGCACCGGGCCAGCCGCGGCCATGCGCCTGCGGTCGAAGGTCAACCAGGCGGCTCGCGACCTCCTGCTGGCCGAGGACTTCGTCGAGATCGAGACTCCGACGTTGACCAGGTCGACGCCGGAGGGTGCGCGTGACTTCCTGGTGCCGGCACGTCTGCATCCCGGTTCGTGGTACGCGTTGCCGCAGTCGCCGCAGCTGTTCAAGCAGCTGCTCATGGTTGCCGGCTTCGAGCGGTACTTCCAGATCGCACGCTGCTACCGCGACGAGGACTTCCGTGCCGACCGCCAGCCCGAGTTCACCCAGCTCGACGTCGAGATGAGCTTCGTCGAGCAGGACGACGTGATCGCGCTCTCCGAGCGCGTCGTCGCCGCGCTGTGGAAACTCGTCGGGCACGACATCGAGACACCGATCCGCCGGCTGACCTTCGGCGAGGCGATGGATCGCTTCGGCACGGACAAACCCGACCTGCGTTTCGGCCAGGAGCTCACCGACCTCACCGCACGTTTCGCGCAGACGAGTTTCAGGGTCTTCCAGGAGCCATATGTGGGTGCGGCGGTCCATCCCGGCGGTGCGGCCCAGACCAGACGGGAGCTCGACGGTTGGCAGGACTGGGCCAAAGCTCGCGGCGCCAGGGGACTGGCCTACGTGCTGGTGGGCGCAGACGGCGAACTGTCCGGGCCGGTGGCGAGGAACCTGTCCGACGCCGAGCGCGACGGCCTGGCCGATGCCGTCGGCGCGGAGCCCGACGACGCGATCTACTTCGCCGCCGGACTTCGTCACCACGCACAGTCGCTGCTCGGCGCCGCCCGGCTCGAGATCGGCAGGCGGGCTGGCCTGATCGACCGGGAGGCCTGGGAGTTCGCCTGGATCGTCGACTACCCGCTGTTCGAGTCGGTGGCGGAGACTCACGACGTGGCGGTGGGGCACGGTCGGTGGACGGCGGTCCACCACGCGTTCACGGCACCGCGTCCCGAG
>DATFBR010000286.1:0-3913 GCA_035253685.1 Jiangellaceae bacterium
GGTGACGACGCGGAAGGCGGGGCGCGCCGAGGCGAGCGCCGCGGCGAAGGGCAGCCGCGAGACCGACCGGTGGATGCTGCCGATCCGCAACGGGTGCCGGCTCGCGTCGACCAACATGCTCAGGCCTCGCGCCGTCGCGGCGGCTGCCGCGTGCCGACGAGGCGTGTGGGCGCCGCCGTGCCGCACGCCGTGCCCGGCGTGCAGGGCGCGATAGGCCGCGTAGCGATGGTGCCCGTCACCGATCAGCGCCTGCCGGCCGCCGAGGTCGGCCGCGATGCCAGCCCAGACATCGGGATCGGTCAGCCGCCAGATGCGGTGCGTGGCCCCGTCCGCGGTCACGGCCTCGAGCAGCGGTGGCGTCGGGACCGTGTCGTCCACCACGTCACTGGCGAAACCGCCACCGTCATAGGTCAGCAGGATGGGTTCGAGCTGCGCCGAGGTGGCCGCCATCAGAGCCGCCCGGTCGGCGACCGGGCCGGGCAAGACGTCCTCGTGGGGCAGGACCACGCGCTCGACCGGGTCGTGCAACGAGACGGCTCCGACCAGTCCGAGCGCGGTCGCCGCGCCGTTCACGTGCTCGTAGACGTAGAGCGCCGCGGCGGGGTCCCGGCAGAGGATCCCGGTCCGCAGCCAGTGCCGCAGGTCTCGCGCCGCATGGGCGTACCGGTCCTCCGCCGATCCGGGACGGGGCAGGATCAGCCGCACCACGTTGTGCGGGTCCGCGGCCTCCCAGGTCGCTACGCCCGCCTCACCGATGACGTCGTACGGGGGGCAGGTCACAGCGGCGAGATCCGGCACCTGGCCGGGTGCGTACCGCAGCGCCCGGAACGGCGTGAGCCGCAACGGGCGCGCGCCGACCTCAGTACGCCCGGTGTCGGTCATCCGGGGCATGGTACGGCGGCGGCGGCCGGCCGTGCCCGCGGCCATGACTGGGAGTATCACCGCATGCACACCCTCGCCGAGACCTACGACGTCGCCCTTGTCGACCTCGACGGAGTCGTCTACGTCGGGCCCGATGCGGTCGACCATGCCGCCGCCGCCCTGGCGCAGGCGCGGCGGGCCGGCATGCGGCTGGCCTTCGTCACCAACAATGCCGCCCGACCGCCTTCCGAGGTGGCCGCACACCTCGGAAGGCTCGGCATTAGCGCCGACGCGGACGAGGTGATCACCTCCGCTCAGGCGGCGGCGCGGGTGCTGGCCGCGGCACTGCCGCCCGGCGCGCGGGTGCTTGTCGTCGGCGGTGAGGGCTTGGTCGCTGCGTTGGGCGAACACGGCCTGACGCCGGTGAGCAGTGCGGACGCCGATCCCGTTGCGGTCGTGTCCGGATTCCATCCCGATGTGGGCTGGCGACTGCTGGCCGAGGGAGCGTTCGCCGTCGCGACCGGCGTTCCGTGGGTGGCGTCCAACACCGACCGCACCCTTCCGACGCCGCGGGGCGTCGCACCGGGCAACGGCACTCTGGTCGACGCGATCCGGTCGGCCACGGGTCGCGACCCGGTCGTGGCGGGCAAGCCAGAGATCCCGATGCACGAGGAGATGGTCCTGCGTACGGAGGCCCGGCACCCGCTGGTCGTCGGCGACCGCCTCGACACCGACATCGAGGGTGCGCGACGAGCTGGCGTCGACAGCCTCCTCGTCCTCACCGGCGTCACCGGCCCCGCTCAACTCGTGACGGCGGCACGCCGGCATCGCCCGACGTTCCTGGGTGAGGACCTGCGCGCACTGGCCGAGCCACCGGACACCCTGGCGGTCGCACCGGGGCTGGTCGAACATGGCGGATTCAGCGCGACGGTCGAGCGAGGCACGATCGTCGTGCAACGGTCGCCCGCCCGGGCCGATGGCCGTTTCGTCGACGCGGTCCGCACCATCTGCGGCGCCGCCTGGGCCGCCGCCGACAACGGCGACCGGGTGGCCGGTGTCGACGCAGCGCTCGCGGCGGCCGCCCGCATCGCCGACGCCGCAGCGGCGCGTCCCGATGACGGGGACGACGTACTAGCGTGATCGCGACGTGCGACACGAGGCGAGGTGCCATGGCCGAGCAGCGATCAGCGGATACGGGCGAACCCGGATCCGGTCACCCGAGCAGAACGGGCGACGCCCGCATCGACACCGCGCTGGCCGCGCTCGACGGCCTGGACGAGGCGCCCGTGCACGAGCACGCGGCCGCCATCGAAGAGGTGCACGGGTCGCTGCAGGACGCCCTGGCCGACGAGGACGAGGACGGCTGACCCGGCCGTGCCGTCGAGGCGACGACTGGATGCCGAACTGGTCCGGCGCGGGTTGGCGCGCTCGCGCGAGCAGGCCGCCACCTTGATCGCCGGCGGTCGCGTCCGGGTCGGGGGCAGGGTCGCGTCGAAGCCGGCCACCGCCGTCGCCGGCGCCGAACCGATCGTCGTCAACGAGCCCACCGGCGACGACGACTACGTGTCGCGGGGTGGGCACAAGCTCGCCGGCGCACTCGACACATTCGCTGCCGCCGGTCTCGGCGTCGTCGGGCGGCGGTGCCTCGACGCCGGAGCATCCACGGGCGGGTTCACCGATGTCCTCCTCCGGCGTGGGGCCGCCGAGGTGGTCGCCGTCGACGTGGGGTACGGCCAGCTGGCCTGGTCGCTGCGCTCCGACCCACGCGTCGTCGTGCTCGACCGCACCAATGTCCGCGACCTCTCACCCGAGATCGTGGGGAAGCCGGTCGACCTGGTCGTCGCCGACCTCTCGTTCATCTCGCTGCGGCTCGTGCTCGCCGCCCTCGCTGCCGTCACCGCACCGGGCGGTGACCTCCTGCTCATGGTGAAGCCGCAGTTCGAAGTGGGCCGCGACCGGGTCGGCCGGGGTGGTGTCGTCCGCGAACCTGCCCTGCGGGCCGACGCCGTACGCTCGGTCGCAGCCGCAGCCGGCGAGGTGGGGCTCGGCGTTGCCGGCGTGACGGCGAGCCCGTTGCCCGGTCCGTCGGGCAACGTCGAGTACTTCCTGTGGTTGCGGGCCGACGCATCGCCGCTCGATCCGGTCGCCGTGCAGCGCGCCGTCGAGGAGGGACCAGCATGACCAGCGATCGCGCCGTGCTGCTGGTGGCCCACCCGGGCCGGCCGGAGGCGCGCCACGCGGCCAAGGAGGCGGTGGACCTCCTGCACAAGGCCGGCGTCACCGTACGTGTGCTGCTGCCCGAGGCCGGCCGGCTGGACGTGGCCGGTGCCACCGTCGTGGAGCCGGGGCCCGATGCGGCGCATGCGTGCGAACTGGTGATCGTCCTCGGTGGCGACGGCACGCTGCTGCGCGGCGCAGAGATCGCACGGCCGTCGGCGACCCCGGTGCTGGGCGTCAACCTCGGCCACGTGGGCTTCCTCGCCGAGGCCGAGCGCGACGATCTCGGCTACGTGGTCGAACACGTCGTCGCTCGCAGCTACGAGGTCGAGGAGCGGATGACGGTCGACGTGTTCGTACACCAGGACGGTGACCTCACCGCGCGCGAGTGGGCGGTCAACGAGGCCAGCGTCGAGAAGTCCAGCCGCGAACGCATGCTGGAGGTCGTCGCCGAGGTGGACGGCCGGCCGCTGTCCCGGTGGGGATGCGACGGGGTCGTGATGGCGACGCCCACCGGGTCGACGGCCTATGCCTTCAGCGCGGGTGGGCCCGTGGTGTGGCCGGAGGTCGAGGCGCTGCTCCTGGTCCCGATCAGTGCGCACGCGCTGTTCGCGCGGCCGCTGGTCGTGGCGCCCACGTCGCAGCTGGCCGTCACGATCCAGCCCATGACGGCCGGCGCGGTCCTCTGGTGCGACGGGCGTCGCACCGTCGACCTCCGGCCCGGCGCCCGGATCGAGGTCCGCCGCGGCGGTCAGCCGGTCCGGCTGGCGCGTTTGCACACGGCGCCGTTCACCGACCGGCTGGTGGCCAAGTTCGCCCTGCCGGTGGATGGTTG
>DATFBR010000287.1:0-5059 GCA_035253685.1 Jiangellaceae bacterium
CACATGGGTGGGCCGTTCTGGGTCCGGCGCGACGCTGGCGCCTGGTCGATGCCCAAAGGGGAGTACGGGCCGGACGAGGAGCCCGCCTCGGCAGCCCGGCGGGAGTTCGAGGAGGAGCTTGGGCTGCCGGTGCCGTCCGGCGATCTCATCGATCTCGGCGAGATCCGCCAATCCGGCGGCAAGGTCGTGACGGCGTGGGCCGTCGAGGGCGACCTCGATCCCGCTCGAGCCGTGCCCGGGACGTTCACGATGGAGTGGCCGCGCCGGTCCGGCCGCTTCCAGGAGTTCCCCGAGATCGACCGGGTCGCATGGCTTGGCGTGGAGCAGGCGCGGACGAGGATCGTGGTCGGGCAGCGTGCCTTCCTCGACCGGTTGGTTGAGCTGCTTGCCGAGACTTCGAACACGACTGAACGATGAAGGCTCGTCCTCGACAGGAGTGCCCATGCCCGTCCAGCTGAACCACACGATCGTGTCGGCGCACGACAAGCACGAGTCGGCGACCTTCATGGCCGAGATCCTCGGCCTCGCCGAGCCCACCCCGTACGGACCGTTCCTGGTGGTACAGGTCCACAACGACGTCTCCCTCGACTTCGTCGATGCCCAGGGTCCGGTTCACCCGCAGCACTACGCGTTCCTCGTCGGTGAGGCGGAGTGGGACCAGATCTTCGGCCGGATCCGCGAGCGGCGACTGCCCTACTGGGCGGACCCGGGACGATCCCGGCCGGGCGAGTTCAACACCAACGACGGCGGCCGGGGCGTGTACTGGGAGGACCCGAACGGTCACTTCCTCGAGATCATCACTCGGCCGTACGGAAGTGGCGGCTGACGCCGCTGAACCGACGCTGATGCCGCGGTAAGCCAGATGGACCGAGTGCCACGGAGGAATCGATGGATGCGCTGCGAGCCACAACGCTGATCGCCGCCACGATGTCCATGGGTCTGATGGCGGGTGTCTTCGGTCTGTACGCCCACACGATCATGCCCGGTCTCGGCCGAACGGACGACCGGACGTTCGTCGGCGCGTTCCAGGCGATCGACCGGGCGATCATCAATCCCTGGTTCCTCGGCGGTGGCTTCGTGGGCGCCCTCGCGTTCACCGCGCTCGCCGCGGCGCTTCACCTCCCCGCGGACCACAGGTCCGGGCTGCCCTGGGTCGCGGCGGCGCTCGTCCTCTACCTGGCCGTGTTCGTCATCACCATCGCCGTCAACGTTCCGCTGAACGATGCGATCAAGGCGGCCGGAGACCCCGATCGCATCGTCGACCTCGCCGCAGTGCGCGCGCAGTTCGACGAATCCCGGTGGGCCCGCTGGAACATCGTTCGGACGGCAGCATCCACCGTCGCGTTGGGCTGCCTGGCATGGGCACTGGTGCTGTTCGGGCGCGCCACGTGACGTGCAGGAAACTGAGTCGCCGTCGAAGGGGGCGCCCGGGCCTCGGCGCCGCTCAGCCGGTTCAGTCCTGCGTGGTGACGGACAGGATGTTGCCGGCCGGATCCTTGAACCAGGCGATCGGCGGGCCGACGCCGCGGTTGATGCCCTTGTCGTCCTGATCGAAGCCTTCGTACCGTTCGAACCGAACGCCTCGCTGCATCAGCTCGTCCACGGCCGCCTCGACGTCCTCCACCGGGAAGTTGAGGATGGTGAACGACGCGGGGCTGTGGGTGGGGCTGAGGTAGACGAGGATGTCCCGGCTGCCCGAGATGTGCAGCGCCATCAGGCCGTTGTCGGCGTCGATCTCGGACATCCGCAGACCCAGGGTCTCGGTGTAGAACTGCTTGGCCTTCTGCAGGTCATCCACTGCGAAACCGCTGTACGCCTTGGAGTCGGCGAACATGAGGCGCTCCTTCCGCTGTGACTGCGTGGGACGGGTGCAGTCCCACTTCTACCGCTGATGACGCCGGATCGGCTGCCGATTCATCGGTGCCGCACTTCGCGGCACTCGTTGTCGCCCGTAGTGTCGAGGTGACCGAGGAGGGCTGACGTGGGCAACCAGACCCTGGACGAGGCGTACGACCGTCTGCACCGCACCGGCCCCGAGTTCGGCGGGGACGAGGAGGGCAACAACGGGCTCTCGAACCACGGACCGATGGCCGTCGAGGTCCTGGTCAGGCGTGGCCACGAGGTCGACGTTCCCCGATGGGTGGACGAGTACCTGCCGCGCCTGGAGGCGCTGCCCGAGGAGGGTGACCGGATCACCGGCCGGACCTGGCGTGACGCGCTCGGAGACGGCCGGCGGGTCGGCGACTGGACGGCCTACTTCTCCAGCCAGATGACCGAGCAGCCGTGGCGCGAGGTGCTGGCGACATGGTGGCCCCGGCTGCTCCCCGGTATCAGCGCCGGCGCCACCCACGGGGTCATCAGGGTCGGCCACGCGATCCGAACCCTGCTGTCCGGGAACGAAGGCGCCACGGCACAGACCGAGCTGGCGCACGGGCTGGCCTTCTGGGCGGCCCGCTGGCGCTCCGTCCCGGGCGTCACGGCCCCGGCGGGAACTCTGGATGCGGCGGCTGCGCTCGACGCGGTGCCGCACCTGCCCGTCCAGCGGGGTGTGATCGCTTCGCGCATCCCGAAGCTGGCCGACCTGGCCGGCTGGTCGGCGTCGCTGACCTCCCTGCGTCCGGCCGCCGACGCGGTCGATGTCGAAGAGCGCCTCACCGACCTGATCGACGCCGCGACCATGCGATACCTCACCCACGGATACGGCAGTCCGGTCCTGTTGGTGCACACGGCGACCGCACCGAATGCCGTGCTGCATGCGCTGCCGGTTCTCCCGAGACGGATGTGGGCGCCGAGCCTGTCCGCAGTCTGGGCGGCGAGTGCGGCGATCGTCGCCATGTACGAGCCGGCCGTCGCTCTGCCGCGCTCCGATCTGCCCGCCGCACCGACCGCGGCCGATCCCGCGGCCGAGTCCGTGGAACGCGCGGCGGCGCACGGCGACGAGCACGTCATCAAGTTCACCGACACGGCGGTCGAGGCGTACGCACGCACCGGTGATCCCGACGCGCTTGCGGCCGCCGTGCACGCCTCGCAGCTGCTGGAACCGCGCGGCTGAGGGCTCTGGCCGCCCACCGGCGTGGCCTGCCGGCCCGTCGCCGGGTCGTGATGTGATGACGCAATGAGCCGCGCCGTGGAGCAGTCGAACCGCCGGCTGCTCCGGGCCCGCGACGCGATGGACCGCACCTACGCCCAGCCGCTGGACGTGCCCACTCTCGCCAGGATCGCCCACGTCTCCGAGGCGCACTTCATCCGGACCTTCCGCGCGACCTTCGGTGAGACGCCGCACCGGTACCTGCAGCGGCGCCGGGTCGAGCGGGCGATGTTCCTGCTGCGCGAGTCCGACCGCAGCGTCACCGAGATCTGTTTCGACGTCGGATTCACCAGCCTGGGTACCTTCAGCCGGACCTTCACCGAGATCGTCGGCGAGTCGCCCACCGAGCATCGCAGGAATGCTCAGGTCGGTACCGCGCCGACCTGCTTCACCCGGGCATGGACCCGGCCGAGCAGTTTCGGATAAGCGACCGGGTTCGCCGGTCGTCTAGCGTCGTCGGCATGCTGAACTCCATCACGCAATCGCAGATCTTCGTGCTCGACCAGGACGAGGCGCTCGACTTCTACGTCGGCAAGCTCGGCCTCGAGGTCCACACCGATCAGGACCTGGGCTTCATGCGCTGGCTGACGGTCAACGTGCCGGGCCAGCCCGAGCGCCAGATCCTGCTGGAACTGCCCGGCCCACCCGCGATGGACCAGGCCACCGCGGAGCAGGTGCGCGAGTTGTTGACCAAGGGTGCGATGGGCGGCTGGCTCTGCATCAGCACCGACGACGCCCAGAAGACCTACGACACGCTGCTGGCCCGAGGTGTGGATCTCACCGATGAGCCGACCGAGCGCCCGTACGGCGTCGACTTCGGGCTGCGCGACCCGTTCGGCAACGCGATCCGGATCGGGCAGCTCAGGTGATCACGGCCGCGTCGCCCTCGGCTGGACGTGGATGTCGGTGGCGGCGCGACTGCTGGCCGGGGGGAACATCTCAGGCGGTTAGCTCGCGCTCCAGTGGAGTACGGAACTTCGACCGCACCCGGACCGGTCCCATCCATTCGCGAAGCTCGGCAGCGACCGCCTCGACCGCCGCCTCTGCTTCGCCGCCGACGTCGTCGAGAAGGCGGTAGGCGATCTCACCATCGGAGCGTTGGCCCCAACCACCGACGATGCGGCCGTCCCACCACACGGTCGGTCCCGCATTGCCGTTCGTGTCGAACAGCGCTTTGTCGTGGCCGCAGAGGAACCACTCGCGTGCCGACCAGCCCATGACGCTCGGATCGAGCGGGGGCAGCAGGAGCGCATGCGGTTCCGGAACCGGCGTCGGCTCGACGTCGCCGGCGAGAGCGATGCCCGGCACGCCGTCGAGGTCGACCTCGACCGGCCGGACCTCACGCAGCGCCGCCCTGGTCTGCCCGAGCGTCCATCCGCTCCACCACTTGAGGTCATTGACCGGGGCGGGGCCGAAGGCGCGCAGCCAGCGACGGGCGAGATCGACCCGCGACGCTTCGACCGGGAGTTCGGCCAGCCCGCCCGGCAGCCAGTCCTCGGTCAAGGACCACCGGTACTGGGTCGACAGCCACGACCCGCGCGGCCTGCCACGCACCACCCGGCCGTCCGCTGCCAGCAGCGGGAGCACCCTGGTCGCGACGCTCTGCTTGCCCTCGTAGGCCTTGCCCCGGGCCAGCACCATCTGCTGGGCGAGGTCCGGCACGTCCGCGGACAGTTCCGTCGACAGCGCCTCTCCGCGGGCGCGGAGGGCGGCGATCGTCGACGCCTCCACCTCCTCGAGCCAGGTCGGCACGTCGTCGGCGAAGCCGGCCTCGGACAGGAACTGGACGGTCTTGCGTCGTTCCACCGCGGCGATCGCCTTCGTGCACGCCGCCAGCACAACGGGCGCCAGCTCGGTCGGCAGCACGAACATGGTGCGCCGCATCCCCAGTATCCGAACCAGCGTGCGGTCGTCGTAGAGCGCCGCGTCGAGCGCGGAGACCTGCCGGTCGCGCAACCTCGCCCAGGCTCC
>DATFBR010000288.1:0-4650 GCA_035253685.1 Jiangellaceae bacterium
GGCGACGACGCGGGTCAACAGCGTGACGGCGCGGATCGCGTCGTCGTTGCCGGGGATCGGGTACGTCACCTCGTCCGGGTCGCAGTTGGTGTCGAGGATGGCCACAATCGGGATGTTGAGTTTGCGCGCCTCGTCGACGGCGAGGTGCTCCTTCTTCGTGTCGACGATCCACACCGCGCTGGGGATCCGGGCCATATCGCGGACGCCGCCGAGGCTGCGTTGCAGCTTTTCCATCTCACGCTTGCGCATGAGCAGCTCTTTCTTGGTGAGCCCGGACGCCGTCGGGTCGTCGAAGTCGAGCTCCTCCAGCTCCTTGAGCCGCTGGAGGCGCTTGTGGACGGTCTGGAAGTTGGTGAGCATGCCGCCCAGCCACCGCTCGGTCACATAGGGCATGCCGACCCGGGTCGCCTGTTCGCGCACGGCCTCCTGCGCCTGCTTCTTGGTGCCGACGAACAGCACGGAACCGCCGTGGGCGACGGTCTCCTTCACGAACTCATAGGCGCGGTCGATGTATGACAGCGACTGCTGCAGGTCGATGATGTAGATGCCGTTGCGCTCGGTGAAGATGAACCGCTTCATCTTCGGGTTCCAGCGTCGGGTCTGGTGACCGAAGTGGACGCCGCTCTCGAGCAGCTGCTTCATGGTGACGACGGCCATGGCCGCGCCTGCCTCCTCCCGCGCCCTGCCGTGACAGGAACGCGTCGTCCGGTTGTCCGCGGGGCCGTGGTGGCCGCCGCGCCTGGCGCCCTGGTCGTCACCCACCCCGGCGGAACCGGGGACCGATGGGCGGCGACCGTGCACAGGGCACGCGAAGTTGGACCTGGTCGGGACCAGGCCGACGTCAGTGTACGGGAGCCGGACGGTCGCCGACCAGTTCGGTGAGCTCAGCGCGGCAGCAGGACGCAGAACTCGTTGCCTTCCGGGTCGGCGAGCACCGTCCACGGAACGTCGCCCTGCCCGATGTCCACCGGCCTGGCGCCGAGTGCGGTGAGCCGAGCCACCTCTGCTGCGTGGTCGCCGTCCGCATAGGGTGCGACGTCGAGGTGCAGGCGGTTCTTCACGATCTTGGGCTGGGTGGCACCGATCAGCTCGATGTACGGGCCCCGGCCCTCGGCGGCCCGCAGCGCCGCGTAGTCCGGGCCGCCACGGACGACGGGCCAGCCGGTGGCGGCCGACCAGAAGACGGCTCGAGCGGTCGGGGCCGCGGTGTCGATGACCACGGCGGCCACCGGCCCGGTGTCCTCGTAGTCGTCGCGTGGATCCAGCACGCACAGCTCGTTCCCCTCGGGATCGGCCAGCACGTCCCACGGAACGTCGCCCTGCCCGATGTCCACGGGTGTGGCGCCGAGATCGCGCAGGCGGAGCACGGTGTCCGCCTGGCCTCGTGCCGTCTCCGACCGGAGATCGAGATGGATCCGGTTCTTGCCCGTCTTGGGCTCGGGTACCGGGACGAACACCAGCGGGATGCCGTCCGGGTCGCCGTCGGGCGGCTCGACGGCCACCTCGTCGGCGATCTCCATGGCGAGCTGCCACCCGGTGACCGCCGACCAGAACCGAGCCACGCGCACCGGATCGAGGGAGTCGATCACGACACACTCGAACCGGGTGGTCACCTCGTCGAGGCTACGGACAGCCCTGCGGCGCAGCCAGCCCTTGGGGCGCAGCCAGCACTTCGTCCACGTCCACAGGTCGCGCCCGGGCGTGTCTGCTGTCCACAGCGTCGCGGCTGCTCCTGGTAGCCGATTCGGCCGGTCGCGCAGGATCGCGCAATGACCCGGCCGACCTTTGTCAGCAGCGCACTCCTCCACGCGCTCTGCCGCGGTGCCGCGGTACTGGTCGCTGTGACGTCGACCGTCGTCCCGGCAGCCGCGCTCGCCGGGCCGCCCCCACCCGGGGCATGGATCCGACCCCTCGACGGCGCGGACGTTCAGGTCGTCCGCGGCTTCGAGCCGCCCGGACGACGGTGGCTTCCAGGGCACCGGGGGGTCGACCTCGCGGCTGCGGCCGGTTCGACGGTCCGCACGGCCGGTGCCGGAGTGGTCACGTATGCCGGTGCCGTCGCCGGACGCGGCGTGGTCGTGGTGAGCCACGGCGACCTGCGCACGACCTACGAGCCGGTGACGGCCCACGTCCCGGCCGGCGGGCGGGTCGAGGCGGGTCAGGCGATCGGCACGCTCGACCTCGTCGCCAGCCACTGCGCTCCGCACGCATGTCTGCACTGGGGCCTGCTGGCCGGCGACACGTACCTCGACCCGTTCGGTCTGCTGGCCGGTCGCCGCGTCCGGCTGCTGCCGCTCGGGCCCGACTCGGTCCGCGCAGAGCCGGGTCCGGACGTCGGTCCGGCCCCTTCGCCATCGGGGTCGGCCCACGACGTCGGTCTATTCCCGACGGTCGGGCGCACGCTCGCGGCCGCAGCTGCTGCCGGGATCCGCTGACCTGTGGAGTCCTCAGGCGCGCGGGTGGGCCTGCTGGTAGGCGCGCCGCAACCCGTCGACCGACACGTGGGTGTACACCTGCGTGGTCGCGAGCGACGCGTGCCCGAGCAGCTCCTGGACGCTCCGCAGGTCCGCGCCGCCGTCGAGCAGGTGCGTAGCGGCCGCGTGCCGCCAGCCGTGCGGTCCCACGTCGGGAGCGCCGGGTACGGCGCGGAACCGGACGTGGACGATCTCACGTGCCGCTCGCGCGCCGAGCCGGTTGCCCCGCACACCGACGAACACGGCGTCTCCTGCCGCGGGGACGGCCAGGTGCGGCCGGCCGCGGACCAGCCAGTCGTGCACAGCGGCATCCGCGGGCGCACCGAACGGCACGCTCCGTTCCTTGCGGCCCTTGCCGAGCACGCGGACCACGCGTCGATGGCGATCGACGTCGCGCAGGTCGAGTCCCACGAGCTCGCTGACGCGGATGCCCGTCGCGTAGAGCAGCTCGAGCAGCGCCCGATCGCGGAGACCCACCGGGTCGCCGTCGGCCGCCGCCGCGGCCACCGCGTCGAGCACGGCCGTGGCGGCATCGACGGCGAGGACTCCGGGGAGTTCGCGCCGGGCCTTGGGACTGCCCAGCAGGCCGCCCGGATCGGCGGCGATCAGGCCATGCCGGTGCGCCCACGCGGTGAACGTCCTCGCCGCCGAAGCCCGCCGAGCCAGTGTGGACCGGGCCCTTCCCAGCGTCCGCTGCCGGGCCAGCCAGCTGCGCAGTGCCGCCACGTCGAGTCCGCCCAGGTCGGTCCGGCCCAACCGGAGGAGATGGTCGACCAGGTCGGTGACGTCGCCGACGTAGGCCCGTACGGTGTGCTCGGATCGGTCGCGCTCGGCGGTCAGGTGCGCGGCGAACTCCTCGATCGCCGCCTGCATTGCGGGCGGGACCTCGGTGTCGCCACCCACGCGGCCAGGCATGGTTCCACCGTCCGGGCCGGGCCCTGGCAGGTCAAGCACCGCGGCGGCGCGGCGCCAGGCTCCAACCCTGCGCACCGGTGACGACCAGCCCGGAGAGCGTGAGCTCACCGAGCGCGGCGATGCAGGCACCGGCTGCCAGCCCGGTGCTGCGGCACAGCTCGTCGACGGTGGCGGGGCCGCGCGCGGGCATCGCCTCGAGCACGTCGCGTGCGAGCGGTGCCAGGTCGTCCCACGGACGCGGCGCACCTCGTCGTTCCGCCACGGCGTCGGCACCGAGGTCTCCCACCATGTCGACGACCTCGGCGGCGTCGGTGACCAGTGTCGCCACTGCGCGGCGGACCAGATCGTGACAGCCGGCCGACATCGTCGACGTGACCGGACCGGGCATGGCGAGTACGGCACGGCCCTGCTCGGACGCCCAGCCGGCGGTGTTCAGTGCCCCCGATCGGGGCGCCGCCTCGACCACGACCGTTCCAGCTGTCATCGCCGCGATGAGCCGGTTACGCGCCAGGAAGCGCGGACGCGTCGGCGTGGAGCCGGGCGGGAGCTCGCTGACGATGAGCCCTTCGCCGTTGATGCGGTGGAGCAGTGTCGCATGACCCCTCGGGTAGACGACATCCACGCCGCAGGCGAGCACGGCCACCGTGACCCCGCCGGCCGCCAGCGCGCCGCGGTGGGCGGCCGCATCGATGCCGTAGGCCGCCCCGGACACCACCGTCCAGCCCGCCGTCGCCAGGTCCGCGGCGAGGTCGGCCGCGACCCGCAGGCCGTACTCGGTGGCTGTCCGCGAGCCCACCACGGCGACCGACCGGCCGGTGGCCTCGGCCAGGTCGGGCTCGCCGCGGACCCACAGACCGATCGGCGGTGGCCCGGCCGCCGTGGTCCCCGCCTCCAGAGCGAGGTCGAGCGTCTCCAGTCCGGCGGGCCACTCCGGGTCGCCAGGGCACTGGAACCTGGCGCCGGCCGCCGCGGCCCGGCGGAGCAGGTCGGCGCCGTCGACGGCGCCAGCGCGACGCTGCATTCGTGCGTCCGGATCAAGGGTGCGGTCACCGGAGCTGAGCCGGTCCAGGACCACCTGCGGCCCATGCCGGCGCAGTTCGGTCACGATGGCAACCCCGGTGCCCGGTTCCACCAGAGCGGACAGGCAGGCCCGCGCCACCCGCTCCGGCGAAGCGTCGACGGTCGCGGTCATGCCGGCCGCCCGAGCCGGTGACCGACGGCCTCGCTCACCGCCCGAGCCGGTGACCGACGGCCTCGCTCA
>DATFBR010000289.1:0-8733 GCA_035253685.1 Jiangellaceae bacterium
TCCGACCACGGTAGGCGTGGGAGCCGGGGTCGGCCGGGCCGTCGTACGCCTCGACCTCCGTCAACCGCACGGCGACGGGCCCGTTCACGAGCACGCAGCCGAGGACCGACGGCGCGACCTCCAGGACCGGCCGCTCGAAGAACGCCCGGCCGACACCGTCGCTCACTCGCCCGCCGCCCAGGCCCGCAACGTTGTCACGCGGGTGCGTGCGGCGTCGAGTTGGTCGGCGACGCGCAGCGGAGCCGTACCGCCCTTGCCCGATCGGGACGCCAGCGAGCCGGCGACGCTCAGCACGGAGCGCACCGGTGGGCGGAGGTGGACGGAGACCGCGGCCAGGTCCTCGTCGGTGAGGTCCCACAACTCGATCCCGCGCTCCTCGCACCGCCGCACACAGGCCCCCGCGATCTCATGTGCCTCGCGGAAGGGCACACCGTCACGAACTAGCCACTCGGCGACGTCCGTCGCCAGCGAGAACCCCTGCGGTGCCAACTGCTCCATCCGAGTGGTGTGGAACCGCAGCGTCGACACCATGCCCGTGAAAGCAGGAAGCAGAAGTACGAGCGAGTCGACGGAGTCGAAGACGGGCTCCTTGTCCTCCTGCAGATCCCGGTTGTACGCGAGCGGCAGGGCTTTGAGCATGGTCAGCAGGCCGGTCAGGTTGCCCACCAACCGGCCGGCCTTGCCGCGAGCGAGCTCGGCCACGTCGGGGTTCTTCTTCTGCGGCATGATCGACGACCCGGTCGACCACGCGTCGTCCAGCTCGACGAAGGAGAACTCCTTCGTGGCCCACATCACGACCTCTTCCGCGAGCCGCGACACGTCGACCCCCACCATCGCCGCCACGAACGCGAACTCGGCGGCGACGTCGCGCGAGGCCGTGCCGTCGATCGAGTTCTCCACGGCGCGGGAGAAGCCGAGCGTCTCCGCCACGAGCTCGGGGCTCAGTCCCAGCGACGAACCCGCCAGCGCACCGGAACCATACGGCGACTCGTCGGCGCGCCGGTCCCAGTCACGGAACCGGTCGACATCACGCAGGAGGGCCCAGGTGTGCGCGAGCAGGTGGTGCGAGAGCAGGACCGGCTGGGCGTGCTGCAGGTGGGTCCGGCCCGGCATGGCTACCCCGAGGTTCCCGCCCGCGAGGGCGGTCAACACGTCGACGAGGTCGAGAACGAGGCCGGCCACCGTCCGCGCCGCGTCGCGCAGGTACATCCGCAGCAGCGTCGCCACCTGGTCGTTGCGGGAGCGGCCGGCTCGCAGCTTGCCACCGAGCTCCGGTCCGACGCGCTCGATCAGGCCGCGCTCCAGAGCCGTGTGCACGTCTTCGTCGGACGGCCGTGGGGCGAAGTCACCGGCCGCCACGTCGCCGTCGAGCGCGTCCAGGCCGGCCAGCATGCCGGTGAGCTCGGCGTCGTCGAGCAGCCCCGCATCGCGCAGTGCCTGGGCGTGCGCCCTCGAACCGGCGATGTCGTACCGGGCGAGCCGCCAGTCCACGCCGGTGCTGCGGGAGAGCTCGGCCATCGCGGCGGCCGGTCCGGCGGTGAACCGGCCACCCCACAGGCCGGAACCTGCGCCGCGCTCAGCCACGCCGGTGGTCCCTCGCCGCCACCAGCCTCGACGGCAGTCCGAACAGCTCGATGAACCCGCGCGCGAACGACTGGTCGAACCGGTCGCCGGTGTCGTAGGTCGCGAGCCCGAAGTCGTAGAGGCTCTGTTCGGACCGCCGTCCGGTGACGGCGGCCCGACCGCCGTGCAGCACCAGCCGGACGTCGCCGCTGACGTGCTCGTTCGCCTCGTCCACGAAGCTGCTCAGCGCACGGCGCAGCGGGCTCGACCACAGCCCGTCGTAGACCAGCTCGCTCCAGCGCTGCTCGACGCCGCGCTTGAACCGGGCCAGGTCGCGCTCGACGGTCACGTTCTCCAGCTCCTGGTGGGCCGTGACGAGTGTGATCGCCCCCGGAGCCTCGTACACCTCGCGACTCTTGATGCCGACCAGCCGGTCCTCGACCAGGTCGAGCCGCCCGACCCCCTGGGCGCCGGCCCGGCGGTTCAGCTCGGAGATCGCCTGCAGCATGGTCACCGGTTTCCCGTCGAGGGCCACCGGCACGCCCGCATCGAAGGTGACGACCACCTCGTCGGGCGCACGCGGCGTAGCCGGGTCGGCGGTGTACGCGTACACGTCCTCGGTCGGTGCGTTCCAGATGTCCTCGAGGAAGCCGGTCTCGATCGCGCGACCCCACACGTTCTGGTCGATCGAGAACGGGTTGCTCTTCGTCGTCTCGATCGGCAGGTCGTGCTTCTCCGCATAGTCGATCGCCTTGTCCCGGGTGAGCGCCAGATCACGGACCGGCGCGAGGCAGCTGAGGTCGGGCGCGAGCGTGCGGATCCCGACCTCGAAGCGCACCTGGTCGTTGCCCTTGCCGGTGCACCCGTGTGCCACGACGGACGCACCGTGCCGGCGTGCGGCGGCCACCAGATGCTCGACGATGAGCGGCCGGGACAGTGCCGACACCAGCGGGTAGCGGTCCATGTACAGGGCGTTGGCCTTCAGTGCCGGCAGGCAGTACCGGTCGGCGAACTCCTCCCGGGCGTCGGCCACGTAGGCCTCGACGGCGCCGCAGGCCAGCGCCCGCTTGCGAATCGTGTCGAGGTCCTCACCGCCCTGGCCGAGGTCGACCGCGACAGCGATGACCTCGGCCCCCGTCTGCTCGGCGATCCAGCCGATGGCGACGGAGGTGTCCAGGCCTCCGGAGTAGGCCAGGACGACGCGCTCAGTCACGATGTGCTCCTTCTGCCAGGTGCGGGGTGCGACCCTCCGCAAGAGCCAGGAACCAGTCGGCGACGTCTCCCCCGCTGGTCGGGTCGGTGGTGACGACGAGGACCGTGTCGTCGCCGGCGATGGTGCCAAGAACCGTGTCGGGTGCGGCCCGGTCGACGGCCGAGGCGAGGTACTGCGCCGCGCCGGGCGGTGTGCGCAGGATGACCAGGTTCGCCGACGACCGAGCCGACACCAGGATCTCTTCGCAGACCCGGACCAGCTTCGCGTCGATCGCCGAGGGAGCTGCGGCGCGTGGTGTCCGGTCGCCCCCCTCTCCCGGCAGTGCGTACACGAGGTCGCCGTTCGGGTCGCGGATCTTCACCGCGCCCATCTCGTCGAGATCGCGCGAGAGCGTTCCCTGGGTCACGGCGATGCCGTCGAGGGCGAGCATGGCGGCCAGCTCCGTCTGCGAACGCACCGGCACGCGCAGGAGCACCTCCGCGATGCGCTGGTGGCGGGCCGCCCGCGTCATCGGTGTCGCTGTCTGCATCAGCCCTCCCGCAGGTCGTCGAGGATGACGGGTAGTGCGGCCACGAACTCCACCGCCTGGCCGGCGGACAGGATCAGCGGCGGGGCCAGGCGTATCGCGTCCGCCGCGACCGGATTGACGATGAATCCCGCCCGGAGTGCCGCGGCGGCCGCCTGGATCGCCACCGGCGCGGTCAGCTCGACGGCGAGGAGCAGCCCGATGCCCCGGACGCTCGCGACCAGCGGATGGGCGAGCCCGCCGATACCGGCGCGCAACCGCTCGCCCACGGCACGGACGTTCGCGAGCAGGTTCTCGGCGTCGATCGTGTCCAGGACCGCGACGGCGGCCGCCGCCGCGACCGGGTTCCCGCCGAACGTCGAGCCGTGCGACCCCGGGCCCAGCAGGGTGGCGGCCGCCCCCGAGGCGATGCACGCGCCGATCGGCAGCCCACCACCGAGGCCCTTCGCGATCGTGACCACGTCCGGGTCGACGCCGTCGCGCTGGAACGCGAACCACTCGCCGGTCCGGCCGACCCCGGTCTGGATCTCGTCGAGCACGAGCAGTGCGCCGTGCTCGCGGGTGACTTCCCGGGCGGCAGCCAGGTACCCGGGCGGCGGCACACGGACACCGGCCTCTCCCTGGACGGGCTCGAGGATCACCGCGGCGGTTTCCGCGTCGACGACCGCCGCAAGTGCCGCGGCATCGCCGTACGGTACGTGGACCACACCGTCCGGCAGGGGTACGAACGGGTCGCGGATCGCGGGCTTCCCGGTCAGGGCCAGGGCGCCCATCGTCCGGCCGTGGAAGCCGTTCTCGGCCGCCACGATCCGCGGCCGGCCGGTCCGGCGGGCAATCTTGAACGCGGTCTCGACGGCCTCCGCACCGGAGTTGGTGAAGAACACCCGTCCGGCTCCGCCGGCCAGCGCCTGCAGCCGCTCGGCCAGGACGACCTGGGGCTCGGTCGCGAAGAAGTTCGAGACGTGGCCGAGAGTCTCGAGCTGTGCCGCGACGGCCTTGGTCAGGACGGGGTGTCCGTGGCCGAGCACGTTGACGGCGAGCCCACCGAGCAGGTCGAGATAGCGCCGCCCGTCCGAGTCCCAGACGTGACAGCCCTCACCGCGCACCAGCACGCGCTGCGGACGCCCGAACGTGCCCATCACGGCCAGCCCGTAGCGGTCCAACCAGTCGTCCTGCACTGTCACGACGGCACCACCATCGTCCCGACGCCCTCGTCGGTGAACACCTCGAGCAGCAGTGCGTGGGGCAGCCGGCCGTCAAGCACGGTCGCCTCGGGCACGCCGCCCCGCACGGCGCGTACGCACGCTGCCATCTTGGGCACCATCCCGACGTCGAGCGCCGGCAGCATGGCGGCCAGTTCGTCGACGGCGACCTCGGCGATCACCTCCGTGTTCGCCGGCCAGTCCCGGAACAGCCCGGCGACGTCGGTCAGCACGACCAGCTTCTCGGCACCCAGCTCCACGGCCAGCGCGGCGGCGGCCGTGTCGGCGTTGACGTTGTGCACCACACCGGCGGCGTCCGGTGCCACCGACGACACGACCGGGATCCGGCCGGCCGCGATCAGGTCGACGACGGCTTCCGGTCGTACCCGGGCAACGTCGCCGACCAGCCCGAGGTCGACGCTCTCGCCGTCGACCACGGCACTGTGACGGCGCGCGGTGAACAGCCCGGCGTCCTCACCCGACAGGCCCACCGCATAGGGACCGTGCTGGTTGACCAGACCCACCAGGTCGCGGCCGACCTGGCCGACCAGCACCATCCGGACCACGTCCATCGCTGCTCGGGTCGTCACCCGCAGGCCGCCGCGGAACTCGGTCTCGATCCCCAGCCGGTCGAGCATGCTGGAGATCTGCGGACCGCCGCCGTGGACGACCACCGGCTTGAGACCGGCCAGCCGCAGGAACACGATGTCGTCGGCGAACGACCTCCTCAGGGCCTCGTCTCCCATCGCCTTGCCGCCGTACTTGACTACCACGACCTTGCCGTGGAACCGCTCGAGCCACGGCAGGGCCTCGACCAGCGTGGCCGCCTTGGTGAGTGCCTGCTCGTGGGTCGGGGCGGTCATGTCGAGTACGCCGAGTTCTCGTGGACGTAGTCGTGGGTGAGATCGGTGGTGAGGATGGTGGCGCTCGCGGTGCCGGCCTCGAGGTCGATGGTGACGGAGACGTCCCGCGCGGACAGGTCGACCAGTTCCCGCGGATCACCCGTCCCGCCGTCCCGGCAGACCTGGACGCCGTTGATCGCCACACTGACGGAAGCCGGGTCGAACGACGCCCCGGTAGTGCCGATGGCCGCCAGAACCCGGCCCCAGGCCGGATCGCCGCCGAAGACCGCACACTTGAACAGGGCGCTGCGGGCGACCGAGCGGCCCACCTCGACGGCGTCCTGCTCGCTGGCGGCGTTGACGACCTCCACGGCGACCTGGTGTGCCGCCCCCTCGGCGTCGGCCCAGAGCTGGCGGGTCAGGTCCGCGCAGGTCCGGGTGACGGCTGCGCCGAACTCTGCCTCGGTCGGCTCGACGCCGGACGCGCCGCTGCTCATCAGCAGGACCGTGTCGTTGGTGGACATGCAGCCGTCGGTGTCGAGCCGGTCGAAGGTGCGACGTGTCGACTCCCGCAGGGCCCGGTCGAGGGCCGGGCCGGCCGCGACCGCATCGGTGGTGATGACCACGAGCATGGTGGCGAGCGCCGGTGCGAGCATGCCGGCACCTTTGGCCATGCCACCGACCACCCATCCGTCACCCGCGACGACGGACTGCTTGGGGCGGGTGTCGGTCGTCATGATCGCCGCCGCGGCATCCGGCCCGCCCTGCCGCCCGAGCCCGGCGGCGGCCTTGCGGATGCCGTCCTCCAGCCGGGTCCGGTCGAGCTGCTCGCCGATCAGGCCGGTGGAGCAGACGGCGACGTCGAACGCTCCCGCACCGACGACGTGGGCGACGAGCTCGGCGGCGGCGTGCGTGGTCCGGAAGCCTTCGGCGCCGGTGTAGCAGTTCGCGCCCCCGGAGTTGAGGACGACGGCGGCCAGCCGACCGTCGCTGACCGTCCGCTCGCTCCACAGCACCGGGTTGGCCTTGCACCGGTTGGCCGTGAACACGGCGGCGGCGTCCTGCCGCGGCCCGTCGTTGACCACCAGCGCGACGTCCGGCCGGCCGCTGCGCTTCAGGCCGGCGGTGGCGCCGGCCGCCCGGAACCCGCGGGCGGCAGTGACGCTCACGGCGCCACCCCCACGGCCGGAAGGCCCAGTGACTCCGGCATGTCGAGCGCGAGGTTGGCGCACTGCAGGGCGGCTCCAGCCGTGCCCTTGGTGAGGTTGTCCAGGGCCACGATCGCGACGACCCGACCGGCCCGCTCGTCCACGGCAACCTGCACGTGCGCGATGTTCGCGCCCAGCACCGACGCGGTGGACGGCCAGCACCCCTCGGGAAGCAGCCGGACGAATGCCTCGTCGGCGTAGGCGGCCCCCCAGGCGGCCCGAACGCTCACGGCCTCGGCGCCCCGCGCCAGGCGCGCCGTGGCCGTGGCCAGGATTCCCCGGGACATCGGGACCAGCGTCGGTGTGAACGAAAGCGTCACCGGCCGGCCCGCCGCCCGGCTCAGGTTCTGCTCGATCTCGGGTACGTGCCGGTGTACTCCCCCGACCCCGTACGGGCTGGCGGCACCCATGATCTCGCTGGCGGTCAGATGGGCCTTCGCGGCCTTCCCCGCACCGGATGTGCCGCATGCGAGCACGGCGACGAGGTCGGTGGGCTCGATCACACCCGCGGCCAGCCCGGGCGCGAGGGCCAGCGTCACGGCCGTCGCGTTGCACCCCGGCACCGCCACCCGCCGCGCGCCCACGAGCGCGTCACGCTGCTTCCCGTCCGCCGTGACGAGCTCGGGTAGGCCGTAGGGCCATGTGCCCGCGTGCGGGGTCCCGTAGTACGCGCGCCACGAACCGGCGTCGGCCAGCCGGTGATCCGCACCGCAGTCGAGCACCAGGACGTCGTCGGGAAGCGCTGCGGCGAGAGCACCGGACCTTCCGTGCGGCAGCGCCAGGACGACGACGTCGTGACCGGCGAGCACCTCCGGTGACGTCGGCTCGAGGACCCGCTCCGCCAGCGGCGTCAGGTGCGGGTGATGTTCCCGCAGCGTGCTGTCCACGTTGTCGTGCCCGGTCACCGCACCGACCTCGAACGCCGGGTGCGACAGCGCCAGCCGCAGCACCTCGCCGCCGGCGTAGCCGCTGGCACCGGCGACGGCAACTCTGAGACCCACGACGCATGACTATGCCCAATGGCACAAGTTCATGCAAGTGCACCGGCCGCTCCGGGCATGCGCGGGTTCAACTGCGCAGGACCGCTCCGGTGCGGCGCGCCGCCTCGGCCACGGCGCCGTCGCGTGCGGCCGTCGTCTCCTCGACGGTGAGCGTCCGGTCGGGCGCCCGGAACCGCAGCGCATAGGCCAACGACCGACGGCCCTCGCCGACCTGGGCGCCCTCGTAGACGTCGAACAGGCGCAGCGACTCGAGCAGATCGCCCGCGCCCGCCCGCAGGGCCGCCTCGACGTCGGCCGCCGGAACCTGCGCAGGCACGACCAGTGCGACGTCCTGGGTCGCGACCGGGAAGGTCGACACCGTGGGTGCGCGCGTCGGCTCGTCCGCGGCTCCGAGCCGGTCGATCTCCATCTCCATCGCCACGGTCCGCGCGGGCAGGCCGAGAGCCTCGACGACCCTCGGGTGCAGCTCACCGGCATGTCCGACCAGCGTCTCTCCGACGAACAGCGCTGCGCACCGCCCGGGGTGCCAGGGCGCGTGCTCGTCGCGTCGCACCGTCAGATCCACACCCGCCTCGGCGGCGACGACCCGAGCCGCTTCCACGGCATCCGCCCAGACGAACGGCTCCGCGGGTCCCCACCAGCCCGCGGGCGATCGGTCGCCGGCGGCAGCGGTGGCCAGCCGTCGAGGCTGGCTGGGCACGGCGACGAGCAGCGCCGCGATCTCTTCGTCGGTGGGGCGACGGTCCACCGGTAACCGTGGCGGCACCGGCAGCGGCCCGGGTCGCGGACGGAACACCAGGCCCGACTCGTAAACCGCAACGTCCGGAATGCCGCGCCCCACGTTCCGGCGCACGGTCGCGAGCAGCCCGGGAAGCAGCGTCGTGCGCAGGAACGGTTCCTCGTCCGAGAGCGGGTTGGCCAGCCGGAGCACCGTGCGGCGCGCATCGTCGGCGGGCAGGCCCAGCGCGTCGAGATCGTCCGGCCCCATGAAGGGGTACGAGGGGGCCTCGGCGTAGCCCGCGGCGGCCACGGCCCGTTCGATCCGCCGACGGAGGCGCTGGTCGGGTGTGATGCCGCGACCGGCAGGCGCGACCGGAAGCACTGAGGGGATCGCCTCGTAGCCGTGCAGGCGCGCCACCTCCTCGACCAGGTCGAACGGGTCGGTGAGATCCGGCCGC
>DATFBR010000290.1:0-3117 GCA_035253685.1 Jiangellaceae bacterium
GACGTGAGCGTCAGCCCGTGCTCCGGCGTGGCCGGAGGCTCGGCCGAAGTGGAGGCCGTCGGCGCGTGCACTCCTTGCGTGGAGAACGGCGGTTGTCCGCGATCCATGTCGGCCACCCGCACGATGAGGTAGATCACCGCGAAGGCTGCGACCAGCAGGGTGGGAACCACCCACGCCGGTCGTCCGGGGGAGGTCGACATCACTGCCCGACCGCTGCGAGCACCCGCTGGTGCAGCGCCGTGACGACGTGCCGGGCGGACTCGAAAGCGCCGTGCTGCCAGGAGGTCACATGGCTGAGATGGTCGCCGGCGAAGTAGAGCCGGCCGACCGGCTCCAGCAGGATCCGGTATGCGGGCGAGGCGGCGCGATCCTGCCACAACGCCCATCCGCCTTCGCTGCGCGCGATCTTGTTCCAGTGCACGGAGAACGAGTTCTCGAACTCGGTGCGGTAGGTCTCGCCGTGCACCTTCGCCCCCTGGTCGAGGGCGCGACGTTCCCGCTCGCTCGGTGCCAGCGCGGCGTAGGCATCGGACTGGTCGAAGTAGTTGTAGTACCCGATGAGCACCCCGCGCCGTCCCAGGTAACCGTGGGACGGGTACCAGATCGTGCCGATGTCGAGGTTGGTGTCGGTGATGCCGCCGAAGATCCGGTCGTCCTCCTCCCAGAACCGGCGGCGGAACTGCAGCCCCATCTTGCCCGTGGACATGGCCGCCACGCCGCCGAGCGCGGACGTGATGTCGGGGGGCAAGTTGCTCGGTATGCGCGCGAGGATCCATGGCGGGATGGTGCATATGCAGTAGTCCGCGCTGACCTTCAGCGATCCGCCGTCCGGTCCGGTGAAGATCACCTCCACCCGGTCGTCGGCGGCGGTGATCTGCTGCACCTGAGCGCCGTAGCGGATGGTGCCGCGCAGCGCGCCCGCGAGCGCGTACGGGATCCGGTCCATCCCGCCGACCGGCTGGAACATCATGATCGCCTGGTCCCACGCGAGCTCGAACGGGAAGTACAGGCCGAAGCTCGCCGCCAGCAGGTCCGACAACGTGTACGGGCGGCCGACGACGCCGGACTGGTGGGCCGCACCGGGCGGGGTCACGTAGCCACGCCGATCCGAGCCGACGTAACGTCCGCCCGGGTCGAGCGCACCGAAGGAGATCAGGAACTCCAGCAGCGCCTCGCGGTCCGCCGGGCTGACGCTCTCGTCCAGCGCCCGCCCGTCGATCGCCTTGGCAAGCAGCTCGCCGACATGACCCAGGAAGTCGGCCTTTGCGGCGCGACGCCGCACCGCACGGCCGGTGAGTGGGCCGCCGAAGCCCGGACCTTCCTCGGTGTAGAGGTACGCGTCGGCGTTGGTGTTGGCGAACGGTTCGATGGCGATCCCCAGCTCGCGGCAGTACTCCAGCGTGGTGTGGTGCTGCGGGATGCGCGCCGGACCGGCGTTCATGTAGTGGCCGTCGGCGAACTGTGCGGTCTGTGTCACACCGTCGAGGTCGGTCTCCCGGGTTCCACCGCGGACGGTCCAGTTGCGGCCGCCCGGTCGGTCCCGCGCCTCCAACACCTCGCACAAATACCCGGCCTTCTCCAGCTCGTACGCCGCGCAGAGCCCGGCCACGCCGCCGCCGAGCACCAGGACCGTCGTGTCGTTCACGCGGCCCCGCAGGGAGAAGTCGGAACCTCGCGGTGGCTGGAATGGGGTCGTGTGCTCTCTTGCGTCGGGAACCAGGTCGAACGCCTCCATCGCCGCGAGCACGGCACCGGCACCGCCGACCGTCCCCATCGCCTGCAGGAACCGCCGCCTGGTCAGCCGACTTCCGCCCGCCTGCTGGTCAGCCGCCATCGGGCTACGCCTCGATGTAGGCGGTGCCGTCCTCGACGACGATCTGCAGTTCGTCGAGCGCCCGCGGAGGCGGACCGCTGAGGACAGACCCCTGCGAGTCGAAGGTGCCGCGGTGGCAGGGGCAGTGGAACTGCCCGCTGCTCGGCTGCCATGACACCGTGCAGCGGGCGTGCGTGCAGATCGCCGACAGCCCTCGAACCGAGTCCCCGCTCCGGATCAGGTAGGCGGGTTCCCCCGCTGCCGCAGAAACGTCGACCGCCTCGCCGTCCGGTACCGCCGCGACGGCGGCGAGCTCCCTTCGCGACGTTCGCACCGTCGTTTCCGGAGAATGTGCGGCTTCGCCTCCGGCCTGGGGACGATCCGGCACCGGGCAGCAGCCCGCCGTTGCCAGTGCCACGGCAAGCCCAGCGGTAAGTTTGAGGGCGTCACGTCGGGCTATCTCACGCATGCCCACCTCGTCCCGCTCGGTCTGGCTCGGCTCGCCGGTCGTATACGTCACAGGTTGGGGCGCGGTTCCACGTCACCATGCGAATCGCTCCAGGTGCACGAGCGACGCCGGCACACCGACCCGGTGAAGTGAGCGGCGCACGAGCAGGGCCCACTGCGGCGGTCCGCAGACGAAGACGTCACGCTGGACGACGTCGGGCACCAGCCTGCAAAGAACCTCGTCGTCGGACAGCCCGCGTGCCTCGGTCAGGTTGGGAAGCCAGCTGCCCGGGTAGCGCCGCGGCCCGACCAACAGGTGGAGGTCGAGTGCGCGGCGCTGGGCCAGGGCGGCGAACTCCGCCCGGAAGAGCGCCTCCTCCGGTGTGCGGCACCGGTGCAGCAGGACCACGCCGCCGCGGTCGTCGACCGACTCGGCGAGCGCCCGCAGCGGCGTGATGCCGACGCCGGCACCGACGAGCAGCACGCCGTCGCCCCGGCACGCCTCGGCCGTGAAGACGCCGTAGGGTCCCTCCGCCGCGATCAGGGTTCCTGGCCGGACGTCGCGGATCAGCCGCCGGGTGCCGGCGCCGGCCGCCTGGACGGTGATACGTATGGCGTCCGCCGAGGGCGCTGCGGAGAGCGAGAACGGATGTGGCCGCCACCACTGGCGCCGGGTGAGGAATCGCCACACGTAGAACTGGCCGGGCCTGGCCAGCACGGCGTCCAGCCGCCGACCTTTGACGAGGAGCGATGTGACGTCGCCGGTTTCGTCGTCGACGGTGGCGACGCGCATGCGGTGACGTACCGCCCGCACGAGCGGCAGCACCCAGCGGAACCCGACGAAGGTGGCGGCCGCC
>DATFBR010000291.1:0-2142 GCA_035253685.1 Jiangellaceae bacterium
CGCGGAAGCGAGGCTGAGAAGCGTTTTGGCTGGTGGGCGTGCAGGTTTCGAACCTGTGGCCTCTGCCGTGTGAAGCGAGTGGCGACATCCTGCGCACCGTGCCCCGCCGAAGCACCAAGGAGGTCGTCCAACTCCGCGCCCACCGGCCCAAACAACCCAAAACCAGCTAGGGAGATGTCAACCATCACCCGGAACCAACCCCGAAACCATCAACCGGAACTGGACACCCTGCGCGCACACCTCTGCGTGGTCGTCTTGCCGCGAACGCCGGCGCCATCGTCCCGGCAGGCCCTCGACCACTTGCGACTTGGGCACCTCCGGTGCACCGCTATTGCGCCTTTTCTGGGTATTGGCGTGACCGTAGGGGTGCGGGTGGGCGGCAAGTCATGAGGGGCTTGCTGCATGAGGGGCTTGCTGCATGCGCAGAGACTGCGCGTGGGTTGCATGGTCGAACTTGCCATGGCCGGTCGACGGCGAGGCTACGGCCTGGACGAGGGGCCGGACCGGGAGAGCGCGCCAGCCGGAACGGAAGGAGGCTCGGCTCGTCGATCCCAGCCGACTACCGCTCAGGCAGAGCTGTCCGATCTCGTGCCTGGACCTCGAGCGCGCCTCGTTCCATGTCTACATCTGCTCGGTCGGTCTGGTGATCTGGCGGCTCGCGCTCGTTCGTGCCGGTCCCGAGGCCGCTGGTCGATCGCTGAGGAGCAGCGCGCCGGCTGACCACCGCCATGTGACATCTGTCACGGGCAGGTTCTGACACCGCGCACTACCCGGAGTTTGCCAGTCCCGTCACAGTGCGGTCATCACCGTTTCGAACCAGGGAGATGACCGTGAACAACGTCGTGACGATCCGTGGACTGGATCACCGCTACGGGGCGACGCACGCGCTGCGCGGTGTCGACCTGACCGTCGCCGCCGGCGAGTGCGTGGCACTGCTGGGCCCCAACGGCGCGGGCAAGACGACGCTCGTCGGCGCGCTGACGGGGATGCTCGCACCGTCCGCCGGTATCGCCCGGATCGACGGCGCCGACCCCCGTCGGCCGGCCACGCGCCGCCGGCTGGGCGTCGTGCACCAGCAGGCCGGCTTCCCGCGCACGCTGAAGGTCCGCGAGCTGGTCTCGGGATGGGCGGTCCGCGCGGGCCGACCCGCATCCGACACCGACGCGGTCCTGACCGAGGTAGGCCTGCACGACCTGACGAAGCGTCGGGTCACCGCGCTGTCCGGCGGCCAGCAGCAACGGCTCCAGCTCGCGATGGCGCTGGTCGTCGATCCGACGCTGCTCGTCCTCGACGAGCCGACCGTCGGGCTGGACATCGACGCCCGTCGCCGGTTCTGGGCCACGCTGGCCGCACGTCGCGACCGTGGCACCGCCGTCCTGCTCACCACCCACCAGATCGAGGAGGCAGCCGCGGTCGCCGATCGCGTCGTCGTGCTTCACGAGGGGACCGTGATCGCCAGTGGTCACCCGGCCGACCTCACGGCACAACTGCCCGACCGCACCGTCACGGCACGGACGGCACTGCGTGACAGCGAGCTGCGGGCGCTGCCCGACGTGCTCGACGTCACCGTCGCCGACGGCCGGATGCGCGCCGCGAGCGCCAGGGCCGAAGCCACCGTCCAAGCCCTGCTTGCCGCTGACCCGACGCTCAGCGACCTCCGTGTGGAGGGCGCCACGCTCGAGCAGGCCATCGTCGCCATGACCACCCAGGAATCCCAGGAGGTAGCCGCATGACCGCTTCAATCCTCGCCGTCGAGATCCGCGACGAGCTGTACGCCATCATCCGTGAGCCCACGGCGGCGTTCTTCTCCATCGCGATGCCGGTCGGCATGTTCGCAGTGTTTGCAACGCTGTTCGGGACCGAGGGCAACGGACCGGTGTCCGGCGCGACGCTCATGCTCGCGACCTTCGGTGCCTTCGGCGTCATCTCCGTCGCCCTGACGCCGGGCATCGGCATCGCCGAGGACCGCGAACGCGGCTGGCTGCAGGTCAAGCGGGTCTCCCCCGTCCCGGTGCGCACCACGCTGGCGGCCAAGGTCGCCGCCAGCCTTCCGGTCGCGTTCGGTGTCTACGCCGCGATGAGCCTGACCGCCTTCGCGATGGGACTGTTCGACACCGACATGGGTACGTGGCTGCAGATCGC
>DATFBR010000292.1:0-3925 GCA_035253685.1 Jiangellaceae bacterium
CTCCGCCCGGTGCTCGCGGGCGGTCATGACCTCGATCGAGTCGTCGGTGGGACGGATCTCGAAGTCGACGTGGACGATGCCGTCGGTCAGCCGGCTGGCCAGCGTGTATCCGGCCTCGCCGAACACGGTGATCATCTTGTGGTTGTGAGGCAGTATCTCGGCCACGAACCGGCCGATGCCGCGCTCGCGGGCGGCCTGGGCCAGGTGCTCGAGCAGGACGCTGCCAACGCCGCGGCCCTGGTGCTCGTCCTCGACCAGGAAGGCGACCTCGGCCTGGCCCTCGTCGACGCGCTCGTACCGGCCGACCGCGATCATCTCGTCGCCGATCAGCACGATGAGCGCGACCCGGCCGGTGTGGTCGACCTGGGTGAAGTTCCGCACGTCGGAGGGGGACAGCGTCGGGTAGGGCGCGAAGAACCGGAAGTACTTCGACTCATCGCTGACCCGTCCGTAGAACTCGACCATACGTCCGGCGTCGTCAGGACGGATCGGTCTCAGGTGTGCTGTCGCCCCGTCGGACAGCACGACGTCGGCCTCCCAGTGCGCCGGGTACGGCGCGGCCGGCCCGTCCACGGCACCGACAGTAGCCGCTCGGTGCCGGTTACGAGATCACCGACCAGCGGTGACTCCGGTCAGGCGGCAGGCCTCGGCCCAGGCCGATCCGCCGGGCTGGTGCGGACGGTCCGCCCTCGGCGCCGTCCATTCCGCGACCACGTCGATCGCCGACACGAGGATCTGGCGGAGCCGGTCGTCCGGGTCGGGCACGCACGACCGGGCCACGCCGTCGACGGCGCACCGGACCGCATGTGGCGCCGCACGGCGCCGGAAGCCCTTGAGCCTGGTGCCGACGTCGCCGGTGAAGCTCTGCGCCCACTCGGCCGCGTGCGGAACCTGCTCCAGGACGCGGCGGCTCTCGTCGTGCATGCTGCCGCTCGGCCGCCCGTCGAGGTCGGCCAGCACCCGCTCGCATACCAGCACCGACACCGCCATGACCCGCTGCCGCTCGGCCGACACGACCGGCAGCGCCAGCGTGGCGGACCGGAGCGCGATCAGCGCGTCGACGTGCGGGTCGTCGCTGGTCAGTCCGATCACGGATGGGATCAGCCCGGCGAGCCTGGGCCGGGCCTCGTCGGAGGTGTAGTCGTTGACCAGCCGCGCGACACCGGCCAGCAGCGGGTGGGTGCAGTCGGGGTGGTCGCTCCAGCGCTCGCCGGCCAGGTAGGACGCCAGCTCCATGAAGCACGCGCCCTTGCGCGGATTGCGATGCTTCCCCCGCGACAGCATCGGGAGCAGCTCGGGCGCGTGGTGCTCGTCGGTCGACATGACGGATCTCCCAGGATTGCCAGACCTGATGCGACCAGTCTGCGCTTCGACCGGCGTCAATGCCACTGTCCGCGGGGCCCAACCGTCGCGCGGGTCGGTGCGTGGCCGGCCCGTCGCCGCGGGCCAGAATGGGCACGACGCCCGACTGCTGTGAGGAGCACCGCCGCGATGGCTCGCCGCACGACCAGGAAACCGCCTGCCGAGGACGTCGTAGAGACCATCCTCGACGTCGACGTCGCCGACGAGATGCGCGGCAGCTTCCTCGAGTACGCCTACTCGGTCATCTACTCACGCGCGATACCGGATGCCCGCGACGGCCTCAAGCCGGTGCAGCGGCGGATCCTGTTCCAGATGAACGAGATGGGCCTGCGCCCGGACCGCCCGCACGTCAAGTGCGGACGGGTGGTCGGCGACGTCATGGGCAAGCTGCACCCGCACGGCGACGGGGCCATCTACGACACGCTTGTCCGGCTGGCGCAGCCCTGGACGATGCGCGTCCCACTGGTCGACGGACACGGCAACTTTGGTTCTCCGGACGACGGTCCCGCTGCGTACAGGTACACCGAATGCCGGATGGCGGAACCGACGACGCTGCTCACCGGGTCGCTCGACGAGGACGTCGTCGACATGGTCCCCAACTACGACGGCACGTACCAGCAGCCGGAGGTTCTGCCGGCCGCGTTCCCGAACCTGCTGGTCAACGGCGCCAGCGGGATCGCGGTCGGCATGGCGACCAACATGCCGCCGCACAACCTCGGGGAGGTGATCGAGGCGGCTCGGCATCTACTCGCTCATCCCGACGCAACGGTCGACGACCTCATGCGCTTCGTACCCGGGCCGGACCTGCCCACCGGCGGCCGGATCGTCGGACTCGACGGTGTCCGCGAAGCGTACGAGAGCGGGCGCGGCTCGTTCCGCACGCGGGCAGCAGCACGCATCGAGAACATCACCGCCCGCCGTCAGGGCATCGTGATCACCGAGCTGCCCTACGCCGTCGGTCCCGAGCGGGTCCGCGAACGCATTGCTGACCTCGTTCGCAGCAAGAAGCTCCTCGGCGTCAACGACGTCGAGGACTACACCGACCGCAACACCGGCCTGCGTCTCGTGGTCGAGCTCAAAAGCGGCTTCGTCCCGGAGGCCGTCCTCGAACAGCTCTACCGGCTCACCCCGCTCGAGGACTCTTTCTCGATCAACAACGTCGCCCTGGTCGACGGCCAACCCCGGACCATGGGCCTGCGTGAGCTCCTCGAGGTCTTCGTGGCGCATCGCCTCGAGGTGGTCCGCCGGCGGTCCGAGCACCGCCGGAACCGGCACCGGGACCGTCTGCACCTGGTCGAGGGCCTGCTGATCGCGCTGCTCGACATCGACGAGGTCATCCAGGTCATCAGAACCTCCGACGACGCCACGGTCGCCCGCGGGCGCCTGATGACGGTGTTCGACCTGTCCGAGGCGCAGGCCCGGTACATCCTGGACACCCCGCTGCGCCGGCTGACCAGGTACGACCGGCTGGAGCTGGAGGGTGAAGGCGAGACGCTGCGGCGCACCATCGCGGAGCTGACGGAGATCCTCGAGGATCCGGCCGCGATGCGGCGATTGGTCGCCGACGAGCTTGCAGACGTCGCCGCAGCCCATGCGACCCCCCGCCGCACTGTCCTGCTGGAGTCGGCCGGCCAGCCGGCCGTGGCGGCCTCGGCAGCGCTCGAGGTGTCCGACGACCCGTGCCGGGTCCTGCTGTCATCGACCGGGTTGCTGGCTCGTACGACGTCGGCGGACCCGGTGCCCGCCGGGGGTAAGCGGTCCAAGCACGACGTCGTCGTCTCCGCCGTCGAGTCCACGGCCCGCGGCCACATCGGGGTCGTGACCAGCGCCGGTCGGTTAATGCGGATGGCCGTGCTCGACCTGCCGGCTCTCCCGCCGACAGCACAGGCGCCGACACTGGCCGGCGGCGCCCCGCTGACCGAATTCCTGGAGCTCGAGCGCGGCGAGCGGGTGCTTTGCCTGACGACGATGGCCCCCGGCACCCCGGGCCTCGCGCTCGGCACGGAGCGCGGTGTCGTCAAGCGTGTGGTTCCCGACCACCCGACCAACAAGGACGCCTGGGAGATCGTCCGGCTCGACGACGGTGACCTGGTCGTGGGTGCGGTCGAGCTGCGAACGGGCGACGAGGATCTCGTGTTCGTCACCTCCGACGCGCAACTGCTGCGTTTCGGCGCCGCATCGGTGCGGCCGCAGGGGCGCGCCGGCGGGGGCATCGCCGGAATCCGGGTCGGTGCCGGCGCTCGAGTGATCCACTTCGGGGCGGTGGACGCGGACGACGCGGTGGTGGTGACGGTCGCCGGCTCATCCTCGGCCCTACCGGGAACCCAGTCCGGCACCGTGAAGGTCACCCCGTTCCACGACTACCCGGCGAAGGGCCGGGCCACCGGTGGGGTCCGGTGCCACCGGTTCCTGCGGAGCGAGGACACGCTGCTGCTGGCGTGGGCGGGCGCCGCACCGCCGATGGCGGCTGCCGGAAGCGGCGTGCCGGTGGCGCTGCCCGAGCCGGTGGGACGGCGCGATGGCTCCGGCACGCCGGCCGCACAGGCCATCGCCGCCGTCAGTG
>DATFBR010000293.1:0-10508 GCA_035253685.1 Jiangellaceae bacterium
ATCGGCCGTGAGCACGATCACAGGCGTTCCCGAGTGGTGGGCCTCGAGGACCGCGGGATGGAGGTTGGCGACCGCGGTGCCGGAGGTGGTGACGACCGCAGCGGGTCTGCCATCGGACTTGGCCATGCCCACGGCAGTGAAGCCGGCGCTTCGTTCGTCGATCCGCACGTGCAGCCGAAGCCGCCCGGCCCGGTCGGCTGCGTGAAGCGCGAACGCGAACGGAGCACTGCGCGAACCCGGTGCGAGTACGACATCGCGTACGCCGTTACGGGCCAGCTCGTCGACAAGAACGCGGGACAGCGCCGTCGACGGGTTCACGCAACGATTCTGCCGGTCTCGACGCGACGGACTCGGCCGGGGTCTCAGGCGGCGAGTCGGGCGACCCGGGAGACGCGCTCGCGCCACCATGCGACCGTTGCGTCGTCCGCGCGTGCCGCAGCCATCGCTGCAGGGGCCGGCGTGGGACGTCGGACGGAAAGCGACCCGTCGACAGCGACGAGTGGATCGGCCACGACGTCGCGGGCCAGCAACCCGACCGTTGCGAGGCCGCACGCGTATGGCAGCTCCGGCAATGCGGCCGCAAGGGCGACACCCGCGGCTATGCCGACCGACGTCTCGAGCGCGCTGGACACCACCACGGGGAGCCCGATGTTCTCGGCGAGGCGCAGGCAGGCCCGGACCCCGCTCAGAGGCTGCACCTTGAGCACGGCGACGTCAGCGGCTTCCAGCCGGGCCACCTCCAACGGGTCGCCGGCCCGCCGGATCGACTCGTCGGCGGCGATCGGCACGTCTACCCGGCGTCGCAATGCCGCGAGGTCCTCGATGCCGGGGCAGGGCTGCTCGGCGTACTCGAGGCCCCCGGCCGCTCGGTCGTAGCGCGGCAGCAGCCGGGCCGCGGTGTCCACGTCCCATGCACCGTTGGCGTCGACGCGGATGTGCCCGCCGGATCCGAGAGCGTCGCGAACCGCGGCCAGCCTGGATTCGTCGTCGTGCGGACCCTGACCGGCGACGGCCACCTTGACCTTGGCCGTGCGGCAGCCGGGAAATCGGGCCAGGACGGTGGCCACGTCATCGGGTTCCACCGCGGGAACGGTCGCGTTGACCGGAACCCGCTCCCGCACGGGAGGCGGCCACCCCCGGTCGGCCGCCTCGCGTGCCGCCGCCCACCAGGCGACGGCCTCGGCGTCGTCGTACTCACGAAATGGCGAGAACTCGCCCCAGCCTGCCGGCCCGCGCATCAGAACCCCTTCCCGCACGTCGATGCCGCGGAACCGGGCACGAAGGGGAACGGCGTATACGTGGAAGTCGCCGGCGCGGACCGGGGGTCCGGTCATGACGCTTCGACGTCGAGTGAGCCGGTCAGCTGGTCGAATGTCTTCTCGACGAGGTCACGCCGGTCGGCCGGTCCGGCGACCAGCGGTTGAAGCACGTGGTCGTCGGCGTCGATGAGCTGGAAGCGCACCACCTGTCCGCGGCCGTACGAGACCTCCACGTCGACTGCCGCGTGACCGTCGACGGCTGTCGGCAGGGACGACACGATCCGGCCGTCCAGGCTGGTTGCGACCTGCTCGACGCCCGCGTCGAAGTCGTAGCGGCCACCGCGGGTGTCGAGCACGTTGAAGCCGACCTCGAGGGCACCACCGGCCGCCGACGCGGTGTAGTTGCGCAGCGTGACCGTAGGCCCGTTGGCCGCTGCTGCGGTGTCTGCTGTCGGCTCGGCGGCCTCCGGGAGGTCGATGCGGGCACCGCTCGGCCCATCGGTGACCGTCGCCCAGCCATCGACCGGTTCGGCCGGCTCGCCCGCACCACAGGCCGCGACGGTGAGGACACCGAACGCGGCAATCGGGACAAGACGACTCATCGAGGAGCTCCGCGGGAGAACGAGTCGACCGCAGTCGTGACTGTCCGAAGGCTAGTCCGGTCATGCCCAACGTGCGCGTCGTGCCGCGCCGAATGTGGAGGGTCCTATCCTCGGATGACCGCGGTAAGGAGCGCGCATGACGTCCGGACCGTTCGATCCCTCGCTGTGGCGCCCTGTCGAAGGGTTCGACTTCACCGACATCACGTATCACCGCCATGTCATCGGTGGAGCCGACCGCGGAACCGTGCGGATCGCCTTCGACCGCCCCGAGGTGCGCAATGCCTTCCGGCCGCACACCGTCGACGAGCTGTACCGAGCCCTCGACCACGCCCGGATGGCCACCGACGTCGGCTGCGTACTGCTCACCGGCAACGGCCCGTCGCCCACGGACGGCGGATGGGCGTTCTGCGCCGGTGGTGACCAACGCGTTCGGGGGCGCGACGGCTACCGGTACACGATGCCCGGCGAGGCCGGAGCTGCCGTTGGTGAGGCCGTCGACCCGGGGCGGGCCGGTCGGCTGCACGTCCTCGAGGTCCAGCGCCTGATCCGGTTCATGCCCAAGGTGGTCATCTGCGTTGTCCCCGGTTGGGCCGCAGGAGGCGGGCACAGCCTGCACGTCGTGTGTGACCTGACCATTGCCAGCGCCGAGCACGCACGGTTCAAGCAGACCGACGCCGACGTCGGCTCCTTCGACGGTGGCTACGGCTCGGCCTACCTCGCCCGCCAGGTCGGGCAGAAGTTCGCCCGCCAGGTCTTCTTCCTGGGCGAGGAACACTCGGCCCAGGCCGCACACGCGATGGGGATGGTCAACGCCGTCGTTCCGCACGAGTCGCTCGAGACCGTGGCGCTGGAATGGGCGGCTCGGATCAACGCCAAGAGCCCGATGGCCCAGCGGATGCTGAAGTTCGCGTTCAACGCCGTCGACGACGGCATGGTCGGGCAGCAGATCTTCGCCGGCGAGGCGACCCGGCTGGCGTACATGACCGACGAGGCGGTCGAAGGCCGCGACGCGTTCCTCGAGAAGCGTGCGCCGGACTGGTCCGGCTTCCCCTGGTACTACTGACCCGTTCCGACCCCCACGAACGTGACGGATGGTCGCCGGGTACGTACCCTGAGGCGCGGCATGCAGACCTCGACTTCTTCGGCGACGCGGCGGCTCGATGCTCTCCGGGTGCCACTCGGGCCGGCAGTGCTCCGCCGGATCTTCCCCGCGGTCGCCGCCGCCCTCGAGGGTGGGCCGGCACTGCTGCCGGTGCCCGAGCGGCCGGCCCTGGTCCGGGAGGCCACGCTGCAGGCGTTGCGACCGAGCATCCCGGTCGAGGCGTTCGAGAATGACCACGTGGCCCTGGTCGTCCCGACCTCGGGATCGAGCGGCGAGCCCAAAGGGGTGCTGCTCGGTGCCGCGGCGGTCACCGCGGCGGCCGAGGCGACGCATGCGCGGCTGGGCGGTGCCGGACGCTGGCTGCTCGCGTTGCCCGCCACGCACGTCGCCGGATTGATGATCCTGGTCCGTTCCGTCGTGGTCGGCACCGAGCCGGTTGCGGTCGACCTCACCGACGGCTTCGACCCCGAGTCTTTCGCGGCGGCCAGTGTCCACGTCCTGGGTGGCACCGCCCGGCGACGCTACACCGCACTGGTTCCCCGCCAGCTCGGGACGATCCTCGACGCCGGCGGAGCCGCAGTGGACGCACTCATCGCTTACGACGCCGTCCTCGTCGGTGGTTCGGCGGCGGCACCAGGGCTGCTCGACCGCGCCCGCGAGGCCGGGGTACGAGTGGTCACGACGTACGGCATGACAGAGACGTGCGGCGGCTGCGTCTACGACGGCTTCCCGCTCGACGGCGTCCAGGTCGCGATCACCGATGAAGGAGTCGTCCGGATCCGCGGGCCTGTGCTCGCCCGCGGCTACCGACTCCGCCCGGACCTGACCGCGGAGGCGTTCGCGGGCGGCTGGTTCACTTCCGCCGATGTCGGCCGGATGGACGCTGACGGCCGACTCGAGGTCTCCGGGCGGGCCGACGACGTCGCCGTCTCCGGGGGTGTCAACGTACCCCTCGTCGCGGTCGACGCGGTCGTCGGCGACCACCCGGGGGTGGCGGCGGTGGCGAGCGTCGCCGTTCCAGACCCGGACTGGGGCCAGCGGGTCGTCGCCGTCCTCGTCCCTCGCGATCCCGACCACCCACCAACACTGGAGTCGGTTCGGGCCCACGTCATGCGCAGGGCTCCGGCGGCACATGCGCCCAAATCGCTCCTGATCGTCGACGCGCTACCCATGCTGCCCAGCGGCAAGGTCGACCGCAGGAGGCTGGCCGCACGTCTGCGACCGGCCGCCACTGCCTGATGCCCACCGCCGCACTCTGGACCGCGGGTGCCCGGCCACGGACCTTGCCCGCGGCCATCGCTCCCGTGCTGGTCGGCACCGGCGCCGCGGCAGCCGTGAGCTCGGCGGTCCTGCCCCGCGCTCTTCTTGCGCTCGTCGTCGCGGTTGCTCTCCAGGTGGGCGTCAACTATGCGAACGACTACTCCGATGGTGTGCGCGGCACCGACGACGACCGGATCGGACCGCTGCGCCTGGTCGGATCGGGGACGGCCTCGCCCGCAGCGGTGCGCGCCGCGGCATGGATGTGCTTCGCGATCGCCGGGCTCGCCGGGCTCGTGCTCGTACTGATCACGGGCGCGTGGTGGCTGCTCGGCGTGGGTGCCCTGGCGATCGCAGCCGCCTGGTTCTACACCGGGGGCTCCCGGCCCTACGGATATCGCGGATTCGGCGAGCTGTCGGTCTTCGTCTTCTTCGGCCTGGTGGCAGTGGTCGGGACGACCTACGTCCAGGTCGAGCGGGTGACGCCCGCGTCCGTGGTCTGCGGGATCGCGATCGGCTCTCTGGCCTGCGCGATCCTGGTCGCCAACAACCTCCGGGACATGCGTGGCGACGCCCGGAGCGGCAAGCGAACGGTCGCCATCTTCCTGGGCTCGCGGCGCACCAGGATCCTCTACCTGCTGCTGGTCACCACCGCGTACGCGCTGGTGATCGCCCTTGCCGTGGCTGGCCGGGCCTGGGCCGGGCTGGCTCTGCTCTCGGCACCGCTGGCCGTTCGGGCGGCCGCGCCCGTCGCAGGTAAGGCACGCGGCGCGGATCTCGTTCCGGTGCTGCGCGACACGGCGATGACCGAGTTGGTGTTCGCCGTACTGCTCGCCGCGGGCCTCGCCATCAGCGGCTGAGCTATCGGATTTGGCACTTCGTGGAACGGTCCGCTCAGGCGTCCGCACCGCGGCGCAGGCAGGGGATCTGCACCAACACAGCCGCGCCGCGGTACGTCCACCCTTTCACTCGATGGCCTGGAGCGTTCTCTGCATGCCATCGAGGAGCGAAAGACTGATATTTAGTTCTCCACGTGCAGGTGCACGTGCGCTATCGTGCTCCTCATGGCGTGCAAACGCAAGGGTCAGTGCACATGCAATCCCTCCGTGCAGCAGGCGACGGCCGATTCGCGGCCGTCCGCGCGTGCAGCCGCCACCCCCTCCCCTGTGAAGAGAGTCCGATGAGCGAGCCGTACAACGGTGTCCCCGCAGACCAGCTGACCAACGTCACCTGGCAGAAGAGTCGCCTCAGCAACCCGAGCGGCAACTGCGTCGAGATGGCGCGCTTGCCCCGGGGCGCGGGCGTCGCTGTCAGGAACTCCCGCGACCCTCACGGGCCGGCTCTGGTCTACACGGACGCCGAGATGATCGCCTTCCTTCGCAGTGCGAAGGACGGCGAGTTCGACAACCTCGTCCCGTAGCCAGCGGTACTGCCTGACTTCACCTGCGACACCCCGCGTCACGGGTACCTGTTCCATAAGTGTGACCCGCGGTCATAGCATGCTGGTCCATGGGACCGAAGCGGTCCGCGTCGGGACCGAAGTGGCACGTGGGGGTGCCTAGGTGACGATCACACAACCTGAGGGCGGGTCGACCGGCGGGCCGACCGTTCTCCGGATGCTGTTGGGTGCTCATCTGCGCCGGCTCCGTGAGGCGCAAGGAGTCAGCCGGGAGAGCGCAGGGTGGGAGATCCGGTCGTCCGAGTCCAAGATCAGCCGGATGGAGCTCGGCCGGGTCAGCTTCAAGGAGCGTGACGTCGCCGATCTGCTCACGCTCTACGGCGTGACCGACGACGAAGAGCGCACGGCGTTGCTCGAGCTGGCCAAGAACGCCAACACCCCAGGGTGGTGGCACCGCGACGGCGACATCCTGCCGAGCTGGTTCCAGTCCTACCTCGGGCTCGAGGCGGCGGCTGCCCTCATCCGTACCTACGAGGTCCAGTTCGTGCCCGGCCTGCTCCAGACGCCCGACTACGCCCGGGCCGTCATCCTGCTCGGCCACGGGGCCGCGTCGAAGGAGGAGGTCGAGCGCCGGGTCAGCCTGCGCATGAACCGCCAGAAGCTGCTCACCCGGCCGGATCCGCCGCAGCTCTGGGTCGTGGTCGACGAGGGAGCACTGCGCCGACCGGTCGGGGGGCCCGAGATCATGCGGGCGCAGCTCACGGCCCTCATCGACGCCACCAAGCAGCCCAACGTCAGGCTTCAGGTGATCCCCTTCCGCGTCGGGGGGCACGCCGCCGCCGGCGGGTCCTTCAGCATTTTGCGGTTTCCCGACCAGGACCTTCCCGACGTGGTGTACGTCGAACAGTTGACCAGCGCGCTCTACCTCGACAAGCGTGAAGACGTCGACCTGTACGCGACGGCCATGGAGCGCCTGTGCGTCGAGGCCGACCGTCCCTCGCGTACGTCTGAGATCCTCGGCCGGCTGCTCAGAGAACTCGATGCGCAGGAGGCATAACGACACGTCGTGACCGGTCCGGTCAGTACCTGTGGACCAAGCCGCCACCGGGTGTCCCGCCACCTGGGTTCGAAGCTAGGGTGGAACGGACCGCTCCCTGACCCCGTGGAGGAAGCACCGATGGCATCGGATCCCCTGGCGAACATCGACACCTCCGTCCCGCACGAGGCCCGGGTCTACGACTACTGGCTCGGCGGCAAGGACAATTTCGCCGCCGACCGTGCCCTCGGCGACGCGATGGTGCAGGCCATCCCCAACCTGCCGACGATGGCCAAGGCCAACCGGGCATTTCTCGCGCGCGCCGTGCGCTACCTCGCCAGTGAAGCGGGCGTACGGCAGTTCCTCGACATCGGCACCGGCATTCCGACGGTCGGCAACACCCACGAGGTCGCCCAGGAAATTGCCCCCGAGAGCCGGGTCCTCTACGTCGATCACGATCCGATCGTGTTGGCCCACGCCCGCGCCCTGATGACCAGCACCTCCCAGGGCCAGACCGAGTTCATCATGGCCGACCTCCGCGATCCCGAGGGCATCCTCGCCGACCCGGCACTGCCGAAGACACTGGACCTCGAGCAACCGGTCGGACTCATGCTGGTCGCGATCCTCATGTACTTCCGCGACTCGGAGGATCCGCAGGCCATGGTCTCCACGCTGTTCGACGCGCTGCCGTCGGGCAGTTACATGGCGATCACGCATCCGACCGCCGACTTCAATCCGGCGGAGTTCGGGGCCGCTGCGGCGGCGGCCGAGCACGCCGGCATCACCCTGGTGTCGCGCAGCAAGGCCGACATCGAAGAGCAGTTCTTCAAGGGGCTCGAGATCGTCGAGCCGGGCGTCGTCCCGGTGCTGGCATGGCATCCAGACGACGGCCCGCCGGAGGATCCCAACGCCGCCTACTACTGGGCCGGGGTCGCCCGCAAGCCCTGACCCGCGCCTCCCTCACCGGCGGCGGCGTCGACTCAGGACTGGTCGCGCAGGTGCGGCACGTCCGGCGCGTCGTCGAGATCGGACAGGTCCGTTCCCTTTGCGTCGGCAGTCGTTCCGGTTTCGTGTGTCCGCCGCTGGGGATGGGTCCGGCCCTCCTGTTCGGCCAACTCGTACAACGCGTCGGTCGACGTCCGCTCCCGGTCGATCTCCCGTGGATCCTCGCCAGGCGTGACGTTCTGCTTCGTGCGTCTGTCCTCGGTCATGTGAGGCCCTTACCCCGGATCGCGGGGGTTCACCGCCGATGTCGGCGGCCGCCCGTAGCGTCGCCTGCCAAGGGGAAGGAGTCGCGATGGAGTACGGCTTCGTGCTGCCGCGAGGCGATGCACGGACCGCCGCCGAGACGGCCGCGCTGGCCGAAGCCGCCGGGTGGGATGCGTTCTTCGTCTGGGAGCCGGTGTGGGGCATCGACGCGTGGGTCAGTCTTACGGCCGCCGCCATGCGCACCGAGCGCATCCGCTTGGGCACCATGCTCACTCCGGTGTCCCGGATGCGACCGTGGAAGCTCGCCAGCGAGACGGCGACTCTGGACAACCTCTCCGGTGGGCGGGTGATCCTGGCCGTCGGGCTCGGCGCGCCCGACACCGGCTTCGCCGAGTTCGGCGAGGCCACCGACCGGAGGGTCCGCGCGGAGTTGCTCGACGAGGGCCTCGCCATCCTCACCGGCCTGTGGGCCGGCCAGCCGTTCTCCTTCAGGGGCACGTACTACACGGTGCGGCCGACCGAGTTCATGCCGCCACCGCCGCCGGTGCAGCGGCCACGCATCCCGATCTGGGTGGTCGGCGCCTGGGGTAGGCCGAAGTCGATGGCCAGGGCGTTCCGCTACGACGGTCTGCTTCCACACGTGGCCGAGCTCACGCCGGCGCTCGTCGAGCAGATCCGGGCTGCGGCCGATGCCGCCCGCGATCCGGGCGCGCTGCCGTACGACATCGTCGTGGAGGACGTCACGCCGGGTCACGACCCGGCCGCAGCGGCCGCCAAGGTCCGCCCGTATGCGGAGGCCGGGGCCACGTGGTGGATCGAGTCGCCATGGGACTACGGCGACGACCACGACAAGGTGCTCGCGCGCGTGCGCGCCGGGCCGCCCACGGCCTGACCGAGTTCGCGCGGCCGGCGGCGGCTACTACTCGTCCCCGGGCCCGGTGCTCGGCTGCCGTCCGTCCGATCCCGCCCGACGCTGTTCGTCCCAGGCATCCTCCGCGGCCGTGCGCTGCTGCATCCGCCGTCGTACCTCCGACACGCGATTCGCCAGCGACGCCGACGCCGCGTCGCGGCTCCGGCTCAAGACGAAGACGCTGACGACTCCGGACACGAAGATCGCGATCAGCAGCAGCCAGAAGCCGCGCATACCGGCGATCCACAGCAGCGCCGCGACGACGAGGAAGAGCAGGACGCGCAGCAGCGTGTAACGAAGCAGCGCCATCGAGCCGATCACCCCAGGTCGGATGAGTACGGGCCACCCGGAAGTCCGGCCGTGCCAGTGCTTGCCGTAGCGGGCGGACGAACACGGGCCGGGAACACCCCCACACTACGCGGGCGCCACCGGCCGCTTGCCGGCGCTGACACGCCACGTCCTTGACGAGGCAAAGTCAGGAGTCGACGCTGGGTTCATGGCAACTCCGTCTGTGGCCGGAGTGGTGTCCAGGCTCGGGCCGCACGTGGAGGCCCTGGTGAGGGCAGTATTGGATTCCCCCAGGGCCACCACTCCCGCAATGCGCCGACGAGTCCGCGATGGCACTGCGAACGAGGAGGTGCTCGGGCCGTACCTGGCGAAGGTCAGGAAGCATGCCTACCGGGTCGTCGACGCCGACGTCCAGGCGCTCACCGCTCAGGGGCTGAGCGACGACGCGATCTTCGAGGTGACGATCGCTGCTGCGCTCGGCGAGGCCGAGCGCCGGTTGGACGTCGGCCTCGCTGTCCTGGAGCGGTAACCGCGATGCGGCTGTACGGGTACAGGCGGTCGCCGTTGGTACGGCAACGCGCCTTCGTCCTCATGACTCGGCTCCTTGGCGCACGGCTGGATGATGTCGGCCAATCGATCCTGCAGCGGCCGCAGCTGTGGGGCAAACCGATGATGGCGCTTGCTCAGGAGGTGCTGCGGGGGCCGTCCAGTTGGACTGTCGGGGAGAGGGAACTTCTCGCCGCGGTCGTCTCCGAGGCCAACTCGTGTTCGTTCTGCACGGCGACACACTCGTCGATTGCCGATCGCGCATTGCCCGCGCCGACCTTCGCTGATTGGCCGAACGGCGCGGCCGGGCCTGCGGTTACCGCAGCGGCGCACTTCGTGGCGAAGCTCACCACGACCCCCGACATGATCGGGCCGGCCGACGTCGACGCGGCCCGAGATGCCGGCGTCACGGAAGCCGCACTGGCGGAGGCGGTATACGTGGCCTTCGTGTTCAACGTGATCAACCGGGTTGCGGACGCTCTCGAGTTCACCCACCGCTCCGAGCGCGACAGGGCGCGGGGTGCCGACGTCCTCCGTCGTCGCGGCTATCGCCTGCCCGAGTTCCTGTTCGCCGGCTCAGCCGACCGCCGGTGATTCTCACAAGGGCGTAGGCCGATCCGTCCCCGGCGGGGGTCGACCCGACAGGCCACACAAGGTCACGGCCATGATCGACGGAACGCGGTTCGGTTTGTTCCTGCCACAGGGTTGGCGTGTCGATCTTGTGGGCATCGACCCGGCCAAGCATTGGGACACGGTGTTGGGCATCGCCCGGCGGGCAGTGGCTTGAGGGCGATTTCAGCCAGTGAGTACCCGCACCAGCAGTGCGGGATCGACGTTACCGCCGCTGACCACGGCCACCGTGGGTCCGGCCGCGCTGTCCGGATGCTCGAAGTACGCGGT
>DATFBR010000294.1:0-14649 GCA_035253685.1 Jiangellaceae bacterium
GTCTTCGACGAACACAAGGGTCGTGTCGGCTGGGGCTGAGGGCGCACGCCGGTGGGACGCGACCTGCGGCCGTGCTGCCGACAGTCACGTCGCCGTGAGCCTTGCCGGACTGTGAGGTCGGGCGGCTGACCGGTACCGCGGCCCCGCCCGTTCAGGAAGCGATCCGGCCGTAGTCGCGCAACGTCCTCAGCCGGCTGACGGTCACGTACCCGCCCCACTCGTACTGCACCACCGGCGTCCAGGCCGGCCAGTTGAAGCCCCACGAACCGTCCTCGGACTGCCCGCGCACCAGCGCGTCCAGATGCTCCGCGACGACGTCGTCGACGAACAGCCGACGGGCGAATCCGTCCGGGTGCGGCGCAAGGTCGAGGGGGAGATGCACCTCACCCGCCGCGTGAGGGTCGAACTCGACATTGGCGACGATCAGCGGCGAGAGCCGGTCGAACGCCGCCTCCGCCCGGGCTGGGTCGGGCACGTGGTCGAGGAAGGTCAGGACGGCCATCGCGAGGTAGGGGTTGGTCTCGGTCAGCGCATCGATGCGGTTCCAGCAGAAGCGAGTCGCGGTGTCCACGAAGTCGTTCGACACGCCGTGCTTGTGGAGGAGACCGACGATGGCGGCCGTCGGGTTGAGATCGCCCGGCGGGTCGTCGGGTGTCTGCCACCACGGCGCCGCCGGGGTTTCGCGGACGGACGGCAGGACGAAGGGTACGCCGCCGTCCGACGTGCGGATCCGGGCCAGGTATCCGCACACGGCCTGGACGATCGGTCCGTCGAACGGGTCGCCTGCCCCCGTCGTCTCGTCCAGCAGGCGCAATGCGACCTCGACCGGCTGCGGTTGGCTGCCCGATCCGCGCAGGTCGGGTTCCAGCGCGTTGCCGAACCCGCCGTCGTCGTTGGCATAGGCGGTCAGAGCGGACCGGACCGCCGCCGCAGAGCCGTCGCGGAACAGGTGGGCGAACCGGAGGCGGTCGATCAGCCGGGCGTTGAGGAGCACGTACCGCTCGGCAGCCGCCAGTGCCTGCGGGGTGAGCATCATCATGGGTGACGACGCTAGGCCCTCGGGTGCCCACCGTCGTGAACGGATCGGACAGCCTCGAGCACAGCAGGCCACGCGGCCGATTTCGGGTCGATGAGGGCGAAGTGCTCCACTCCGGAAAGCATGCGCAGGTCCGCCCCGGTACGGGCCGCGTAGCGGATCGATCCGTCGGCAGGCACCAGTGCGTCGTGCTCGCCGTGCAGAACGACCACTGGGCCCGGCGGTGGCGGAAGCCGACACGGGTCGGCGGCGTCGTAGCGATCGGGTACCTGCCCAGGTGAACCGCCGAGCAGTGCTCTCACGGCCCCGCCGTCGAGGTCGAGCCGGAACGCCGCCACCAGGTCCGCCACCGGGGCGAGTGCGACGGCGCCGGCATAGGCGTCGAGCAGGCCGAGGCCGGCGCACCACAGCGCGAGGTGTCCTCCGGCGGAGTGTCCGACCAGGACGACCTCGCGGACCTCGACCAAGTCGCCGACGAGTTCCGGCAGCCGGTCGACAGCCAGCCGCACGTCGTCGAAGGTGGACGGCCAGCCACCGCCGGCACCGGTTCGGGCGTACTCGGGTGTCGCGACGACGTATCCGGCCGCCACCAGTCCGTCGGCCATCGGTCGCACGTGCGTCCGGTCGTACTCGCTGCGCCAGAACCCACCGTGCAGGACAACGACCAGGCCCCTGGGCGCCCGCCAGGACGGCTGTCGCAGATCGGCGATCTGATCGGGGCCAGGTCCGTACCGGATCTCGGCATCGGGTGGTGACCCGGTGCGGTTCAGCACGTCGCGGGGGTCGGACATACCCGGGATCATCCCGGACCGCCGGCCAGTACTCTCGCGGTCATGGCGAAGTGGGAGTACGCGACGGTGCCGCTACTGGTGCACGCAACCAAGCAGATCCTCGACAACTGGGGTGACGACGGCTGGGAGCTCGTCCAGGTGGTGCCGGGCCCCAACCCCGAGAACGTCGTTGCCTATCTGAAGCGGGAGAAGAGCGCGTGACCCCCGAGGAGCGCCTGGCGGCGCTCGGGCTGGCCGTCCCGGACGTGGTCCCGCCCGCGGCGGCGTACGTGCCGGCGGTCCGCACGGGTTCGTACGTCTATACCGCGGGCCAGCTGCCGATGCGCGACGGCGAGCTCATGCGGACCGGCAAGGTCGGGGCAGACGTCGGCGTCGACGAGGCGAACGAGTGCGCCCGGCAGTGTGCGCTGAACGCACTCGCCGCCGTTCGCTCGCAGGTGGGTGACCTCTCCGCCGTCACCAGGGTCGTGAAGGTGGTGGGCTTCGTGGCCTCGGCCCCTGGCTTCACCGCCCAACCGCAGGTCGTCAACGGCGCCAGCGAGCTGCTCGGGCAGGTCTTCGGTGACTCGGGTCAGCACGCCCGCAGTGCGGTGGGGGTGGCAGTACTCCCGCTGGATGCGCCGGTCGAGGTCGAGATGATCGTCGAGGTCGGCTGAGCCGGGTGCCCGCGTCCCGAACGCTGCCGGCCGCGCTCGTCCAGCAGGCGCGGCAGTTCGTCCTGGGCGGCCTCGCTCCGGCCCGGGCACGCCCGGCGTCGTCGGTCCTGCTCCTGCGCGACTCCGGTACCGGCCTGCAGGTCTACCTGCTGCGGCGGCGCACCAGCATGGCTTTCGCCGGCGGCATGCACGCGTTTCCCGGTGGTGCCGTCGACCCGCGCGACGGCGACGACGAGGGGCTCGCCTGGGTAGGCCGATCGCCGTCGTGGTGGGCGGGCCGGCTCGCGACCTCGGAGGCGGCTGCGCGCGGGTTCGTCTGCGCGGCCGTGCGGGAGACGTTCGAGGAGTCCGGGGTCCTGCTCGTCACCGGCGACGACGATGCGCCCGTGGTCCCGGCCGGGCCGGAATGGGAGGCCGACCGGCGGGCGCTGGTCGAGCGTCGGCTCGCCCTGTCCGACCTGCTGGACCGACGTGGCCTGGCGATCCGCTCCGACCTGCTGGCGCCGTGGGCACACTGGGTGACCCCCCGGTTCGAGCCTCGTCGGTACGACACCTGGTTCTTCCTCGCCGCGCTGCCGGCCGGTCAGCGGGCTCGGGACCTGTCCGGTGAGGCCGACGAGGTCGCCTGGATGCGGCCGGCCGACGCCATCGCAGCGGCGGAGTCCGGCACGGTCTCCATGCTGCCGCCGACGTGGTCGGTGTTGGAGGATCTCGCCGCGTACGGCACGGTGGCCGAAGCACTCGGTGCGGTCGAGGCACGCCCGCTCGCCACCGTCACGCCCGGGTGGGTGGACGATGGCGGAGAGCTCCGCCTGTTGCTCCCCGACGACCCCGCCTTTCCCGGCGACGACCCGGGCGAGCGCTCGTGACGGCCGCGCTGCCGCCGTGGTGCCGGCTGGTCCGGGCCGACAACCCGGGACCCATGACGTTGCAGGGCACCAACACCTACGTCTTGTCGACACAGGCCGGCAACGTGGTCGTCGATCCGGGCCCCTTGTTGGACGAACATCTGGAGGCGGTAGCAGCGCTGGGCCCGGTCGTGCTGACGCTGCTCACCCACGGGCACCCCGACCACGCCGAGTCGTCGGGCCGGTTCCACACGATGACCGGCGCGCCGGTACGAGCGCGTGATCCCGCGCTGTGCAAGGACGGTGACCCGTTGGACGTGGATGGTGCGGCGGTCGAGGCGCCCGGCCTCGACTTGGGGGTATTGCACACGCCGGGACACTCCGCCGACTCCGTCTCGTTCACGGTGAGCTCCACCGGTGTCGCCGGCGTCCTTACCGGCGACACCATCCTCGGGAGTGGCTCGACCGTCCTCGCGTTCCCGGACGGACGGCTGGGCCCCTATCTCGACTCGCTCGCGCGGTTGCGCGCGCTCGGCCACATCGTGCTGCTGCCCGGCCACGGGCCGGTCCGGCCGGACGTCGCCGCCGTCGCCGGTTATTGCCTCGCCCACCGGGCCGAGCGGCTCGGCCGGGTCCGCGAGGCGCTGGCCGCCGGTGCGGCGACTGCACGCGAGGTCGTCGAGGTGGTGTACGCGGACGTGGACCCATCCCTGTGGCCGGCGGCCGAACTCTCCGTTCGCGCCCAACTCGCCTACCTCGCCGAGCGCGACGACCGTTGATCACGTTCACCATGCGTAGAGACGGTTCACCAGGCTCTTGCGCCTGGTGAACCACCCGCCAGGGTGGTGAACGTGATCGACGGGCAGGTGGTGGAGCGGCGTCAGCGGGCGCGGCGACGAAGGCGCTCGATGTCGAGCAGGACGACCGAACGCTGCTCGAGACGCAGCCAGCCGCGCCCGGCGAAGTCGGCGAGGGCCTTGTTGACCGTCTCGCGTGAGGCCCCCACCAGCTGTGCCAGCTCCTCCTGGGTGAGGTCGTGGACCACTCGCACGCCCTCCTCGGATCGCACGCCGAACCGGCTGGACAGGTCGAGCAGCTGCTTGGCGACCCGGCCGGGGACGTCGGAGAACACGAGGTCGGCCAGTGTGTCGTTGGACCGGCGCAGCCGCTGCGCGAACTGGAGGAGAAGTCCGCGGGCGACCTCGGGACGGCCGGTCAGCCAGGGCAGGAGGTCCGCGTGACCGAGGCCGAGCAAGGTGGTGTCCGTGACGGCGGTGACGGTGGCGGATCGTGGCCCGGGGTCGAAGACCGACAGCTCGCCGAACATCTGCCCCGGACCGAGCAGCGCCAGCAGGTTCTCGCGACCGTCGGGGGCGGTCCGGCCGAGCTTGATCTTGCCGCGGATGACGACGTAGACGCGGTCGCCCTCGTCACCTTCGCGGAAGAGCACATCGCCACGGCTCAGGACGACTTCACTCATCGAGGACCGAAGCGCCGCCGCGGCCTCGTCGTCGAGCTCCCGGAACAGTGGTGCGCTCCGCAACACGTCGTCCACGAAGGGCCTCCTCGCGATCCGGCCGTACCGGTCACCCGCACGATCCGATGCGCCGAAGTGTCGTAGGTCACAGTGTTGCTCGGCCTCATCATGGCCGATTCAGCGGGCGGGTGAACGGGGATCCGGGGTAGCCGCGGGCGGCGGTCGTCATGACGACCTCCTAGGCTGGGGCGGTGCGTACCGCCGTCCCGGAGACCCGGCTCGCGCTGGTCCGTCGGGCACGTCGGATCAATCGAGAGCTGGCGATGACCTACCCCGACGCACATTGCGAACTGGACTTCACCTCGCCGTTCGAGCTCCTGGTCGCCACCGTCCTGTCGGCGCAGACCACCGACGTCCGCGTCAACATGGTGACACCGACGCTGTTCGCGAAGTACCCGACTCCGGCGGATCTCGCTGCGGCCGAGCGCGAGGACGTCGAGTCGATCATCCAGTCGACCGGCTTCTTCCGGGCGAAGACACAGGCGATCATCGGGTTGTCGCAGGCGATCGTCGAGCGGTTCGACGGCGACGTCCCCGGCCGACTGAAGGATCTCGTCACGCTGCCCGGGGTCGGTCGCAAGACGGCGAACGTCGTCCTCGGCAATGCCTTCGACGTGCCGGGGCTGACGGTCGACACGCACTTCGCCCGGCTCGCACGCCGGTTCGGCTGGACCACCAACACCGATGCCGAGAAGATCGAGTCCGATGTGGCGGCACTGATCCCGAAGCGGGAGTGGACGATCCTCTCGCACCGGTTGATCTGGCACGGCCGCCGGTGCTGCCACTCCCGGCGGCCGGCGTGCGGTGCCTGTCCCCTGTCCCGGCTGTGTCCGTCGTACGGAGAGGGACCTACCGACCCGACGGTCGCCGCCACGCTGCTCCGAGGACCTGAATGAGCCCGACCGCGTCACCGCCGCCGTGGCTGCGCGCCATCGTCGATGCGGTCGACGGGGTCGGCGTGGAACAGCTCTCCCGGCACCTACCGCCACCGCCTGGGACGGGACGCGCGTCGGCGGTGCTCGCACTGTTCGGCGAGGCCGCCGTGGGCTTCGACGTACTCCTCATCGAGCGTGCCCACGGCCTGCGCAGCCACGCCGGCACGCCGGCCTTCCCGGGCGGTGTCATCGATCCCGACGACGACGGACCGGTGGCGGCCGCCCTGCGAGAGGCGCGGGAGGAGACCGGGCTCGACCCGTCGGGTGTCGACGTGCTGGCGGTGCTGCCCCGGCTGTGGCTGCCGGCCGGTGGATACGTCGTGACGCCGATCCTGGCGTGGTGGCGCCGGCCGTCACCGGTACGCGTCGTGGACGAGGCCGAGGTCGCCTCGGTGCACCGGGTGCCGCTGGCCGACCTGGTCGATCCGGCCAACCGGCTGCGCGTGCGTCACCCCAGCGGTTACACCGGTGCGGCGTTCCGGGTCGGTGGCCTCCTCGTCTGGGGCTTCACGGCCGGCGTCCTGAGCTGGCTGCTCGATGTCGCCGGACTGGCCCGGCCGTGGGACCGTGGCCGGGTAGAGCCGATGCCGCTGGCCGAACGAGCGGAGCGCTGGTGATCCTCGGACTGAACGCCGTCGACTGGCTGGTCATAATGCTGGTGGTCGTCGTGGCGTACACCGGATGGAGCCACGGCTTGCTCGTGGGCCTGCTCTCGTTCGTCGGCTTCGTCGGCGGCGCGGCGGGAGGGCTCCTGCTCGTGCCGGTCGTCCTCGGCGACCTGCAGCCCGGTGTCGGCGTCTCGGTCCTTGCGGTCATGCTCGTACTGACGGTGGCCGTCGCCGGCCAGGGGCTGCTGGCCTGGGGCGCTGGCGCGATCCGGGCTCGGGTCCACTCAGAGCCTGCGCACCGGTTCGATGCGGCCGGAGGCGCCGTGCTCGCCGTCGTCGGCCTCCTGCTGGCCGCTTGGGCCGTTGGGCTCGCGATCTCGTCGGCGGCGATCCCGCAAGCGTCGGCGGCTGTGCGTGAGTCGACGATCCTGCGAGCTGTCGACCGCGTCGTCCCTGTCTCACCGGACGTGCTTCGCGAGGCGTTCGAGTCCGTCGTCGCCGCCGGCCGGTTCCCCGAGGTCGTCGGTCCGTGGGTAGCCGAGCCGATCGTCACCGTCGACGCGCCGAGTACGGCGCTCAGTCGCGACCCGGAGATCCGGGAGGCGTCGGAAAGCGTCGTCAAGATCATCGGCCGGGCCCCGTCGTGCGACCGCGTGGTCGAGGGCACCGGCTTCGTCGTGGCACCCGAACGGGTGATGACCAGCGCGCACGTCGTCGCCGGTGTGTCGGCTCCCGTGGTGACCATTCCCGACGGCGACGTCCTGGACGCACTGGTCGTGCTGTTCGATCCGCGCGCCGACATCGCCGTCCTCGCGGTGGCGGGTCTCGACCGGCCCGCGCTCAGCTTCCGGGACGAACTCGCCCACGGAGCCGACGCCGCCGTCGTGGGTTATCCGGACAACGGTCCGCTCAGCACCGAACCGGTCCGCATCCGGGGCGAGCACGCGCTGCTCGGCCGGGACATCTACGGCGAGGGCACGGTGAACCGCGACGTGATCTCCATCCGCGGAACGGTCCGGCCGGGCAACTCCGGTGGACCGCTCGTCGCCGACGACGGCCGGGTCTACGGCGTCGTGTTCGCCGCGTCGCTCACCGATCCCGAAACGGGCTACGCCCTGGACGTCGGTGAGCTCGGTCCGGCTCTCCAGGATGCGCCCGCGGCGGCCGAGGCGGTGCCCACCTCGAACTGCACCTGACTGCCCAGTACCGCCAGGTCAACGGGCCGCGACCAACCCGCCCAACCAGTCGAGCAGCTCGGAGGTGACCCGATCGGGCGCCTCCTCGTGCGGAAAGTGCCCGACGCCTTCGAGCTGGACCCACCGGTGCGGTCCGCTGACGTGGCGGCCGGACCGGACCGCCGCCCGCGGCACCAGGGTACGATCGGCGCCACCGTGGACCTGGAGCACGGGAACGGTGATCGGCTCCTGCATCCGCAGGGCGAAGCGGCGCCCGTCGGCGCGGGCCAGGGAACGCACCGCCCACCGGTGGTACTCCAGCGCGCAGTGTGGAGCCGGCCACAGCCGCATCGCCGCCCGGTAGCGGGCCGCGGCCTCGGCGTCGGGGAAGGCCGAGCCGTTGCCCACCCAGCGCCGTAGCAGCGTCTCGACGTAGGCGGCGTCGTCGGCGACGAGACGGCGCTCGGGCACGGCCGGTGCCTGGACGCCGAGCAGGTGACCCGCCTGGCGCCGTCCCCGCAGCAGGTGGCGGCGCAACTCCAACGGATGCGGCATGGACAGCGTGGCGAGCGCGGCCACGTGAGCCGGACGCATCACCGCGGCGGCCCATGCGACGAAGGCACCCCACCCGTGCCCGACGAGAACGGCCTGCCGCTCGCCCAACGACCGCACGACTCCGGTGACGTCGGCGGTCAACGTCGCCGGGTCGTAGCCCTGCGGCGTCTTGTCACTGCCCCCGTACCCCCGCAGGTCCATCGCTGCCGCCCGCCAACCGGCCGCCGCCAGCGACGGCAGCTGGGCGCGCCATGCCCACCAGAACTCGGGAAAGCCGTGGAGGAGGAGGACCAGGGGGCCGTCGCCCATCGTCGCGACATGGAAGCGCGCCCCGTTTGCAGCGATGCGTCGGTGCTCCCACGGCCCGGGGACGTCGACGGTATCGGCCAGGGAACCGTTGCCGTTCACGCGTCGTTGCCGGGCCGAAGCGCCTCCCGGGTCCGCGCCGCCACCCGCTGGACGCGCACCGGCGGCTGGATCCGCGCAAACCGGTTGCGCGCCAGCAGGCCGAGGACCACGGCCAGCAGGATGTAGAAGCCGGCCACGATCAGGAAGGCCCAGCCGGGGTGCAGACCCAACGCGACCAGCCCGTACGCGAGGGCGACCGAGATCAGCACGACGGCAAGCAGGACGAGAAAGGCCGCGGCTGCGATCAGGCCGGCGCCGAGGCCGGCCCGGGCGGCGCTCTCGCGCAGTTCCGCCTTGGCCAGCTCGATCTGGCCGCGCACCAGTGCGGTGAGGTCGTGCTGGATACCGGCCACCAGGGCACCGATGGAGGCATCGGAGTCGGAACCGGTGGTCGTCGGCCTGGTCGCCATGCGCGGATCTCCTCGGGTTCGGCCCTTCCCGTGGTGGACTCTAGCCTCCGGCCCCCCTCGATGCCGTGGACTCCGTCAGCCGAACGCGTAGTACCGGAGGAAGAGATACGGCCAGGCGAGGAGAACCGTCACCGCGGTGACCACCAGACCGTACCGGGTGAAGTGCCAGAACGAGATCGGATACCCGTTGCGGGCCGCGATGCCGAGGACTACCACGTTGGCGCTGGCGCCGATCGCAGTGGCGTTGCCGCCGAGGTCGGCGCCGAGCGCGAGAGCCCACCACAGGGCCTCCGCCCCGGGCGCACCTCCGCCGGCCTCGACCAGGTCGCTGACGAGGGGAGCCATGCTCGCGACGTAGGGGATGTTGTCGACGATGCCGGACAGGGCGGCGGAGCCGAAGAGCAGTCCCGTCGCGGCGCGGAAGTAGTCGTCGCCGACCGCCTCGACTGCGGCCTCGCCGAGCGCGCCGATCACACCGAGGTTGACCAGGGCGCCGACCATGATGAACAGACCCATGAAGAAGACGAGCGTCGGCCACTCGACCTCCTCGAGGTACTCGGCGCTCGACGTCCGCGACACGACGACCAGCAACCCCGCGCCGAGCAGTGCGATGATGCTGGGCTCGAGGTGCAGCGCCGAGTGGAGGACGAAGCCGAGCATGACCAGTCCGAGGACGACCATGCTCCGGCGGAGCAGGCCGGGGTCGCGGATGGCGCGCCGCTCGTCCATGGTCATGACGGCCCGGACGCGCTCCGGGTGGTAGGTGAACGACCGGCGGAACAGCCATCGCGCCAGCACGAGGAAGACGACGAACGCGACCACGACGAACGGCGCCAGGTTGATGAGAAAGTCGTTGAACGACAGGTCGGCCCGGCTGGCGATGATGATGTTCGGCGGGTCGCCGATCAGTGTCGCCGTGCCGCCGATGTTGCTGGCCAGCGCCTCCGCGATGAGGAACCCTTCGGGGCGGACACCGATCCGGTCGCAGACCAGCAACGTCACCGGTGCGACGAGCAGGACAGTGGTGACGTTGTCCAGCAGCGCAGACGCGGCGGCGGTGATCGTGCACAGCATGGCGAGGATCGCGTAGGGCCGACCCCGGGCCCTCTTCGCCGCCCAGATCGCGAGGTAGTCGAAGACGCCGGTCTGCTTGACGACGCTGACGATGATCATCATGCCGAGGAGCAGGAAGATCACCTGCCAGTCGACACCGGTCTCCTCGCTGAAGAACGCGGCCTCGGCATCGGTGGCGCCGATGACCACCATGAACGCCGCTCCGCCCAGGGCGGCGGCGACCCGGTGTAGCCACTCGGACGCGATGAAGACATACGCGCCGACGAAGATCGCTACAGCCAGCACCACGACGGCGGTGCCCGTCGTCTGCTCGCCTCCGTCGAGGGTCTCGCCGGCGGCGAGAACTGTGGCGCCGAACCCCGTCATTGCGGCAGCGCCGCGCCGAGCAGCCGGTGGACGGTGATCACACCGATGATCTCGCCCGCGTCGACGACGGCCACGACGGGTGAGTGCTGCTCGGCCATGACGGCGGCGACCTCCATGAGATTGGCGTCGGGCCCGACGATCGGCCGGTCGGCCGGCTTCTTGGGCAGGAACTGACGTGACGGCATGAGCTCCTCGACCGTCCGGCCGCGCAGCTCCTGGCAGAAGGCGTCGGCGTCGCTCTCGCTGTAGACCGCGGCGAGCGCACGGTCCTCCTCGATGTACTCGGGGAGGGCGAACCTCAGGACCTGGGACCCGGGCAGGATGACCAGCGGCAGGCCGTCGTGGTCGACGACGACCAGGCCGGGCAGTGCCCGTTCGACGAGCAGCCGGCTCGCATCTATCGCGGGAGTATCCAGGTGGACCACGGGGAACTGCTCGGCAAGGTCGCGCGCGCGCACACCAGCACCCTAGGAGGTTGTGCGATCTACAGCCGCGCAGCGACCTCATAGGCTGTCGAGCAGAACGCAGCCCGGAGGGTGGGGGATGGACGGGTACGTCGCCGCGATCGACCAGGGGACGACGAGCACCCGCTGCCTGCTGGTCGGGCACGACGGCCGGCCTGTCGCCTCCCACCAGCTCGAGCACTCCCAACATCTGCCCCGTCCGGGGTGGGTCGAGCACGACCCGGACGAGATCTGGGCGAACACGCGCCAGGTCGTGGCCGCGGCGCTGGCCGGCGCGGACGCCCGCGCCGGGGACGTGGTCGCCGTCGGCATCACCAACCAGCGGGAGACGACCGTCGTCTGGGAACGGTCCACCGGAAAGCCGGTCCATCCCGCGATCGTCTGGCAGGACACCCGGACACAGCAGATCTGCGACCGGCTGGCCGCGGGCGGCGGCGTCGACCGGTTCCGGCGAACGACCGGCCTCCCACTTGCCACGTACTTCTCCGGCCCCAAGGCGGCGTGGATCCTCGACGAGGTGGACGGCGCCAGGGCTGCCGCGGTTCGCGGTGACCTGCTGTTCGGCACGATGGACACCTACCTGCTGTGGCAGGTCACCGGCGGCCCGGACGGTGGGGTCCATGTCACCGACGTGACGAACGCGTCGCGAACGATGCTCATGGACCTACGCACGCTGGACTGGGACGCGGCAATCTGCGCCGAAATGGGTGTGCCCATGCCGATGCTGCCCGCGATCCGCTCCTCCGCAGAGGTCTACGGAAACGCCCGCGAGTCGGGCCTTCTCGGCGGTGTGCCGGTGTCAGGGATTCTGGGAGACCAGCAGGCGGCCACCTTCGGCCAGGCCTGCTTCGAGCCTGGTGAGGCCAAGAACACGTACGGGACGGGCAACTTCCTGCTGCTCAACACCGGCGCCGCGCCGGTGCCGAGCGAGCACGGCCTGCTCACGACGGTCGCATACCGGGTCGGTGCGGCCGATCCGGTCTACGCCCTGGAGGGGTCGATCGCGGTGACGGGCTCGCTGGTGCAGTGGTTGCGCGACAACCTGGGCCTGATCCGCGACGCGTCCGAGATCGAGGCCCTGGCCCGGACCGTCGACGACAACGGCGGTGCCTACGTGGTCCCCGCCTTCTCCGGCCTCTTCGCGCCCTACTGGCGGCCCGATGCCAGGGGCGTGATCGTCGGACTGACCCGCTTCGTCAACCGTGGACACCTCGCCAGGGCGGCTCTGGAGGCGACCGCGTTCCAGACCAGGGAGGTCGTGGATGCGATGCGGGCCGAGTCCGGTGTCGACCTGCGTGAGCTGCGCGTCGACGGCGGCATGGTCGTCGACGACCTGCTCATGCAGATCCAGGCCGACCTGCTGGGGGTGCCGGTCGTGCGTCCCGTGCTGACCGAGACGACGGCCCTCGGCGCGGCTTACGCCGCCGGCATCGCGGTGGGCTTCTGGGCCGGGTTGGACGACGTGCGCCGACGGTGGGCGGAGGATCGGCGCTTCGAACCGGCCCGCGACGACGCGTGGCGCGACCGGGAGCTGCGGCGCTGGCACCGGGCGGTCGAGCGCAGCCTGAACTGGGTGGAGGACGACGGGTGAGAGCACCGGCCCGGCTCGACCCGTCCGGTCGGGCGGACGCGTGGCGCCGGTTCGAGGAGCACGCCTTCGACGTGCTCGTGGTGGGTGGCGGAATCACCGGGGCCGGCGTCGCGCTCGACGCGGCCACCCGGGGCCTGTCGACCGCGCTGGTCGAGGCGCGTGACATCGCCAGCGGAACGTCGTCGCGGTCGAGCAAGCTGATCCACGGCGGCCTTCGTTACCTCGAGCAGCTCGACTTCACGCTGGTCGGCGAGGCGTTGCGCGAACGCGAACTCATGCTCAGCCGGTTGGCGCCGCACCTGGTGCACCCGGTGCCGTTCCTCTACCCGCTGACCCACCACGGCTGGGAACGGCCGTACGTCGGGGCCGGCCTCACGCTCTACGACACCCTCGGTGGCGCGCGGTCGCTTCCCCGGCACCGGCACCTGTCGCGCCGCGCCGCGCTCGGGCTGTGCCCCGCCCTGCGTCGGGACGCGCTCGTGGGAGCCGTTCGGTACTACGACGCGCAGACCGACGACGCCCGGCACACGATCGCCGTGGCTCGGACGGCGACGCATTACGGTGCGGTCGTCCGCACCTCGACCCAGGCGGTCCGGATGGTGCGCGACGCCGGGCGGGTCGTGGGCGCGGAGGTCGTCGACACCGAGACCGGCTCGACGACGGTCATCCGCTCCGGTGTGGTCGTCGCCTGCGCGGGTGTCTGGACCGACGAGGTGGAGGCGCTGGCGGGGGTCCGCGGGCGGTTCGACGTGCGTGCCTCGAAGGGCGTCCACCTGGTGGTCCCACGCGACCGGATCGCCTCCGAGGTCGGGCTCATCCTGCGCACCGACACCTCGGTGCTGTTGGTGATCCCGTGGGGCAACCACTGGATCATCGGCACCACCGATACCGAGTGGATGCTCGATCTGGTGCATCCGGCCGCCAGCCGGGCCGACGTCGACTACCTGCTGGGCCAGGTGAACCGGGTTCTGACCCGCCCGCTAACCCGGGCGGACGTCTCCGGCGTCTTTGCCGGCCTGCGTCCACTGGTCGCCGGCGAGTCGGAGGAGACGTCGCGACTGTCCCGCTCGCACGCGGCGGCGAGGCCGATGCCCGGCCTGGTCATGGTCGCCGGCGGCAAGTACACGACGTACCGCGTCATGGCGGCCGATGCCGTGAATCTCGCGGCCACCGACCTCGACCGGACGGTCCCGGCGTCGGTGACCGCCGAGGTGCCGCTCCTCGGGGCTGAGGGCTACCGGGCGCTGATGAACCAGGTCGACAGCCTGGCGGCGCGGTTCGCGCTGCCGACCTGGCGGATCCGCAGGCTGCTGCAACGCTACGGTTCGCTGATCTTCGAGGTGCTCGACGCCGTGGCCGAGAACCCCGCGCTGCTGGACCCACTGCCGGAGGCCGATGAGTACCTTCTCGCCGAGATCCGCTACGGGGCCACCCACGAGGGTGCTCTCCACCTCGACGACCTGCTGGCCCGGCGGACCAGGGTGTCGATCGAGGTCGCCCATCGAGGGGTCCGGTCTGCGCCGGACGCGGCGGCGTGCGTCGCCGACGTGCTCGGCTGGTCGCCGACGCGTCAGGCAACGGAGGTGGACGTCTACCGCGCACAGGTGGCGGCGGAGCTGCGGTCGCAGGAGTCACCGGACGACATCGCGGCCGATGCTGCCCGAATGCTGGCACCCGACTCCCGTGCCGTGCCCAGGCGGTAGCCCGAGGTTCAGTCGGTGGAGCCCTTGGCCAGCCCCTCGCCGATGAGGTTCATCACGGTCGGATCAGCCAGGGTCGTGACGTCACCGAGGTCACGCTTCTCGGCGACGTCGCGGAGCAGCCGACGCATGATCTTGCCCGACCGGGTCTTCGGCAGTTCGGGGACGACCATGATCTGGCGCGGCCTGGCGATCGGCCCGATCTCCTTCGAAACGTGGTCGCGTAGCTCACCGACGACGCCCTCGCCGCCGTCGCCCGCCTCGGCGCGCAGGATCACGAACGCGACGATGCCCTGACCGGTCACAGGGTCGGTCGCCCCGACCACCGCGGCCTCGGCAACCTTCGCGTGCGAAACCAGAGCCGACTCGACCTCGGTGGTCGAGATCCGGTGACCCGACACGTTCATGACGTCGTCGACGCGGCCCAGCAGCCAGATGTCGCCGTCCTCGTCCTTCTTGGCGCCGTCGCCGGCAAAGTAGTAGCCCCGGTCGGCG
>DATFBR010000295.1:0-8225 GCA_035253685.1 Jiangellaceae bacterium
AATCCGGCGCGGGTTCTCTCCATGCACTGGTGATCGGCACCCGACGATCGCGGCCGAAGTTGCGTGCGGTGATCTTCGGTCCCGGCGGGTACTGCCGACGCTTGTACTCCGCGGCATCGACCATGCGGACGACCTTCCGGACCAGCTCTGCGTCGAAGCCGGCGGCCACGAGCTCCGCAGAGCCGCGGTCCTGCTCGACGTAGTCGTCGAGGATGTCATCGAGCAGCGCGTAGTCGGGCAGGGAGTCGGCGTCGAGCTGTCCGGGACGCAGCTCCGCACTCGGCGGCTTGTCGATCGAGCCCTGCGGAATCGGCGGCGTCTCGCCGCGCGCCTGAGCGGCAGCGTTGCGCCAGCGGGCCAGCTCCCCGACCAGTGTCTTCGGTACGTCCTTGAGCGGGGCGAAGCCACCGACGGCATCGCCGTAGATCGTCGAGTAGCCGACCGCGAGCTCGCTCTTGTTGCCCGTCGCCAGCACGAGATGACCGTGCTCGTTGGACAGGCCCATCAGGAGCATCCCCCGTACGCGGGCCTGCAGGTTCTCCTCCGCGACGCCGGTCAACTCGACGTTGTCGAGAAACGCGGTGACCATCGGACCGATCGGGATGGTCGAGAACCGCAGACCGGTGCGGGCCGCGAGGTCGCCGGCGTCGGACCGGGAATGCTCCGAGGAGTACTTGCTGGGCATCGACACGCCGTACACGTTGGCGGCACCGATCGCATCGCAGGCGACGGCGGCCACGACCGCGGAGTCGATCCCACCGGACAGGCCGAGGGCGACCGATCGGAAGCCGTTCTTGCGCACGTAGTCGCGCAGGCCGGTGACGACCGCTGCGTAGACCTCCGCCTGATCGGCCAGCCGCGGTGCTACGCCCGCCGGCTCCGGCTCGTAGGCGGCGACCGGCTCCGTCGACAGGACGGTGCGACGAACGGCATAACCGGCAGCATGGTCCTCTGCGGTCTCGCCGGGCGGCGGCGCCGGTGCCGTGGCCGCCGGCAGATCGAGGTCGACCACGAGACACCCGTCTTCGAACTGAGGGGCTCGCCCGATCACCTCACCGTCGGGGCCGACGACGATGGAGTCACCGTCGAAAACCAGCTCATCCTGACCCCCGACCATCGCGACGTATGCGAGCACGGCACCGGCCTGTGCTGCCCGGCGCCGGCACAGGTCGAGACGCACGTCGTCCTTGTTGCGCTCGTACGGTGATGCGTTGACGACGAGGAGCAGCCCGGCGCCGGTCGCCCTGGTCGCGGCGACCGGTCCACCTTCCTGCCAGAGGTCTTCGCAGATCGCCAGCGCCACGTCGACACCGTGCAGGCGGATCACCGAAAGGTGGTCACCCGGTACGAAGTGCCGGAACTCGTCGAAGACCCCGTAGTTGGGCAGGTGGTGCTTAGCCTGGGAGGTGACAACCCGGCCGCCGTGCAGCAGGGCCACCGCGTTCTGCGGCGATCCCTTCGGCCTGCCCAACCGCTCGGTGTGTGCGGCGTCCTCGTCGCGATCGAGGTACCCGACGACGACGGCGAGGTCGCCGCAACCCTCGGCCCGGAGGCGGCCGGCCAAGGCATCCAGGCCCCGGCGCGAGGCCTCGACAAACGAGCGACGCAGCGCGAGGTCCTCGACCGGGTAGCCGGTCAGCGCCATCTCGGGGAAGGCGACGAGATGCGCCTCCTTGCCGGCGGCGTGCGCAGCGAAGCGGACGACCAGGTCGGCGTTGGCCTCGAGAGCGCCGACGGTGGGGTTGACCTGCGCGAGGGCGAGTCGGATCTGCGGCACGGTTCGAGCGTACGGCGTCCGCTGGCGTGCGGAGCAGCACCGGTCGGTTACCGTGACGGGCATGGAACCCGAGCGCCCGCCCTGTCCCGTCTGTGGGGGAAGACCGAAGCCGATCCTCTACGGGTACGCCGTTCCCCTTCCCGGCGAGCAGGACGACAGCGTGCTGGCGGGGTGCGTCATCGACGCCGATGCGCCGACCTGGGCATGCTCGCAGTGCGGGCACCGCTACGGCCGGCTGGGTGACGAGGATGCGACCTTGGATGCCGAGCCACGCTTCCTGGACAGCCCATGGGACTGGTTCAAGGACAAGGTCGACGACGTCCGCGGCGCCGTGGCGGACACCTCCGACGAACGAGAGCGACGCTAGTCCGCACCGCGGGCCCGGCACGAAACACGCCCGCAACATGGTGGGGCGACGATGGTCCGTGGCCCGGCACGGTCGGCGCCGCTTCGCACGTCGATGACCAGCGAGGATGGTCGACTTGGACAAGCAGCAGGAGTTCGTCCTCCGGACGCTCGAGGAGCGCGACATCCGGTTCGTCCGGCTGTGGTTTACCGATGTCCTCGGATACCTCAAGTCGGTGGCGGTCGCGCCGGCCGAGCTCGAAGCCGCCTTCGCCGAGGGCATCGGCTTCGACGGCTCCGCGATCGAGGGCTTCGCCCGCGTCTACGAGGCGGACATGCTGGCCCGCCCCGACCCGTCCACGTTCCAGGTGCTGCCGTGGCGTTCGGACCCGCACGGCACTGCACGGATGTTCTGCGACATCCTCATGCCCGACGGTTCCCCGTCCTACGCCGATCCACGTCATGTCCTCAAGCGGGCCCTCGGTCGGGCGGCTGACCTGGGCTTCACGTTCTACACCCACCCCGAGATCGAGTTCTTCCTGTTCACCCGGCCGCCAGGGCCCGGCGACGAGCCCGAGCCGGTCGACGCCAGCGGCTTCTTCGACCACACGCCGCACGGCATCGCCCACAACTTCCGCCGCGATGCCATCACCATGCTCGAGGACATGGGGATCTCGGTGGAGTTCAGCCACCACGAAGGGGCTCCCGGCCAGCAGGAGATCGATCTGCGCTACGCCGACGCGCTCACCACCGCCGACAACCTGATGACGTTCCGGGTGGTCGTCAAGGAGGTTGCCCTGTCTCAGGGCGTGTACGCGTCGTTCATGCCCAAGCCGTTCACCCAGCATCCCGGCTCCGGCATGCACACCCACTTGTCGCTGTTCGAGGGTGACGTCAACGTCTTCTACGAGGCCGGCGCGCAGTACCAGCTGTCCAAGACCGGCCGGTCGTTCATCGCCGGACTGCTTCAGCACGCCCCGGAGGTCACGGCGATCACCAACCAGTGGGTCAACTCGTACAAGCGCCTGGCCGGCGGGGGAGAGGCGCCGGCGTACGTGTGCTGGGGGCACAACAACCGGTCTGCTCTGGTGCGCGTGCCGATGTACAAGCCGGGCAAGGGACAGTCGACTCGGGCCGAGTTCCGCGCGCTCGACTCGGCGTGCAATCCCTACCTCGCCTACGCCTGCCTGCTCGCCGCCGGGCTCAAGGGGATAGAGGAGAACTACGACCTCCCGCCCGGTGCGGAGGACGACGTCTGGGCGCTGACGCAGAGGGAACGCTCCGCCCTCGGCATCGATCCGCTGCCGACGTCGTTGGCGGAGGCGATCCGCGTGATGGAGGGCTCCGAGCTGGTCGCCGAGACGCTGGGCGAGCATGTCTTCGAGTTCTTCCTGCGCAACAAGCGTGCGGAGTGGGAGGAGTACCGCCGGCAGGTCACCCCCTACGAGCGGGACCGTATGCTCCCCGTCCTGTGAGCACCCTGGTCGTCGTCGAGCACGAGCCGGGCTGCCCGCTCGATCGCTTCGCGAACTGGCTGGACGGGCTCGAGATCATCACGGTGCGGCCCCACGCCGGTGACCCGGTGCCCACCGGGGTCGACGGCGGGCTGCTGGTGCTGGGCGGCCAGATGTCGGCCTACGACGACCGGAGCGCACCGTGGCTGCCCGCGACCCGTCGCCTGCTGTCGTCTTCTGCCGCTGCCGGCGTGCCGACGCTGGGAATCTGCCTCGGCGCGCAGCTGCTGGCCGTGGCCTGCGGCGGAGCCGTCGACGTCGGCGCCGCTCCCGGGCGCGAGTCCGGCGTCGTTGACGTGCACTGGCGGGCCGAGGCGATAGCCGATCGGCTCGTCGGCGACCTGCCCGATCCGTTCGCCGGGCCGAGCATGCACGCCGACGCCGTGACGCGCCTGCCCGCCGGTGCCACCTGGCTCGCGGAGACCGCGATGTATCCGCACCAGGCGTTCCGGGTCGGCGCTGCCGCGTGGGGAGTCCAGTTTCACCCGGAGGTCTCCGCGGCGACGTTCCGTGCCTGGGCCGAGGGCCATCCCGAGGTCGACACCGAAGGCGTCACGACCGAGCTTCGGGCGCGTGACGCCGAGGTGGCCGCCAATGGTGAGGCCATGGCACGCCGCTTCGCGGCACTGGTGACCGGCCGGGCCTGACCCTACTCTCGTCGACGGGCTCGACGAGCCGGCGACCGATCACGTCGGACGCCGGTCGTCTGGCGAGTAGGTTCGCAGGATGGCGGCGGACCGGGTGGCGGGGCGGTCGGTCACCCGCGCGGGCCGGCTCGTGCGGGCCGGCTTCCGGGATGTCGCCACCGCCGCCCGTGAGCTGGAGCGGCCCCGGCTGACCGGCGCCGGGCTCGACGCCGGGCTGATCGACAGCTTCGCTCAGGCGCCGGACCCGGACCGGGCGTTGGCCGGGCTGGGAAGACTGGTCGACGCGGCGCCGGACGCCGACGCACTCGTCGCCGCGCTTCGCGACGACGAGTCGCTCCGGGCCCGGCTCGTCGCCGTCCTCGGTTTGTCCGCCGCGCTGAGCGACCATCTGGTGCGGCACCCCGATCACTGGCGGATGCTGCACGGGCTCGACCCGTCCGATCGTCCGGATGCAACCGAGGTCAAGGCCTCGATGCTGCGTGCCGTCGGTGCCGACCCGGAGCAGGCGGATCCCGTGGCGACCGGTGCCGAACTCGACGCACTGCGTGTGGCGTACCGTCGCCATCTGCTGGTCCTGGCTGCGCTCGATCTCGCCGACGGTCTCGACGTCGCCGTCGTGGCCGCCGAACTCGCCGACCTGGCCGCAGCGACACTCGAGGCCGCATTGGCTGTGGCACGGGCGGGTGTGCCGGCGGCGGCGCGGTGCCGGCTGGCCGTCATCGCGATGGGGAAGTGCGGCGGTCGGGAGCTCAACTACGCCTCCGACGTCGACGTCGTGTTCGTCGGCGAGGCTGCGGACGGCACCGAGGAGCAGGCGGCGCTCGGTATTGCGACGGAGCTCGCCGCGGGCGTGATCCGCGTGTGCTCGGAGCACACGGCCGAAGGGACTATCTGGCCGGTGGATGCCGCGTTGCGGCCCGAGGGCCGCGCCGGACCGCTGGTACGGACGCTGGCGAGCCACCTGGCGTACTACCGGACCTGGGCCAAGACGTGGGAGTTCCAGGCACTGCTGAAGGCCCGGCCGGTAGCGGGCGACGCCGACCTCGGCGACGCGTACGTCTCCGCGATCCGGCCGCTGATCTGGACCGCCGCGGATCGTGACGGCTTCGTCGACGACGTCCGGTCGATGCGCCGCCGGGTCGAGCAGCACATCCGGCCGACCGAGGCCGACCGGCAGCTCAAGCTGGGCCCGGGCGGGCTGCGCGACGTCGAGTTCGCCGTCCAGCTCCTCCAGCTCGTCCACGGACGTGCCGACGACTCGCTGCGATCCGGCACGACGCTGACCGCACTCGCGGCGCTGACGCGAGGGGGGTACGTCGGACGGGCCGACGGCGCCGTCCTCGACGAGGCCTACCGCTTCCTCCGCACGCTCGAGCACCGGTTGCAGCTGGAGCGGCTGCGCAGGATCCACGTGCTGCCGCGCTCGGAGGAGGACCTCTGGCGGTTCGGGCGCTCGCTCGGGATGCGCGAGCCGGTGCGGGAGCTGGTCGACACCTGGCGCCGGCATTCCCTGGAGGTACGCCGGCTGCACGAGAAGCTGTTCTACCGCCCGCTGCTGACCGCGGTGGCCAGGTTGCCCGGTGACGACGCCCGGCTGACGCCGGAGGCGGCCCGCCAGCGGCTCGAGGCACTCGGCTACGCCGATCCGGCCGGGGCGCTCCGCCACCTCGAGGCGCTCACCGGTGGAGTGTCGCGACGCGCTGCCATCCAACGCACGCTGCTTCCGGTGATGCTGGGCTGGTTCGCCGATGCTCCCGAGCCGGACGCGGGCCTGGCCGGATTCCGCAAGGTCAGCGACGCGCTCGGGGAGACGCACTGGTACCTGCGGCTCCTACGCGACGAGGGTGCCGCCGCGGAGCGCATGGCCAAGGTGCTCGCCTCCAGCCGCTACGCCACCGAGTTGCTCCTGCACGCGCCGGAGGCGGTGACGATGCTCGGTGACGACGCGGAGCTCGTCCCGCGGGAACGCGCGCCGCTGGAGGCCGAGGTGCTGGCCGGCGTCGCCCGGCACGACGATCCGGTGACGGCTGCCGGCGTCGTGCGGGCCATGCGCCGCCGCGAGCTCGTGCGGGTGGCGACGGCCGACATCGTGGGCCTGCTTTCCGCCGAGCGGGTGGGCGAGGCGCTCACCGCGATCGCGGGCGCGAGCCTGGCCGGTGCCCTCGAGGCAGCCGTCCGGGCGATCGAGGCGGAGCGCCGCCAACCGCTGGTGACGACGGTCGCCGTGGTGGCCATGGGCCGGTTGGGTGGGCACGAGATGGGATACGCCTCCGACGCCGACGTCCTCTTCGTCCACGAACCGCAAGACGGCACGGACGAGCAGGAAGCCACGGACGACGCGCTGGCCGTCGCCAACGAGCTGCGCCGTCTGATGGGGCTGCCCTCTCCCGAGCCCGCACTCACCCTGGACACCGATTTGCGGCCGGAAGGTCGCCAGGGCCCGCTGGTGCGGACGCTGGCCGCTTATGCCGCCTATTACCAGCGATGGGGCGAAGTGTGGGAACGCCAGGCGCTCCTACGGGCGTGGCCGCTGTGCGGGTCACGTGCCCTGCTGGAGCGCTTCTTCGGTCTCGCCGACCCGATGCGGTGGCCCGACGACGGGCTGACCGATGCCCAGGTACTGGAAGTCCGGCGGATCAAGGCGAGGGTCGAGTCCGAGCGGCTGCCCCGGGGAGCCGATCCGTCGACCCACCTCAAGTTGGGTCCGGGTGGGCTGGCCGACGTGGAGTGGACGGTGCAGCTCCTGCAGCTGCGGCACGCCGCCTCCGTGGAGGGCCTGCGGACCACCCGGACCCCGCGCGCCTTGGAGGCGGCTGTGCGCGCCGACCTTCTCGGGGAGAACGACCGGACGGTGTTGCTGGCGGCGTGGCGGACGGCGACGGCGATCCGCAACGCGGTTGTGCTGGTCTCCGGCCGGGCGTCGGATGCCATGCCGCGTGACCCGCGCGCCCTGACCGCGGTGTCACGGCTGCTCGGATACGCACCCGGGCGCAGCACCGAGTTCGTCGACGACTACCGCAAGGTGGCCCGGCGCGCCCGGGCCGTCGTGGAGCGGGTCTTCTACGGTGACGGCTGACCGCCGGCCACCAGGCGCTCCAGCACCGCCTTGCCTTCGCTGCGGATGATGTCGAAATCGTCGGGCTGGACGATGGCTCGCTCCGCGTCGTCGAGAACCAGCCGGACGTTGCGTGCGAGGACGTCCCGCCGGACGGGGTTGGCCTCGCACATCAGCCCGGCGAGGTCGAGCATCCGTAGCAGGCGGCGCACCACTGCCGGTTCGCGACAGCCGAACCGGCGGATCTGGGCACAGCAGAGCTTCACGTACTCGTCGAACGGGATGCCGGGCGCGATGACCTGGACGGCACCCGTCGGGCCCGAAACGACCGCGTCGCCGAGCGGGTGAGCGGCAAGCCTGGTGAGGACGACCGTGAGCCGGTCGACGGCCTGGACGGCGGTGTACGGGTCGTTGATCGCGGGGGAGAGGGCTTTCGAGGCGATATCGGCGAGCTGACGTATCCCGAGTGCGGCGTCCTGCTCGTGCGTGCGTTCGAAGCCGATCCGAACGGCCCGCACCACGAACGGTTGAAGCTGTGCGGAGTCGGGGGCCGGCCGGTCGGGCGCCACCCGCCAGGCCCACGCGAGGGGCAGCCCGGCCACGACATGGTCACCGACCCGTGGGACGTACCGGACGACGACGTCGTCGGCCTCCGCCGCAACAAGAGCCTTCTCCGGATGCAGTGTCTGCACATAGCCGGACGACGGTGCCGCCAGCGCAACCGCCCACTCCGGAGGCTCGGCGAACTCGGCGGCCGGATGGCCGTCGCCCGGAAGCCCCGCGTCGATACTCCGCAGTGTGGTGGCCTCGATGCGCTTGAGGATCGCGTCGATCTGGATCGAGTGGGCCAGGTGGTGGACGAAGTAGACCAGCGCGAACAGGCTCGC
>DATFBR010000296.1:0-3825 GCA_035253685.1 Jiangellaceae bacterium
CATGGCCTTCTTGTGGTCGAACTTGCTGTGGTCGGCGGCGACGACAACGCGGTCGGCGAGGCCGACGAGCATGCGCCGGACCTCGACCTCGGCGGGGTCGAAGAAGGTGATCCCGCGGTCGATGGACAGCCCACCGCAGCCGAGGATCAGCAGGTCGAGGTGAACCTGTGGCGGTTCTTGCACGGTGCCGGGATTGACCGTGCTCAGTTCGGGGGTCAGGAGGCCACCGAGCACGATCACCCGACTGCCGCCCTCGCGTACCGTGATCGCGGCGTTCAGGCCGTTGGTCACCACGGTGAGGTCGCTGCGATGGGCTAGTTGCGCGGCGACGGCATGGGTGGTCGTTCCGGTGTCGATTCCGACGGCGGCGCCGGGTTCAACGAGTCGGGCGACGACGCGGGCGATCGCGGCCTTCTCGGGTGCCCGGGTCGAGGCACGGGAGCCGTAGGCGGGGGCACGGCGGATGATCGCCCCGCCGTGGACCCGCTGTAGCTGTCCCGCCTCGTCGAGCTCGGCGAGGTCGCGGCGGATGGTCATGCCGGACACGCCGAACCGCTGCGCCAGCGCGGTGACGTCGACCTGACGGGTCTGCTGCAGCGTCTTCAGTATGTCGCGCTGACGAGCACTCCGTGCGTCCTCTACACCGCTCTCCTGCGACACACGGGCAACGCTACCGGGCCCTGCGACTGCCTCCAGTTTCATGACCGGCGACCGCCCCGAAGCCGTGGCGATCGCCTCTCCGGCTCGCTGGCCTCGGCGGTCGCGCCTGCCCCGGTCACGCACCGGTTTCATCGCGGCCTCCTGTCGACTCCGCCTTCACCACTGGAGATCGTGTGCGACTGAACATAGCAGAGGTGAGCGGGAGTCGCAAGCGGCACTGGCCCTCTTACCTGAGCTGGTCAGGAAAGTCGCGGCATGATAGCCCTTGACTCACCCACGTGCTGCCACCTACTGTTCTCGTTAAATGTTCATTCGCACATCGCGTCGGAGGTTGACGTGGCTGAGATGCAATACCGGCAGACCCCCTCCCGGGTGCCGATCTTCGCGACAATGGAGAAGATCCCGGCCGGCTTGATGCTGGTCCCCCTGATCCTCGGGGCGGTGGTCAACACGCTCGCACCCGAGGCTCTCGAGATCGGGAGCTTCACCACAGCGCTGTTCAAGCAGGGCGCCCTGGCCCTGATCGGCCTGCTGATCTTCGCCACCGGGGCGGAGATCACCGGAAGGCACAGCGGCAAGGCCGCGGCCTCGACCACGCTGGTGGTGCTGACCTGCAAAACGCTGATCCCGGCAGCCCTGATCGTCGCCATCGGTCTGGCGGTCGGCATCGAGGGCATCCTCGGCGTGTCGATCCTGGCCCTGCTGACGATCTTCGGGAACAGCAACGGTGCCCTGTGGCTCGCGTTCGCCGGCGAGTACGGCGACGAGCGCGACACCGGCGCCTACGTGGCCAGCGCCTTCGACGACGGGCCGTTCCTGGCGCTGATCTTCCTCGGCGCGGCGGGGCTGGGCGACATCCCGCTGCTCGCTCTGGTCGCCGCGATCGTGCCGTTCATCCTTGGCCTCTTCGTGGGCGCCGTCGACCGCGAGTGGACCCGCGTGCTGGAGCACGTGCCGACCATCACGATCCCGTTCATGTCGTTCGCCGTGGGCACCGGGATCAACCTGGGAACGGTGCTCCGCGGCGGGCTGGACGGCCTGTTCCTGGGCCTCGCGGTCGTCGGATTCACCGGCGGCCTGACCTACCTCGGCTACCGGTTTGTCCTGCGCCGCGGGCGCAAGAGCGGCATCGGCTTCGCGGCCGGCACCACCGCCGGGAACGCGGTCGCCGTCCCCGCCGTCGTGGCCGTGGCCGACCCCCGCTTCGAGCCCTTCGTCGCCTCGGCGACCGCGCAGGCCGCGACCGCCGTCCTGGTCACCGCTGTGCTCGCCCCCATCGTCGCGTCGTTGGTGCTGAAGAAGTCTGGCGGCCTGCAACTGACAGAAGTCGAAGACTTCACCCACCCGGAAGGAACGGAAGAAACGACCCGCCCGGAGGGAACGACCCGCACGGACGGAACGACCCGCACGGACGGAACGACCCGCCCGGACGGAACGAGCTGATGCGCGACCGGCGCAGCGTGCGCTGCACCTACTACCTCGAGTCGGAGATCGAGCCGGCACGGGCCGCGGCGATCCTGGCCGGTGAGCAGTCCAGCGGGACGTTCGTGTCGGTGCCCGGCGAGTCGGCGGAGTTGCACGAACGGCACGGCGCACAGATCGTGGACGTGCAGCACTTGGGCCCCCGCAGCCCGTCGCTGCCGTCGCGGACCCACCCGGAAAAGGTCCACGCGGCCCAAGTGGTGGTCGAGTGGCCGATGGAGAACATCGGTGTCGACCTAGCGACCCTGCAGACGACCATCGCCGGGAACCTGTTCGAGCTGCAGGAGCTGTTCGCCTGCCGGGTGCTGAACCTGCAGCTGCCGCCGGAGTTCATCGCCGCACACCCGGGCCCGGCCTTCGGTATCCCGGGGACGCGGCGGCTGATCGGCGACGTCGTGGGCGTGATGATCGGCACGATCGTCAAACCGAACGTGGGGCTGTCGGAGGAGCAGTTCCGGTTGGTCGTGCGCGAGCTTGCCCATGCCTCGATCGACCTGATCAAGGACGACGAGCTGATGACCGACCCCGGCTACCTTACGCTCGGGCGCCGAGTCGCCGTGGCCACCGAGGAGATCCGCGCGGCCGAGCAGGTCACCGGGCATCCCACGATGTACTCGTTCAACATCACCGGTGACCTCGCGGGGCTGCGCCGGCGGCACGACCTAGTCGTCGAGGCTGGCGGGCGGTGCGTGATGCTCAACGTCCCGGTGATGGGCCTGCCAGCGCTGGCGTGGCTGCGCGAGTTCGCCGAGGTCCCGATTCATGGCCACCGGGCCGGCTTGGCCGGCTCGATGCGGTCGCCCGCGCTTGGGTTGTCCTACAGGGTCTGGCAGCAGCTCGCCCGCCTCGCCGGCGCCGACCACCTGCACGCCAGCGGGCTGGGAAGCAAGTTCTACGAGACCGACGACGAGGTCGCGGCGAACGTCCGGAGCCTACTCGAACCGCTCGGCGACACCCTCGGCCCGGTGCCCACCCTCTCGTCCGGGCAGAACGTCACGACAGCCGCGCCCACGTATGCGGCGGTGCGCTCCACCGACCTGCTCATGCTCGCCGGCGGCGGTGTCGCCGCGCACCCCGACGGACCCGCCGCCGGAGTACGCAGCCTGCGCGACGCCTGGACCGCCGCTATCAACGGGGTTCCGCTGCAGCGCGCCGCCGAACTCGCGGCCGACACCGGTGACCCGGCCCTGCTCCATGCGGTGCAGAAGTTCGGAGACCGCAAGTCGCAGGGAGATGACTGACATGCCGGCGATCAGCTTCGTCGCCGACGACCTCACCGGCGCCGCCGACGTCCTCGCCCAAGCCCACCGCTACGACCTTGACGCCGTCCTCGTCGTCGGAGGCGGCGACACTCCAATGCCGACCAACGCCGACGTCGTCGGAGTCGCCGGCCCAGCGCGCTCGCTGGGCGGGGAGGCTTTCGACGAACTGGTCCGCGCACAGCTCGCTCAGATCGCGGTGACCGGCGCGGAGGTGCTGCTCTACAAGATCTGCTCGACCTTCGACAGCCTGCCCACGCTTGGCAGCATCGGTCGAGGCATCGAGTTGCTGCATGAGCAGTTCGCCGGGCTGGGACCGGTCGCCGTCGCACCCGCCCAACCGGAGTTCGGTCGCTACACCGCCTTCAGCAACCACTTCGGCGTGTTCTCCGGCCAGGTGTACCGCCTCGACCGGCACCCGGTG
>DATFBR010000297.1:0-7826 GCA_035253685.1 Jiangellaceae bacterium
GCCACCGAGATGGGTCGGATCGCCGGGCTGCTGCACGAGACCGTCGAGGAACCCACCCCCCTACAGCGAGAGATCTCCCGAGTGGGACGGATGCTCGGCATCGCGGTCGTCGTGATCGCTCTCGTGGTCATGGCCACCGTGTTCCTCACGACCCGGATCGACAGCGCGGACGAGGCCGTCACGGTCCTGCTGCTCGGCGTGTCGCTGGCCGTGGCCGCCGTTCCGGAAGGGCTGCCGGCGATCCTCACCGTGGTTCTGGCGCTGGGCGTGCAACGGATGGCGGCGCACCGCGCCATCGTGAAGAAGCTCTCGTCGGTGGAGACACTCGGCTCCGCGTCGGTGATCTGCTCGGACAAGACGGGCACGCTGACCAAGAGCGAGATGACGATCCAGCGGGTCGTGACCGCGTCGGGCGAGACCACGATCACCGGTGCCGGCTATCGGCCGGACGGGCGCATCGAGCACGACGGTGCCGGCATCGACGAGGACGGACCGCTGTGGGCGGAGGACGTCCGTGTGCTCGGCGGGGGCAGCCTGGCCAGCAACGCGGTCCTGCGGGAGGACGACGGCGAGTGGGTGATCGAGGGCGACCTCACCGAGGCCGCCTTCCTGGTCGCCGAGCGCAAGCTGGGCAGCCGGGACGCCCGGTTGGAACGGTTCCAGCGCGTCGCCGAGGTGCCGTTCACGTCCGAGCGCAAGATGATGTCCAGCCTCGAGGTCGACGCCGAGCGGTCGGGGCGGATCGCGGTCGTCACCAAGGGGGCGCCGGACGTCCTGCTCGAGCGGTGCACCCATGTGCAGGTCGGTGACCAGGTGGCACCGCTGGACGACTCACGGCGGTCGCAGGTGCTTTCGGACGTCGACCGCCTCTCCGGCGAGGCGTTCCGTACCCTCGCCGTCGCCTACAAGCGGCTCGACGCGACCAGCCCGCCGGTGGCCGACGAGTCGGTCGAGCACGAACTGGTCTACGCCGGCATGGTCGGCATCATCGACCCGCCGCGACCCGAGGCGGCCGTGGCGATCCGCGAGGCCCACCGCGCCGGTGTGCGGATCATCATGATCACCGGTGATCACCCCAACACCGCGTCCCGCATCGCCACCGACCTGGGGATCGTGTCCACCGGTGCCAGGACGTTGACCGGGGCGGATCTCGATGAGCTGGACGACTCGGTCTTCGTCGACGCCGTCCGCCAGACCTCGGTCTACGCCCGGGTCGCGCCGGCGCACAAGCTGCGGATCGTCGACGCCCTGCAGGCGGACGGGAACGTCGTGGCGATGACCGGTGACGGCGTGAACGACGCCCCGGCGCTGAAGTCCGCCGACATCGGCATCGCCATGGGGATCACCGGCACGGAGGTGACGAAGGAGGCGGCGAAGATGATCCTCGCGGACGACAACTTCGCGACGATCGTGGCAGCCGTGCGCCAAGGCCGGGGGATCTTCGACAACATCAAGAAGTTCCTGCGGTTCCTGCTGTCCTCCAACATGGGTGAGGTCCTCACCGTCTTCCTCGGGGTCGTCCTGGCCGGCACGATCGGGCTGGCCGGCGACGGCGACGGTCTCGTGCTGCCGTTGCTCGCCACGCAGATCCTGTGGATCAACCTGCTCACCGATACCGGCCCGGCGCTGGCCATGGGCGTCGACCCGGAGACCGAGGACGTCATGGGCCGTCCGCCACGCTCCCTGACCGAACGGGTCATCGACGCCCGGATGTGGGCCGGCGTCCTGCTGATCGGCCTGGTGATGGCGGCGGTGACCCTGCTCACCATCGACATGTACCTGCCCGGTGGGCTGATCGACGGCGCCGGTTCGTTGGACAACGCCCGGACGGCCGGCTTCACCGTCCTGGTGCTCGCGCAGCTGTTCAACTGCTTCAACGCGCGCTCGGAGACCACTAGCGCGTTCCACCGCGTCTTCGTCAACCGGTGGCTGTGGGCGGCCATCGGTGCGTCGATGTTGCTGCAGGTGGCCGTCGTACACGCGCCGTTCCTGAACCCCGCGTTCGGGACGACCCCGCTCACGCTCCGGCAATGGTTGGTGTGCGTCGCGATGGCCAGCATCGTGTTGTGGATCGGCGAGCTTCGCAAGCTCGTCACGCGCCTGCCGCGCTCAGCGTAGGTCGTCGGCGTCGCCCGGGCGTCGACGCTCGGGAGCCCGTCCGGCCGGTTGCTGGATGGGGTCGACCTCCGGTGGTGCCGGCACCGGCCGGGTCACCGGCGCACCCACCCGGAGGTCGATCGCCTCGCCGTGGTGCCAGGTGCGGACGGGCTGGCCGCCCAGCAGGCTGTAGCTGGCCTGTTCCGGCGCACTGGACGGATCGCCCTCGGGCCTACTCCGCCGGATGTCGACGAGGAGGACGCGCCCGGAGAACGTCATCCGGAAGCAGAGCCGCGACAGCGCTGGCGGCAGTCGTGGGGCAAAGGTGATCCGACCCTCGTGGTCGCGCATACCGCCGAAGCCGGCCACCGCGGCGGTCCACGCTCCCGCCAGCCCGGCGATGTGCAGGCCGTCGTCGATGTTGCGGTGCAGATCGCGCAGGTCGGTGAATGCGGCCTCCGCCCAGTAGTCGTAGCCGAGCTCCAGATGCCCCACCTCGGCTGCGATCACGGCCTGGGTCGCGGCGGACAGCGACGAGTCGCGCACCGTCCGAGCCTCGTAATACGCGAAGTTCCGGGCCTTCTCCTCCGGCGTGAACGCGTCTCCGCGCAGGTGCATGGCCAGGACCAGGTCGGCCTGCTTGATCACCTGCTTTCGGTAGAGCTGGAAGTAGGGGTAGTGGAGCATCAGCGGGTAGTGCTCGGGTGGCGTCCCTTCGAAGTCCCATGCACCGTGGGCGGTGAAGTCCTCCGACTGGCTGTGCACGCCGAGCTCCTCGTCGTAGGGCAGCCGCACCGCGTCGGCGGCTTCGCGCCACAGCGGCACCTCCTCCGGCCCGACGTGGAGGCGGCGCGCGACCTCCGGGCGCCGCTCGCACGCGTCGGCCGCCTCACGCAGGTTCCGCTGAGCCATCAGGTTCGTGTAGATGTTGTCGTCGGCCACGGCCGTGTACTCGTCCGGCCCGGTGACGCCGTCGATGCGGAACCCGCCCAGGTCGAAATGGCCGAGGGAGGCCCAGAGCCGGGCGGTCTCGACGAGCAGCTCCACCCCGCACGCGGTCTCGAAGTCGGTGTCGCCGGTGGCCGCCAGATAGCGCGCCGTGGCGTCGGCGATGTCGGCGTTGATGTGGAACGCCGCGGTGCCCGCGGGCCAGTAGCCGGAGCACTCCTCGCCGTTGATCGTCCGCCACGGGAACGCAGCCCCGCGCAGGCCCAGCTCCGTGGCCCGCTGCCGGGCCAGTCCGAGCGTTCGGTGTCGCCACCGCAGCACGTCCCTGGCGGCGCTGGGCGTCGTGTACGTCAGCACCGGCAGCACGAACGTCTCGGTGTCCCAGAACGCGTGGCCGTCGTAACCGGCACCGGTGAGGCCCTTGGCCGGGATGGCCTGTCGCTCCGACCGTGCACCTGCCTGCAGCACGTGGAACAACGCCACCCGGACCGCCTGCTGGAGGGCCGGATCACCGTCGATCTCGACGTCGGCTCGCCACCAGAACTCCTCGAGGAAGCGACGCTGCCTCTCCACCAGCTCGTCCCACCCGGTGAGTCGGCCGATGGCGAGGGACGCATCGACCTGGTCGCGCAACGCCTCCGCCGACCGGCGGCTGGACCAGCCGTACGCGATCAGCTTGGTCAACTGCAGTTTCGTCCCCTGGGGCAACCGGGCGGCGATGGTGAACCGGGCCAGGTCGCCCGCTGCCTCCATGGTGGTCTCGACATGGTCGGGAACCTCGAGGAAGTGGTCCATGCCGACCGCGACTCGCAGCCCGCTGCGGGCGGTGCGGTGAACGAGCACGGCACGGTGGTCCCGGCGGGCCGCGAGTTCCGCCTGCAGCGGCCGATCCAGCCTCGCGGCGTCACGCGGGTCGCGGGATGCTTCGAAGATGGCTTCGTTCGCCAGCAGGTCCGACTGCACCGCGACGTAGATGTCGCCGTCGAGCGGCTCCACCTCGTACCTGATCGCGGCCAACGAGCGCTGACTGAACGACACCAGCCGGTGGGAGACCACCCGGATCGTCGACCCGTTCGGCGAGGTCCACTCGGTACGCCGGTTCAGCAGACCGGCCCGAAGGTCGAGGACGCGCTCGTGCGAACGCACCGTGCCGTAGCGGATGTCGAACGGCGAGTCGCGGACGAGCAGCCGGATAAGCTTCGCGTCGGTCACGTTGACCACGGTCTGGCCGGATTCGGGGTTCCCGTACGCCGCCTCGGCCTGCGGAAGCGGCCGCTCCTCGAAGAACCCGTTGACGTAGGTCCCCGCCACCGCTCTGGGCTCCCCCTCCTCCAGTGAGCCCCGCAGGCCGATGTTGCCGTTGGACAGCGTGAACAGGCTCTCGGTCGCGGCGAGCGCGGAGGGGTCGAGACTGGTCGTGCGCAGGGTCCACGGGTCGACGTCGAACTGAGGGCCGATGCTCTCGGGCGGGTCGGTCACCGGCGCCTCGGTTGTAGCCATGGCCCGAAGGTATCGCTCACCCACCGCCGCGGACTGCACCACGGCCGGCATCGGCATTGCGCGTCGAGTCAGTACGACTGGCTGACCCAGGCGGCGTGAAGACCGGCGTAGGTACCGTCCGCGGCGACCAGCGCGGAATGCGAACCGCGCTGGACCAGCCTGCCGTCGTCGAAGACCAGGACCTCGTCGGCCGCCTCCGCCGTCGACAGCCGATGGGCGATGGTCACCGCCGTCCGGCCTCGGGTGATGCCCTCCAGCGCCCGGGCGAGCCGGACCTCGGTCGCCGGATCGACGGCGCTGGTGGCCTCGTCGAGCACCAGCAGGTCGGGATCGGCCAGGTAGGCGCGCGCCAGGGCGACCAACTGGCGCTCCCCTGCGGACAGCGACTCTCCGCGCTGCCCGACCTGGGTCGCCAGCCCCTCCGGCAGGCTGTCGAGCCACTCGATGAGTCCCAGCTCGGTCAGCGCCAGCCGGATGTCGTCGTCGGAGGCACCCGGACGCCCGTAGCGGACGTTGGCCGCGAGCGTGTCGTCGAACAGGAATCCTTCCTGCGGCACCATGACGACGCGCTCACGCAAGGAGGCGAAGCGGATCTCACGCAGATCGACGCCGTCGAGGAGGATCCGGCCCGCGACGGGATCCATCAAGCGCGTGAGCAGCTTTGCGAACGTCGTCTTGCCCGAACCGGTCTCGCCCACGACCGCGATGCGCGAGCGCGGCGGGATGGCCACGTCGACCTCGCACAGCACCGTCGGCCCATCCGGATACGCGTAGGAGACCGCGTCGAATCGGACGTCGATCGGTCCACGAGGCAGTGCCCGACCCGCCGGGCCGGGATCGGCCACGTCGGCCGGTGTGTCGATGACACCGAGCACGCGGCGCCAGCCGGCGACCGCGTTCTGGGCTTCGTTGAGCACCTCGGTGCCCACCTGGACCGGCCCGACGAAGAGCGTGATGAGGAACAGGAACGCCAGCAGTGCGCCCAGCGTCAGCTCGCCGGCCAGTCCGAGCAGCACGCCGACGACCACGACCGTCGCGTTGGCGATTCCGGCGACGATCTCGCCGGTGGTGAAGCTGAACGCGACCAGCCGCTGCGCCCGGGTCGCCGCAGCGCGATGCCGCTCGACCGCGTCGTCGATGCGAATCTGGGTGCGCTCCTCGATCGCGTAGGCCCGCACCGCCGGTGCGCCGACCACGGACTCCGACACCGCGCCGAGCATGGCTCCGACCCGTTCCCGGACGACGGTGTAGGCGGCAGACACCAGCCGCTGGAAATGCCGGAGCAGGAGGAACAGCGGAAGGAAGCACGCCCAGACCAGCACGGTCAGCTGCCACGAGTAGACGGCCATGATCACTGTCGCCACGAGCAGTTGGCCGACGCTGACGACGAGCAGGAGACCGCCCCACTGGACGAACTGCGACAGCGTGTCGACGTCGCTGGTCACCCGCGAGACCAACGAGCCGCGCCGCTCGGTGTTCTGGGTGAGCACGGAAAGGTCGTGCACGTGCCGGAAGGCGTGCACGCGCAACGTGGCGAGTCCGGCCTCGCTGGCGCGGAAGATCCGCACGTTCATCAGGAACGCAGCACCGGCGGTGACCAGCACGGCGACTCCGGCGACCAGGCACATCCAGCGGACGAAGCCCAGGTCGGCTCCACCGGGACGCAGCAACCCCCGGTCGATCGTCTGCTGCACCGCGATCGGCACGACCACGCGGCCTGCGGTCGCCAGCAGGGCGAGACCCAGCGTGAGGGCGAGACCGTCGCGGATCTCGGGTGAGAGGGCGAGCCCACGCCGGACGGTCGCCCATGCGGTGTCGGCTCCCTGCCCGACGCTGCTCGCCGCCGTCGGCACGCTCACCGGGCGACTCCATCATCGGCGAAGACGTCGGCGCTGTCGCGTTCCTCGTCGGCCCGCAGTGCCGCGCGCTCGGCCGCGTCGCGCTCGTACGCGGTGAGCAGGTTGCGGTAGCCGGCCGATGCGGCCAGCAGTTCCTCGTGCGTTCCCCGGGCCAGCACGCGCCCGTGCTCGACGTAGACGACCTCGTCCGCCAGCGCGATCGTCGCGCGGCGGTAGGCGACGACGACGACCGTCGCCGGCAGGGCCGCATCGCGCAGACCGGCCAGGATCCGCCGCTCGACCTCGGGGTCGACCGCGCTCGTCGCGTCGTCGAGGACGAGCAGGCGCGGGCGGCGGACCACGGCCCGCGCCAGCGCCAGCCGCTGGCGCTGCCCACCGGACAGCGTGGCGCCGCGCTCGCCCACCACCGAGTCCAGCCCTGCGGGCAGAGCAGCGACGAACCGGTCCGCCTGGGCGAGGCGGAGCCCAGACCACACCTCGTCGTCGGTCACGTCGGCGCCGAGTGTCACGTTCTCGCGAATGCTGTCGTCGAACACGAACGCGTGCTGGAACACCAGGGCAACGGCGCCGGCCACCTCGCCTCGGGCCAGGTCGCGCACGTCGGTACCGTCGATGAGGATCCGACCCGTTCGCGGGTCGACCAACCGGACGAGCAACGACGCGATCGTGGACTTTCCCGAGCCGGTCGGGCCGACGACCGCCACCGTTCGGCCCGGTGCCACGTCGAGGGTGACACCACGCACGACGTCGTAGGCCTGACCGGGACCATGGCCGTAGGCGAAGGAGACGTCGTCGACCCCCAGATGGACCGGCGCCGGACCGTCACCGGCGGGCACGTCGCCGTAGGACGGCGCACCGGTCGCTCTCAGCACCCGGTCGACCCGCCGCCACCCGACGACCGCTCGCGGCAGCTCGCCGAGCACCCAGCCGATCGCCCGGATCGGGAATGCGACGACCATGAGCAGGTAGGCGACCGACACCAGGGCACCCGGGTCGAGCGTGCCCGCACTCACCCGGGCGGAGCCGGCGAGCAGGACGGCGAGCACGCCGACGCTCGGCAGTGCCTCGAGCACCGGGTCGAACGCTCCACGCACCGTGCCCACGGCGGTGTTGGCGTCGCGCAGCTCCCGCGCCACGGCGGCGAAGCGGGCCGTCTCCTCGGTCTCGCGCCCGAGCGACTTGACCACCAGAGCGCCGTCGAACGACTCGTGTGCCACGCCGGACAGCTCCGCGCGCAGTGCCTGTGACCGCGTCGCCAGCGGTGAGAGGCGCCGCTGGTAAAGCAGATTGACCAGCAGGATCGCCGGGAACACCAGCAGTCCGACCGCGGCCAGCGCCGGATCGGTGAGCACGACCGCGACGACGGCGACGACGAGCATGACCAGGACCCCCACCGCCATCGGGAACGGTGCGATGGGATAC
>DATFBR010000298.1:0-7149 GCA_035253685.1 Jiangellaceae bacterium
CGTCGGCGAAGAGGATCGTGCCCGCCGGTGGGGCGAGAGCCTCGCCACGAGCGTCGTCGGGCAGCACGTCTGACCGGTTCGGCGCAGCGGGAGGGTGACAGACTGCACCGTATGGCGGCGGACTCTCCAACGATGCACGTCCCCAAGTTCTTCGTCCGGCAGAAGATCACCATGATGGTCAACCAGTACGAGCTGCTGGCCGCCGGCCCGGACGGCTCCGAGGGCGACCTGCTCGGCTTCGCACAGCAGAAGCGGATGGCGCTGAAGGAGGAGGTCCTCTTCTACGCCGACCGGGCCAGGACGCAACCGGTCTTCTCGTTCAAGGCACGCAAGGCCATCGACCTCAACGCGGGGTACGACGTCCTTGACCCCGCCCGTCAGCCGCTCGGATTCTTCCGGAAGGACTTCGGCAAGAGCCTGCTCCGATCGAGTTGGCACCTGTCCGGACCGGGGCTGGAGGCCTTCGGACAGGAGCGCGACCAGACCATCGCGACGCTGCGGCGGGTGTGGGACTTCATCCCCTTCCTCGGTGAGATCTGGATCCCGTTCATCTTCCACTTCGACTTCGTCGACACCACCTCCGGGCAGGTGGTGATGACCAGCGAACGGAAGAGGTCGATCCGCGACCGCTACACGGTGACCGTGCCGGACCAGCGGCTCGACTTCCGGCTCGCCGCGTCGTTGGCCGTCGCGCTCGACGCACTGCAGAGCCGCTGAGATGGCCGGCAGCATGCGCATCGGCGTGCACGACGAGACCGACGGCTTGCCCGTCGACCTCGACGCCCCCGACGAGCATCAGCTCGCCGGCGGCGCCCGCCGCGGGCTCGCCGTGTTGTTGTCCGCCGGCGGCGCCATCGGGTTCGTGGCGTCGTTCGTGCTCACCGTCGAGTTGATCAGGCTGCTGGAGGACCCGGCGTACGTCCCCAGCTGCAGCTTCAACCCGGTGTTGAGCTGCGGCTCGGTCATGCAGACCTGGCAGGCCGGGATTCTCGGGTTCGCGAACACGCTGGCCGGCATCGCGGCCTTCGCAGTGGTGACGACGATCGGGGTCGTGCTGCTGACCGGTGCCACGCTGCCGCGGTGGTTCTGGCTGGGGTTGGAGGCAGGGACATTCGTCGGCGCCGTGGTCGTGCACTGGCTGATCTACCAGAGCCTCTACGACATCGGCGCGCTCTGCCCGTACTGCATGGTGGTCTGGGTCGTGACGGTCCCGATCTTCTGGTACGTCACCGCGCAGGTGGTGCAGGCCGGGCACATCCGGACCTCTGCCGGGGTGCGCAGCTTCTTGGTGCGCAACGGCGGCCTCGTGCTCGTGCTGTGGTTCCTGGCCCTCACCGTCCTGATCCTGGTCCGGTTCTGGGACTACTGGTCCACGCTGGTGTGACCCGACGTCCGGCCTGTCAGGGTGGCTGACGCTTCGACCTGCGCGAACGCCGCGGCCTGCCCTGACAACTCGTCATGGTCTGACGCGGTCAGGGCCATGGCGGGCTGCGCCGCAGCGCAGGGACATGTCCGGCCTGACAGGTCGGAGCCGGCCGACAGGTTGGCACCCGGCCGGCAAGACCGGGCCGTGCGCTACGCTGACAGGGTGCGAGGCCCGCTCGTCCTTACCGGGCCGCGCTGACCTGCAGCGGGCGCCACGAGCGCCGCGTCAGCGCGGCAGACCCCTCCTGAGCGAGGGGTCTTTCCACTTCCGGCCGGGCCCTACGACGAGCGCAAGGGACGACGACACCCGATGAGCGAGATCCAGACCACCGCTGCGGTCACCGCAACGACCGGCGACGGCACCGATGCGCCGCCGCACCGGTATTCCAGCGTGCTGGCGGCGGAGATCGAACCGCGCTGGCAGGACCGCTGGGAGGCCGAGGGCACCTTCGAGGCCGCCAACCCGACCGGGCCCCTCGCGGGCGACGTGGCCAGCCGGCCCAAGTTCTACCTCATGGACATGTTCCCGTACCCCTCGGGCGAGGGCCTGCACGTCGGACACCCGCTCGGATACATCGCCACGGACGTGCTCGGCCGGTACCGGCGCATGTGCGGTGAGAACGTGCTGCACGCCTTGTCCTATGACGCGTTCGGCCTACCGGCGGAGCAGTACGCCGTCCAGACCGGTCAGCATCCGCGCATCACCACCGAGTCCAATATGGCCAACATGCGCCGGCAGCTGCGGCGTCTGGGGTTGGCACACGACCAGCGTCGTTCGTTCGCGACCACCGATCCCGGTTACGTGCGGTGGACCCAGTGGATCTTCCTGCAGATCTTCGAGTCGTGGTACGACCACGAGGCCGACGGCGGTCGCGGGCGCGCCCGCCCGATCACCGACCTGGTGAAAGCCTTCGAGTCCGGCCGGCGGCCGACGCCGGACGGACGGGCCTGGTCAGGGCTGGACGATGTCGAACGCCGCCGGATCGTCGACTCGCGCCGGCTGGCCTACGTGTCGGAGGCGCCGGTGAACTGGTGTCCCGGCTTGGGAACGGTGCTGGCCAACGAGGAGGTCACCTCCGAAGGGCGCAGCGAGCGCGGCAACTTTCCGGTCTTCAAGCGCAGCATGCGCCAATGGATGATGCGCATCACGGCCTACGCCGACCGGCTGGTCGACGACCTCGAGCGGATCGAGTGGCCGGACAAGGTCAAGACCATGCAGCGCAACTGGATCGGCCGGAGCCCGGGTGCGACCCTGACCTTCCCGATCGTCACCGCGGACGGTGACCACCGTGTCCTCGACGTGTTCACCACGAGGCCTGACACGGTGTTCGGTGCGACGTTCATGGTGGTCGCTCCGGAACATCCGCTCCTGGATGCGCTGGTCGCACCCGCGTGGCCGGACGGGGTCACGGAGAGGTGGACGGGCGGACACACCGATCCGGCCGCCGCGGTCGGCGCCTACCGCGACGCCGCCGTCGCGAAGACGGAGGTCGAGCGGCAGACCGAGGGGCGAGAGAAGACCGGTGTGTTCACCGGAGCCTTCGCTGTGAACCCGGTTACCGGTGCCCGCATCCCGGTCTTCGTGGCCGACTACGTGCTGATGGGTTACGGCACCGGGGCGATCATGGGCGTGCCTGGCCAGGACGAGCGCGACTGGGAGTTCGCCGAGCGCTTCGGGTTGCCGATCGTGCGAACGGTACAGCCCCCGCCGGGGTGGATCGGCGAGGCATACCTGGGCGAAGGACCGGCCATCAACTCCGCGAACAACGAGATCTCGCTCGACGGACTGCCCGTCGACGAGGCCAAGGCGGCCATCGTGGAATGGCTCGAGGCCAAGGGGCTCGGCGAGGTCACCGTCACCTACCGACTGCGGGACTGGCTGTTCAGCCGGCAGCGCTACTGGGGTGAGCCGTTTCCGATCGTCTACGACGAGCACGACCTGCCCGTGGCCCTTCCCGACTCGATGCTGCCGGTCGAGCTGCCCGACATCCCCGACTACTCACCGCGTACGTTCGCACCCGACGACACCACGTCGGAGCCGGAGCCGCCGTTGGCACGCGTGCCCGAGTGGGTCGAGGTCGAGCTCGACCTGGGCGACGGCCCGCGCCGGTACCGGCGCGACACCAACACGATGCCCAACTGGGCGGGCTCGTGCTGGTACGAGCTGCGTTACATCGACCCGAGGAACACCGAGCGGCTGGTCGACCCGGAGAACGAGCGCTACTGGATGGGCCCGCCCTCGCCGGGGGCGACCGGAGGTGTCGATTTCTACGTCGGCGGCGTGGAGCACGCCGTCCTGCACCTGCTCTATGCCCGGTTCTGGCACAAGGTCCTGTTCGACCTTGGCCACATCTCCAGCGAGGAGCCGTTCCACCGGCTGTTCAACCAGGGATACATCCAGGCGTTCGCATACACCGACGCGAGGGGCCAGTACGTCCCGGCCGCGGAGGTGGAGGAGGACCCCGACCGTCCGGGCACCTATCGGTGGCGCGGTGAGCCGGTCGAGCGCGAGTACGGAAAGATCGGCAAGAGCCTGAAGAACGTCGTCTCTCCGGACGAGATGTACGACCTGTACGGCGCCGACACGCTTCGGGTCTACGAGATGTCGATGGGGCCGCTGGACGTGTCGCGGCCGTGGGACACCCGGGCCGTCGTGGGATCGCTGCGGTTCCTGCAGCGCCTGTGGCGCAACGTGCTCTCGGAGGAGACCGGCCGACTGGTCGTGGCCGACGCTCCGGCCGCCGACGCCACCCTGCGGGTCCTGCACCGCACGATCGATGCGGTTCGCGCCGACATGGCCGCGCTGCGGTTCAACACCGCGATCGCCCGCCTGATCGAGTTGAACAACCACTGCACGAAGCTGCCGGCGGTCCCGCGTGAGGTCGCCGAGGCGCTCGTGCTGCTGGTGGCACCCTTCGCGCCGCACGCTGCGGAGGAGTTGTGGTCGCGGCTGGGCCACCCGGGTTCGCTGGCGCGTGAGCCGTTCCCCGTCGCCGATCCCGACTTCCTGGTCGAGGAGACCGTCACCTGCGTCGTGCAGGTCGCGGGCAAGGTGCGGGACCGGCTCGAGGTCCCACCGTCGGTCGACGAGGAGACCTTGCGCCGGCTCGCGCTCGAGTCGCCCGCCGTCCGGCGCGCACTCGACGGCCGGGATGTCCGGACCGTCGTCGTGCGCGCCCCGCGGCTGGTGAACGTCGTGCCCGGCTGAGGCCGTCGGCGGCGGCGGTACTCTCCCCGCCATGGCCCGTGCCGTCGCGATCGTCACCGACTCGACGGCCTATCTGGACACGGTCCGGGCGGCCGACGCCGATGTCGCGGTCGTCCCGTTGCAGGTGGTCCTCGATGGACGTTCGTACGAGGAGGGGACGACCTTCGGTCCGCGTGACCTCGCCGAAGCGTTGCGACGGCGGGTCCGGGTGAGCACATCGCGGCCCAGCCCGCGTGCGTTCCTCGATGCCTACGAGGCTGCCGCGGCATCCGGAGCCGGCGGGATCGTGTCCGTGCACATATCCGGGCACCTCTCGGGTACCGCCGACGCCGCCCACCTCGCGGCCCACGACTCGCCCGTCCCCGTCGAAGTCGTCGACTCGTACTCGCTGGGCATGGGCCTCGGCTACGCGGTGCTGGCCGCCGCGGAGGCGGCCGACCGGGGCATGGCGCTCGACCAGGTCGCCGAGGTGGCGCAGCAGCGCGCCCTGCAGTCGTCGGCGTTCTTCTACGTCGACACGCTGGAGTACCTGCGGCGGGGAGGACGGATCGGGGCCGCCGCGGCGCTGCTCGGCACTGCCTTCGCCGTGAAGCCGCTGCTGCACCTGGACGGCGGCGTGATCCAGCCACTCGAGAAGGTACGGACGTCGGCTCGCGCCGTCGCCCGGCTGGAGGAGCTGGCGCTGGAGCGGGCCGGTGAAGGACCAGTCGACGTCGCGGTACACCACCTGGACAACGCCGAGCGGGCCGGCGGGTTGGCCGAACGGCTCCGTGCGCGGCTGCCGTCGCTGGGCCAGCTGCTCGTCTCGGAGGTCGGGGCCGTCATCGGGGCACACGTCGGCCCAGGGTTGCTCGCCGTCGTCGTGTCCCCGCACTAGGCCATCGTCCACACCGGACCGTTCGAGATCATTGCGTTCGATGATGTGGACAACGCACCTGGCTTGCCCCGGGACGTCCCCCATGCCCGCAAACTGGACTCAAATGGAGATGACACGCCGGCGTGTCGCACGAGTTGCGTCCAGTTTGCTGCCCGGTCCCGGCCTTACCGCCAACGAACTCCAGCTCAGCGGGCGCCGCGATCCGCTGCCCCGCACCTTGTTGCGGCCACCTTCGTCGATACCGAGCAGCCAGAGCCGCATCCAGTTGGCCGTGCCGTAGTTCACCACCTGGAGGTACGGACGCGATGTCGCAGCCAGGTCGATGCTGTGCGGCTTGATCGCGCCGTCGGTGAGCAGTGACGAGGCTTCCACAGCAGCGGATCGAGCGGCGGCCTCGTCCACAACCTGCGCCGACGGTAACGAGCGGAAGAGGCGAGCGGCCTAGCGTCGTCGGGTGCGATTACCGCTGCCGTTCCGTAGCGCCGCCGCCGTCGAGCAGACGCGCGCGGCTCGGCGCCGGGTCGCGCGCCTGAATCACCCGCCGGTGGTCTCGGGCCCGGTGAGTCCGGGTTCACGGCGTGGATGGGTGCCCGAGGTTCCGCCGGGGTTGCTGACCGGCGGCGCGCGATCGAACACCGTCGGCAACACCCCCGTCTCGTCGCCACCGCCGGACGGCCCGGCCCGCCCTGTGTCGGCTGCTGGGCGCGTCAGCTCAGCCGTTCTCGACAGAATGCCGCTGCGGCTGCAGGCCGTCGCGGAAGCGCTTGCGGGCATGCGCGGTGGTCGGGTGGGCCTCGAGCGCGGGCATGCCGTCGTCCTGGCATTGGTCGCACTGCTCGGACTGGCCGTCGCCGCGCTCCTCCTGGGTGTCGGTCGACCTCGCATGCTCCCGGTCGACGCGGCCGGGCCGGGCCCGTCGGCGACGGTCGTCGCCACCGGGATGCCGGCCTCGGGCGTGCCGGACGCACCTCCGGTCGCCACGACGACGGCACCAGGTCCGGCTGAGCTCGTCGTCCACGTCGCCGGCCGGGTGCGCGCGCCCGGTGTGGTGCGCCTCCCGCCGGGCTCCCGGGTGCTCGACGCCGTTGAGGCAGCCGGCGGCGCCGACGACGGTGTCGACCTGTCCGGGCTCAACCTGGCGCGGCTCGTCGCCGACGGCGAGCAGGTGCTGGTCGGCGTCGCGCCGCCCTCCACAGCGATAGACCCGGCCGGTCCGTCGAGCGCTCCGGCGACAGCGGGCGGGGGGCCGGTCGACCTCAACACCGCTACCGCCGACCTGCTCGACACCCTCCCGGGCGTGGGACCCACGCTCGCGGCACGCATCCTGGAGTGGCGCGAGCAGCATGGTCGCTTCAGCTCCGTCGACGAGCTCCTGGAGGTCTCGGGCATCGGACCGAAGACCTTCGCGGAGCTCGAACCCCTGGTGACGGTGTGACCGGCGTCTCCAGCCGGGACGACAGGACGGATCCACTTGGCCGGCGCCCGGTCGACCAGCCGGCTCCGGGTGGCCCCGACCTGCGCCTGGTTCCGGCCGCGATCGCCGCCTGGGTAGGAGTGATCGCGGGACTCACGGCCGCGCCGGCCGTCCTGGCCGGAGTGGGCGTGGCCGCAGCTACGGCTTCGCTGCTCGTCTCCCGTC
>DATFBR010000299.1:0-2865 GCA_035253685.1 Jiangellaceae bacterium
GGGTCGTCGCCCTCCTCGAGCAGCCGCTGAGCCTCGGTGACCCGGCGGGCGAGGAGCCAGTCGTACGGGGTCGTGCCTGTCTCCGCCCGGAACCGCCGGGCGAAAGTGCGCGAGGACATGTTGGCCAGCCGGGCCAACGACTCGACGGTCATCTCCTCGCCGAGATGGGCCGCCATGTAGTCGAGGACGCCGGCAAGGGCCGGTGCGTTCGCCGCCCGGATCGGAGCCTCGACGAACTGCGCCTGTCCCCCGTCGCGGTGCGGAGGGACGACCATGCGGCGCGCCACTGCGGCGGCGATCGCGGCACCGTGCTCCTCCCGCCACAGGTGCAGGCTGGCGTCGAGGCCGGCGGCCGACCCCGCGCTGGTGATGACGTTGTCGTCGTCGACGTAGAGCACATCCGGGTCGACCTTTGCGAGCGGGTAACGAGCGGCGAGTTCGTCGCTGTACCGCCAGTGCGTCGTGCAGCGCCGGCCGTCGAGCAGTCCCGCAGCCGCCAGCACGAACGCACCGGTGCAGACCGACATCACGCGTGCCCCGCGTCGGTTCGCCGCCCGCAACGCCTCCAGCATCGGCTCCGGATACCCGGCGTCGCGCGGCATCGCGGGCACGGCGACCAGATCTGCCTCGGCCACCCGGTCCAAGCCCTCGCCGACCACCAGGGAGAAACCCATCGACGTCTCGACCGGCCCCGGCGTCACACCGCACACCGCGAACTCGATCTCGGGTATGCCCGCATCGGATCTGTCGACGCCGAACGCCTCGCACAGCACGCCCAGCTCGAAGGGAGCCACGCCGTCCATCACGACGGCCACCACGTTCTTCAGCACGTCACCCAGTGTGGCACAGCGGATGGCAGAATGTCGATGGACTACGGCAGTCCTGCCACTGGTGGCAGGAAGTCGACTAGGCCAGACTTCCAGCCATGACCACACTTCTGATCGCAGCCCTCATCGTCACGCTGCTGGTGTCCGCCGCCACCGCCATCGCCACCTGGCTCGCGGAAGACGGCGGGCCCCGGCCCTCGCGGTTCCACCGCGCCCAGGACAGCTGGTCCAGCGACCTGCCGACGCGTCCCTACGCTCTGCGCTGAGCAGCACCACCAGCCGACGGGCGCCCATCGCCGATCACGTCGACCCTCCGGCGAACTCGGCGGCATGGTCGACGTGATCACCGGAACGACGCGCTCGGCTGCCCGGATAGCCTGCCCGGCGTGAGGGAAGCCGGAACGCTCCTCGTGCGGGCGGCGCGCACCGACGAGCTCGCGGAGGTGGGTGCCGTCACCGTTGCCGCCTACCGCGCCGCAGGCATGGCCGTCGGTGGCTACGCGGACGAACTGGTCGACACCGCCAGCCGTGCAGCGGCCGCCGAACTGCTGGTGGCGGTCGAGTCCACCGGGGACGACCGCCGGGTGCTCGGCACGGTTACGTTCTGCCCCGCCGGCAGCCGATATCGCGAGCTCGCGCGTGCCGACGAAGCCGAGTTCCGGATGCTGGCGGTTCGGCCCGACGCCCAGGGCCGAGGGATCGGGCGCGCGCTGACCGAGGCGTGCGTCGACCGGTCCCGCGCGCACGGGTTCCGGGCCCTGGTGCTGTCCACCCCCGCCGGCGCGGCCGCACCGCAGCGTCTCTACGAGAGCATGGGTTTCGTGCGCGAGCCGGGCCGGGACTGGTCCCCCGTCGCAGGGGTCGATCTGATCGCCTATTCGCTGACTCTCGACTGACCCACCGGGCGGCCAGTCGGTCCGCCCGGCGCCGCGTTTCACGTAACGTGAGACGTCGAGTGCCGACGAGAGGGCGTCATGCAGCTCAAGCGTGCCACCGCGACCGCAACGGTCGGTGTCGGAGCGACCGTGCTGCTCGCCGCCCTGCTCGGCGCCGGCACGCTGCTGGCCGAAGACGAGGACGCCCGCGCCCGGGTGAGCCAGACGGCCGAATCCACGCCGACCGAGACCGCCCTGCCCTATCCCGACCCGCGACGGGTACCGGTCGGAGCGCGCCTGCTTCCGAACCTGCGCAGCCTGCCGGCCGAGAACGTCCACCTCGAGTTCGTCGACGGACAGCGGCGGATGAGGTTTGCCTCGATCATCGCCAACGCCGGTCTGGGTCCGGCCGAGGTAGTGCCCGACGGCCTGCTTCCGTGTCCGCCCGGCCAGCGGCACGCCTCCCAGGTGCTCTACCACGACGTTGCCGGCAACGGCCGCTACGACCTGGCGACCGACGTGGTCAAGACGACCCGACCCGGCGGCTGCATGCTCGACCACCCCGAGCACGGGCACTGGCACTTCGACGCGATGGCCCGCTACACCCTGACCCGCCCGGGCGAGCGGTCACCGCTGGTGGCATCGGACAAGGTCAGCTTCTGCCTCCGCGACAACCGGGTCACTCCCACTGCGTCGCCGGTCCGGTTACCGCAGTTCTACGGTGACTGCAGCCGCGACCGGGTCCAGGGGATCACACCGGGCTGGGCCGACGTGTACAGCGCCGATCTCGCCGACCAACACCTCGACCTGCCGGCCGACCTCCCCGACGGGATCTACTGCCTGCACAACCAGGCCGACCCGAGAGAGCTCCTGCTCGAGGCAGCCGACGACGACAACGCCTCCGTCGTGACCGTCCGGATCACGGCGACGTCAGCGGCGCTGGACCCTGCCGACGGTTGCTCCTGACCCCACCGCACGTCAGTTGGCACCCGACCCACCGCCAACGCGCATCCATCTTGTGGCGGGTCAGGCACGCATCGCGGGCCGACGTGGCGTGTCTTTCCCGCCACAAGATGAGGGACAGTCCGCGCCTATCCGGGCCGGTCGCTCAGTCAGGTATCGGGTACGTCTGAGCGCCGGAGGAACCCCGACCGGTCGACCAC
>DATFBR010000300.1:0-10347 GCA_035253685.1 Jiangellaceae bacterium
CTCGGCCGCGGCGTCCGCATCTGGGACGGCCTGGAGGCCCTCGAGGATGCCTACGACGTCGAGGCGGTCTCCTCGCCCAGCGGCGTCACCCACCTCACGTTCACGCGGAAGGTCGTCTCGTGAACGCCGACACCGAACCGCACGTGCGCCGGCGCTGGCTGGCGTCAAGACCGTTCGTCCGGTGGACGCTGCGTCTTGACCATCGATCGCACCGGCGCTGGATGGCGGCTTTCGAGTCCGCGCGTAGTGTGGAGGGGGTCAATGGAGTGTTGGTCGGTAGATGAGCTCTTGGATGTGACCGTCGAGTGTCCGGGTCTCGAGCAGCTCCAGGTCGAAGTCGGCTGCACCGTGGAAGATCGGGTCCGCTCCGGTCTGACCGGTGATGACAGGGAAGAGCGTCACCTGCACGCGGTCGACCAGGCCGGCGCCCATCAGCGCACGGTTCATCGACAGGCTGCCGTGCGAGCGCAACGGTAGCTCGGACTGCTCCTTGAGCCGGGCGACGACATCGACGGCATCACCGCTCACGACGGTCGCGTCCGGCCAGTCGAGGGGGCCTTTCAGCGTGGTCGACACCACCGTTGCCGGCAGGCTCCTCATCCGGGTGACCCAGGGGTCCCGCACCTCGGACTCCTCGGTGCTCGAGGCCAGCATCCGGGCGAATGCCCGATACGTGTTCGCCCCGAAGACCATCCGCTGCTCCGCGCCGTACAAGGCAAGGCGGTGGTCGAGCAACTCGGGTCCTTGCTTGCCCCAGTAGCCGCCCCAGTTGGCGCCGGGACCGACGGACCCGTAGCCGTCGAGGCTGGAAAAGACGTCGAAGGTGTAGATGGCGGTCATGTCGTCCCCTCGTGTGCCGTTGGTCGGTGTGGGTCAAGACTCGGACCAGCTGCGAAACTCATCGCCGGGGACTGGCCCCAGTCGTTGTGCATGCCCTACCGCTGCGTCACGCCAGATGACCTCGCGCGGTGTACATCCGACCGACGTGGAGGACGTTCGAGGCACCGGCCCTGGGGTCAATGAAACAAGCAGCCGGGATCCGACCGGGGGCCCGGCGGCTTGGAGGACGGACGCTCAGGACGTGCCGGGTGGGCCGTGCAGAACCCTCGGCACGTACTCGACCAGCTGGATCTGGCCGTCGAAGGTGCGGCTGTCCACCATGTCGAGGGCAACATCGGGGTAGCCGTCATAGATCCGTTCCTGGCCGGTGGCGCCAGTGATGACCGGGAACATCACCACCCGGAACCGGTCGACAAGGCCGGCTACCAGCAGCGAGCGGCACAAAGTGAGGCTGCCGATGGTGCGCATCGACCGGTCGCCATTCTCCTTCATCTCCCGCACCGCATCGGCCGCATCGCCGCTGACCAGCGTCGAGTTCTCCCACTCCAGCGGCTCGGTCAGCGTGCTGGAGAAGACCACCTTCGAGAGGCCGCCGAGCACGTCCGTCCCTGGCTCGCCCTCCTTCGTGAAGCCGTACATGAGCCGGTAGGTGTTCGCCCCCATCAGGACCAGGTGGTCCCCCTCGGGGTTCTCGCCGAGCCAGGCGAGGTACTCCGGCCCTTCCAAGCCCCACCAGCCCGGCCAGCCCTCGGCGGACGCGTACCCGTCGAGCGAGGTGATGAAGTCGACGACAAGCTCAGGCACCTGCATTCCTCCCTCTTGCATTGACCACTCTGCCCTGGGTGGCCCCGGCCAACCCGCCTAGCGCCAGGAGCGGCGCGTTGATCGCAGGCAATACTCCCAGACGTCGGCATTGCGCAACTCGAGCAGCCCGCCGCTGGCTCGGTATCCGTCGTTCACGCTCTCCTCGCCGCGAAGTGGCGCGTGCTCGCCCGGTGACGGCAGGTATCGAGCGCGTCATTCCGCCGCGTAATGGAACGAACCACGATTGTGCGCTGGGCCATGCCGTCACGTGTGCGGGCATGACACCCTCCTCAGGCTGAGCACAACGAACACCGACCGGGCCCGTGGCTGCTCGGTTGCGACCAGGTCCTCGATGGAAGCCACCCGCGTCACCGTCTGTGCATTGCCGCCAGCTCGAGGTCCACGGTGAGCAGCGCGTCGGCCTGAAGGTGGGCAATCGGCCCGAGGTCGGCCGGCGCGTTGTGCGAAACTCGAGGAGATGCAGACACGCTCGGGTGACTTCGAGTTGACGATGGACGAGCTGCGGGCGATTGCCGGGTATGCCGTGGCGTGCGCCGAACCTGCACTCGGCCTCTTCCAGAAAGCCCGTCCCGATGACCCTCGCCCCGCGGCGGCTCTCCAAGCCGCGCGAGTCTTCGCTGAGGGGGCGCGCCGGTCGCGCCTCCAACGGACTGCCGCGGCCGACGCCCACCGCGCAGCGAGGGACGCTACGAGCGAAGCCGCAGGGCACGCAGCGAGCGCTGCACGAGATGCCGCCGCGGCGGCATACCTCCATCCGCTGGCGAAGGCGACGCAGGTGCGCCACATCCTGGGGTCGGCCGCCCATGCCGCCCGGGCGGCCGAGCTCGCACGGGGCGATGACCCGGTGGTCGCGGAGTACGTGATCACCGCCGCGGCCAAGCGAGCCATGCCGGTCGTCCTTGACGTGCTGACCCGCTATCCGCGCGTGCCGGAAGGACGCAGCAGGGTCGCGGTCCTCATGGAACGGCTCGACAGCCTGCTTCGGGATCCACCTCCGACGCCGCGCGTGGTCGACGACCCCGGGCCGTTCTTTCACGGGACCAAAGCCGACCTGCGTCCGGGTGACCTGCTCACACCGGGCTGGCGGTCGAACTACGGTTCGGGGCGTCAGGCCAAACACATCTACCTGACGGCCACGCGCGAGGGCGCGCCACTGGCTGCCGAGCTCGCTCGCGGCGAGGGGCCCGGACGGGTATTCCGGGTCGAGCCACTCGGCACGATCGAAGACGACCCGAACGTCACCGACAAGCGCTTCCCCGGGAACCCGACCCGGTCCTACCGAACGACTGAGCCACTGCGGGTCGTCGAAGAGATCGCGGGCTGGAAGCGTCCTCCGCCGGAGATGATCCAGCAGATGCGCGAGCGCATGGCCGAACTGGCTGAGCTCGGTATCGAAGCGATGGACGACTGACGGCGGCGGCTCCACCACTTTTCAGCCCCGGGCGATTCTGAGACTCGTGGTGCTGCGTCGGGCGGTTCTGAGACACGGCTCTGCGAGCGTTCCTGAGGCAGGTGGTGGGGGATGTCGGGCCGAAAACGACCACCTCGTCCACGTCAGATCGTTGCGCGTAGACCGCGGCATGAGCCTGACCAAACCCGGTCCCCAGCAGTGCAACCTTCTTGATCATTGCCTCCTTCCGCGGGCGGGCGACCTGTCCCCGCCGACCATGCGAGGGCGAGGCGCGCGACCACCACGCTCGGCGGCGTCTAGGACAATTCCCGTCCGCAGGCACAACGATCGGTGCCGGCAAGGACCCGACGGACTGCGCCACGGGCCGAAGGGCTTGCCCACAGCGCCGCCCAATAGCCTCCAAGGCATGACTCGATCCGGCCGGTACCTCCGTTTCCCATCCGTTCGCGGCGACGGTGTCGCCTTCGTCGCCGACGACGACGTCTGGCTCGCCACCGCCGACGGTGGCGCGGCTGCGCGGCTGACCGCTGACCGGGCGCCGGTGGCGCACACCCGGCTCTCCCCCGACGCAGACCGGGTGGCCTACACCAGCCGCCGCGACGGCGCGCCGGAGGTGCATGTCGTGGACGTTGGCGGCGGACCACCGCGCCGTCTGACGTACTGGGGGTCGGACTTCACCCGCACGCTGGGGTGGACCGGCGACGGGCGGGTCCTCGCGGCCTCCGCGGTGGCCGAGCCGTTCCGCAGCCGCACCTGGGCGTACGCTGTGCCGCTCGACGGCGGGCCGCCGGAACGCCTGCCCTACGGTCCGGTCAACGCGGTGGCGGGACCGGGTCCCGGTGGCGCCGTCGTCGTGGGCGTCCACGGGAACCGGCGCGGAGCCGCGGCGTGGAAGCGCTACCGCGGCGGGACCGCCGGCCAGCTCTGGATCGACTCGGACGGCAGCGGCACCTTCAGCCGCCTGCTGGCCGATCTCGGCGGGCAGCTGGAGGACCCGGCCTGGTTCGGCGACCGGCTGGTGTTCGTGTCCGACCACGAGGGCTACGGCAACATCTACTCCTGCCGCGCCGACGGCGGCGACCTGCAGCGGCACACCGACCACGGCGACTTCTACGCGCGGGCGGCGCACTCCGACGGTCGCCGGGTCGTGTACCAGTGCGCGGGCGAGCTATGGCTGCTCGACGAGCTCAGCGCCACCGTGGAGCCGCACCGGCTGGAGTACACCCTCGGCGGATCGGGCTCCGGCCTGGCCCGGTTCGCGGTCGACGCCGCCGCCAACCTGACCGCCATCGCGCCGGACCGCACCGGCCGGGCCAGTGCGATCGAGGTTCGCGGCACCGTGCACTGGGTGGCGCACCGCGACGGGCCGGCGCGGCAGCTTGCCGGGGCGCCGGGTATCCGGCACCGGCTGCCCCGCGTGCTCGGCGGTGCCGTCCCCACGGCCGCCCCCGACCAGGGTGCCGCCACGACCGATGCCGACGACAGCGTGATGACCACTGACCAGGGCAGCGTCGTCGTGGTCACCGACGCCGACGGCGACGACGCGCTGGAGATCATGTCCCTCGACGGGCAGACCCCGCCGCGGCGGGTCGCCGGCGGCCGGTTGGGCCGGGTCCTCGACCTGGCCGCGTCCCCGGACGGGCGGCTTGTCGCGGCCGCCAGTCACGACGGCCGGGTCCTGCTGGTCGAGGTCGGTTCCGGCGAGGTCCGCCAGGTCGACGCCACCGCCGACGGCGACGCCGGCGGGCTGGCCTTCTCGCCGGACTCGCGTTGGCTTGCCTGGTCACATCCCGGACCCGATCCGCTGCGGCAGATCCGGCTGGCACCCGTGGACGGCGGCGAGGTGATCGAGGCGACGTCGCTGCGTTTCACCGACACCGAGCCGGTCTTCACCCTCGACGGCAAGCACCTTGCGTTCTTGTCGGTGCGCACGCTGGACCCGGTGTACGACGCGTTCGTGTTCGACATGTCGTTCCTCGCCGGTACCCGGCCGTACCTGCTGCCGCTCGCGCAACGGACCCCGTCGCCGTTCGATCCCAGTCCTCGGGGCCGGCCGATGTCCACCGACGGCGAGAGGCGCCCGGACGGGGACAAGCCTGCCAGCACCACGATCCCGGAGACCACCGTGGACGCCGAGGGCCTCAACGAACGGCTGGTGCCGGTGCCGGTGCCGGCGGGCAACTACTCGCGGCTGCGGGCGGCCCGCGGTGGTCTTCTGTGGATGCTGGACCCGCTGGTCGGCGTGCTCGGTGACGCCCTGCCCAAGCCCGGCGACAAGCCGCGCTCGCAGGTGCAGCGGTACGACCTCGAGGAACTGCGCCTGACCACGCTGGACGAGAAGGTGGACGGCATCGAGGTCAGCGGCGACGGCCGGTGGCTGCTGGTGCGCGACGAGTCGGCGCTGCGGGTCATCCCCGCCGACCACAAGGTCCCCGACGGTGAGGAGGGCAAGACCGAACGGGTCGACGCGGACCTGGACCGGATCCGGGTCGAGATCGACCCGCTGGCCGAGTGGCAGCAGATGTACGCCGAGGCCGGCCGGCTCATGGGCGACCACTTCTGGATCGCCGACATGGGCGGAGTGGACTGGGCGGCGGTGCAAGAGCGGTACCGGCCGGTGCTGGCGCGGATCGGGACCCGTGACGACCTGTCCGAGCTGCTGTGGGAGCTGCAGGGCGAGCTCGGCTCGTCGCACGCGTACGAGATGCCGCCGGAACGCGACGTGGAGAAGAGCCGCCGGCTGGGCCTGCTCGGCGCGGACCTGGCTCCGGACGCGGACGGGACCTGGCGGGTCCCCCGGGTTGTGCCGGGCGAGTCGTCTGCGCCGGCGGCCCGCTCGCCGCTGGCCGCGCCGGGCGTCGGGGTCCAGCCGGGCGACGCGATCCTGGCCGTCGGCGGTCGTCCGGTCGACCCGCTGTCCGGTCCGGCGGCGTTGCTCGTCGGTGCGGCGGAGACTCCGGTCGAGCTCACCATCGCACCGGCCGACGGGTCCGCGCAGCGGCACGTGGTCGTGGTCCCGCTGCCGAACGAAATGCCGCTGCGTTACCAGGACTGGGTGGCGGGGCGGCGCGCCCGCGTCCACGCGGCGTCGGACGGCCGCGCCGGGTACCTGCACATCCCGGACATGGTGGCCAGCGGCTGGGCGCAGCTGCACCGCGACCTGCGGGTGGAGGTGACCCGCGACTGCCTGATCGTCGACGTACGGGACAACAACGGCGGGCACGTCTCATCGCTGGTGCTGGAGAAGCTGGCCCGGACCGTGCAAGGCTGGGGCACGGTGCGGCACATGCGGCCGATGCCCTACCCGGAGGACGCTCCCCGCGGGCCGTTGGTGGCCGTCACCAACGAGCAGGCCGGCTCGGACGGCGACATCGTCACCGCGATGATCCGCCAGCTTGGCCTCGGCCCGGTCGTCGGGACCCGCACCTGGGGCGGGGTGATCGGGATCGACATGCGGTACAAGCTGGTCGACGGGACGGTCGTCACCCAACCGCGATACTCGTTCTGGTTCACCGACGCCGGCTGGGGCGTGGAGAACTACGGCGTCGAGCCCGACGTCGAGGTACCGTTCCCGCCGCACTCCTGGGCGGCCGGCGACGACCCACAGCTCGACGCTGCCGTGGCGCTCGCGCTCGAGCGGCTGGCGGAGCACCCGCCGGCCACGCCGCCGGACACCACCGACCGGCCGAACCGCGCCGCCCCCTCGCTGCCAGCCCGTCACTGAGGTGCGTCATTCCGCCGCGAATGACGCGCACCGGAGAGCGAAGGCATTACAGCTGGCCGTTGGTGTCGGTGGATGGGCGCTACCTTCCCTACCGTCATGTGATCGCAAACAAGCTCCGGCCATCAAGGACGGTTCACGCTCGCAACAGTTGCGGGAGGAGCATCCACATGTCGAGGTCCAGACCGTATGGATGGTCGGGCCGCCCGGTGACTACCGACTTCAATTTCCTCCGCGGCAGCTTTGATGTTCAGAGCCGACGGCGCACTGACCCGCTGGCCCCGGGCGGTGAGTGGAAGCGGTCCGCCGCCACGTCGATCGCTCGCACCCATTTCGACGGCGCGATCAGCATCGATGAAATGCAGTTCGAGGAGGATGGCTTCTACGGCATGTCGGTCCGTCTGTTCGACGTCGTCGCGAAGCAGTGGGTCGTGTACTGGATCAACAGCCTGCGCGGGATTCTTCAACCGCCCGTGCGCGGCGTGTGGGCAGCCGGTAGTTGCTGGTTCGTGGGTGCGGACAGCCACGAGGGCATACCAGTTCTGGCTTCGTATCGGTGGTCAGACGTGCGGCCGGAGTCGGCGCACTGGGAGCAGGCCTTCTCCGTGGACGAGGGGCGGTCGTGGGAGACGAACTGGACCATGGAGTTCATTCGTCGCAAGGACATGCCTGACCACGCGCGGCTCGACAGCGTCACCAGCGACTTCGACGTTCTCAACGGACGCTGGGCCGGTCTGCAACGGCGCCGGCATCACCCTCTGAAGGGCGACGATGCCTGGCACGAGTTCCAGTCGACATCGACGTCGCGGACCTACTTCAACGGCGCGGTCAGTGTTCACGAGTTCGACTTCGGTGACGAAGGCTTCAATGGCCTTGCGTTGCGAATGTACTCTCCGCATACCCGGCTCTGGACCATCCACTGGGTCGACAGCAGAGACGGGCGCCTCCAGAAACCCGTCATAGGGACCTTCGATGGTGGCGTTGGCCGGTTCGTCGGCACCGACGTTCTCGACGGAGAGCCCATAGACGTGCAATGCACGTGGGCACCGGTCGATGCCGAGGCGCGCTGGGAGCAGTCATTTTCGTCCGACAACGGTAGGTCCTGGGTCTCGAACTGGACGATGGACCTCAGGCGCGTGCAGTGATGTCGAGCCTGGATGTGGCGCCACCTGCGGCTACCGACGTCCCGCCGTCACCACGGCTGCCCTCGCTGGCGCCTCGAGTGCCCACTGTCCGGTCACGATCTCACCTAGCCTGATGACGTGCTCGTCCTCGCAATCGACACGTCGACTCCCGCTGTGACGGTCGCTCTGCATGACGGCGCTCGAGTCCGCGCGGAGTCCACGACAATCGACGCGCGCCGCCATGCCGAACTGGTCGCGCCCGCCATCGTGGACGTCCTGGCCGGCGCCGGAGCGGATCGGCGCGACATCACCTCGGTGGCGGTCGGGGTCGGACCGGGGCCGTTCACCGGTCTGCGCATCGGGGTGGTGACCGCACGCGTCCTGGGAGCCGCGCTCGGGGTACCGGTGTACGGCATGTGCAGTCTCGACGTCGTGGCCCGACGGGTGCGGGTCGACGGACCGTTCGTCGTCGCAGCGGACGCGCGGCGACGCGAGGTCTACTGGGCCCGTTACGACGCCGCCGGCCGTCGGCTCGACGGTCCTGCCGTCGGTGCTCCCGTCGACGTGGCCACGTCCCTCCCGGTCGCGGGCGAGGGGCCGAGGCTCTACCCGCAGGAGTTCCCGAACGCAGTCCAGCCGCAGTACCCGAACGCCGCCGACCTCGCTGCGGCCGTGGCGGCGGGGTCTACGGATCTGGTCCGGCCGAATCCGCTCTATCTGCGCCGCCCCGACGCGCGGCCGCCGGGCGCGCCGAAGCCGGTCCTGACCCGGTGACGGTGCGGCTGCGCCCCATGCGCTGGTCGGACGTCGACGTCCTGCTCCCGTTCGAGCAGGAGCTGTTCGAGGGCGACCCGCCCTGGACCGCTGACCAATTCCGGTCCGAGCTCGAGGGCGTGCCGGGCACGCGGTGGTACGTCGTCGCCGATGAGGCAGGAGAACTGGTGGGCTACGCCGGCCTGTTCCACTCCGGCGACACGGCCGACGTGCAGACGCTCGCCGTCGTCCCCGACCGACAGCGTCGGGGCGTCGGCACCGCCCTGCTGGACGGGCTCGTGACCGAGGCGCGGCGCCGGGGAGCCGGCGAACTGCTGCTCGACGTCCGCGTGGACAACGTCCCCGCCCAGGCCTTCTACACGCGGCACGGTTTCGAGCAGCTCAGGACAAGGCACGGCTATTACGCCAACGGCCGCGTCGACGGCCTCGTCCTCCGCCGCCCCCTGTAGCAGGCCAGGCGTGTCGACCGTCGCGTCGCCGTCGCGTCGCCGTCGCGTCGCCTTCGTGCCGTCGGGACGGGTGATGCTGCGGCCGGCGAGTCGTGCGGAGGAAGGGACGGGTGATGCGGAGGCGGGCGTCTAAAGAGCGATCTGTGGCATGCTTCACCGCCACAGATCGCGGAGCCCGCCGCAGCATCACCCGTCCCGACCGCGGGAGACCATGCGCGACGCGAGAAGCGCCGCTTCAGTGGGAACATCGACAGCGTGGCCGCCGACGCACCGCTCGTCCTCGGGATCGAGACGTCCTGCGACGAGACCGGCGTCGGTCTGGTGCGCGGCCGCGACCTGCTGGTCGACGCCGTCGCCAGCTCGGTCGAGGAGCACGCGCGCTTCGGCGGGGTGGTTCCCGAGGTCGCGAGCCGCGCGCATCTCGAGGCCATGGTGCCGACCGTCGAGCGGGCCTGCCGCGACGCCGGTGTGCGCCTGGCGGACGTCGACGCCGTCGCGGTCACGAGCGGACCGGGGCTGGCCGGCGCACTGATGGTCGGAGTCGCGGCCGCGAAGGCACTGGCCGTTGGCCTGGGCCGGCCGCTCTACGGCGTCAACCACCTGGCGGCGCACGTCGCCGTCGACCAACTCGAGCACGGAACCCTGCCCGATCCGACGATCGCGCTGCTGGTCTCGGGCGGGCATTCATCACTGCTGATGGTCGAGGACGTGGCCGGAACGGTGCAGCCGCTCGGCGCGACGATCGACGACGCGGCCGGCGAGGCCTTCGACAAGGTCGCCCGGGTGCTGGGGCTGCCCTTCCCGGGCGGGCCGTACGTCGACGCGGCGGCCCGGGACGGTGATGCGGCCTTTATTCGGTTCCCCCGCGGCCTGACCGGCCCCCGGGACATGCAGCAGCACCGCTTCGACTTCTCGTTCTCCGGGCTCAAGACAGCGGTCGCCCGATGGGTGGAGGGTCGAGAACAGTCGGGGGAGCCCGTGCCGGTCGCCGACGTGGCGGCGTCGTTCCAGGACGCGGTCGCCGACGTCCTGTCGCACAAGGCCGTGCTCGCATGCCGGGAGCGCGGCGTCGGGACTCTGCTGATCGGTGGGGGCGTGGCGGCGAACTCCCGGCTGCGCGCGATGACGGCGCGGCGCTGTGCCGAGGCGGGGCTGGAACTGCGGGTGCCCCGTCCAGCGCTGTGCACCGACAACGGTGCGATG
>DATFBR010000301.1:0-12083 GCA_035253685.1 Jiangellaceae bacterium
CGGGGCGTCCCGCTGCGCGCGCTCGACGGCGGGATCCCCGGCCGCTGACGACGGTCAGACCTCGCCCTCCGGCGGAGGGTTGCGCTTGACGGCGACCAGCAGGCCGTCGCCCACTGGCAGCAGTGCCGACACGAGTTGTTCGTCCTCGGCGACCGCCCGGCCGAGTCCTCTGATCGCGACCGTGTCGGGGTCACGCTGCGCGGGGTCGGCGACCCGGTCATGCCACAGCGCGTTGTCGAAGGCCACCACGCCCCCGGGACGGAGCAGCCGGAGCGCCTGGCGGAGGTAGTCGGCGTACTCGGCCTTGTCGGCGTCGCAGAACACCAGGTCGTACGCGCCGTCGGTGAGCCGGGGCAGGACCTCCAACGCCGCACCGGTGATCAGCCGGGTGCGGTTGTGCGCGACATCCGCCTCGGCGAAGGCCTCGCGCGCCAGTCGCTGGTGCTCGGACTCGATGTCGACGCTGGTGAGCACGCCGTCCGGACGCATGCCGGCGAGCAGGTAGAGACCGGACACCCCGGCTCCGGTCCCGATCTCGACGACCGTGCGCGCGCCGATCGCGGCGGCCAGCACCCGCAGAGCCGCCCCGGCGCCGGGGCCGATGGGGACCGCGCCTACCTCCCGCCCGCGCCGCCGGGCCCGGACGACCGTCTGCTCCTCGGCGGCGTAGTTCTCGGCGTAGGCCCACGACTCCGGCGTGATCGCAGCGATGATGACGGCCTCCTCGTACGCCTGTGCCTTGCCACTCGTGGCGGCTGATCGGCGCCGAACGCACCTCTGCCGGGCCCGCCCGACCCGCCACCAGCCGACCGGTTGTTCCGCAGCGTAGTGCGCCGCGCGGGCGGCGCTGGGGAACCCTCGCGGCGGTGCGGCGCGTTGCCCGGTCGTGACGTGCGGGAACACCCTCGTCGGCGCCACGGTTGCTGCTGAAAGGGGAACATGGGTCACGATGGCAGCGGTACTCGTGCCCGTTCGTCCCCGCGAGGGAGGGTTCCAGGTGGCCGACCCGGAGGTGACCGGCGGCAGCGGCACCGACGCCGGCGTACCCGAGCCGCGCCTCGTGCCGGCCCCGGAGGGGTGGACGCCGCCGTCCTGGGACGAGGTGGTCCGGGAACACTCCGCTCGGGTCTATCGGCTCGCCTATCGGCTGACCGGCAACAGCCACGACGCCGAGGACCTCACCCAGGACGTGTTCGTCCGGGTGTTCCGGTCCCTGTCCACCTACACGCCAGGCACGTTCGAGGGCTGGCTGCACCGGATCACGACCAACCTGTTCCTCGACAGCGTCCGTCGCAAGCAGCGCATCCGTTTCGACGCCCTGCCGGACGACGCGGCCGACCGGCTCTCCGGTCGCGAGTCACCGCCGGACCGGGTTTTCGACGACCGCATGCTCGACGCCGACATCCAGGCCGCACTCGATGCGCTGGCCCCCGACTTCCGCGCCGCCGTGGTGCTCTGCGACATCGAGGGGCTGTCATACGAGGAGATCGCGGCCACGCTCGACGTGAAGCTCGGCACGGTGCGCAGCCGCATCCACCGCGGCCGCGCCCAGCTCCGCGCGGCGCTCGAGCACCGTGCCCCGACGGCCGGGCCCGACGCAGCACCCGCCGTCGCTCCCGAGGCCCGGGAGGAGACGTCGTGAAGCACCTCGGCGAGCGCGTCACCGCCCTGGTCGACGACCAGCTCGGCCACGACGACCGTGACCGTGCACTGGCCCATGTCATGAACTGCGAGCAGTGCCGCATCGACGTCGAACGGGAACGGGAGACCAAGGCGGTGCTGCGCCGGCTGGCCGATGTCGAACCACCGGCCTCGCTGGTGGCATCTCTGCTCGAACTGGCCGAGCCGGGCGATCCGCTTCCGCCGGAGCGGCGGCCCTTTCCCCGCGCAGCGGCGTCCCCCGTCGGATGGCGCGCCGGAACGACCCGCCCCGGCGGCGGCCGGCCCGACACGGTCACGGGGACGCGACGGCCGGACGGGGCGCCCCGGCTGAACCGACGCCGGGGACGCATCCAGGTCGCCGCCGCGGCCGTCCTGTCCGCCGGTGCCCTGACCTTGGCGCTGGCGACACTGGGCGGCTCGGTCTCCGCTTCCGCTCCGGCAGCCGTCGTGCCGCCGATGGAGCGGTTCACCGTCGAGCACGCCCGCTCGACCGGATCTCTGCCCTTCGCCGACCCGGCGACCGTCCTGGTCCCTGTGACCACGACCGTGGCTCCGGATCCGTGATCGGTCCGTCCACGGTGAGACGCCGGGGCTCGGGGCCGCTCTCGGCCCTGGGAGTCCCGGCGCTGGCCGTTCCGGTCCTGGTCGGGGCGATCGCGGTCGCCCCTCCGGCGGTGGCCGAGGACGGCGACGACCTCGCCGCGGTCGATCTGCTCCACCGTGCCATGTCGGCACCGGACACGGTGTCCTACACCGGCACCCAGTTCGTCGCCGCGTGGTCCGCGCTCGGGGGCGAGTCCACCAGCGCCGTCGTCGACGTGGTTCATCGCGCCGGTGGGACGACGGAGGTGCGGGTACACGGCCCACGGCCGATGTCCGCTCTCGACGGGCACAGCGGCGCTACCTGGCTGGCCGACGGCGGCGGCCCGGTCGACCTGCTCGTCCGTGCCTACGACGTGGTCCTCGTCGGCGTCGGAACGGTGGCCGGTCGCGCCGCGCGCGTGGTCGAGGCCCGCCGGCCCGACGGATCCGCGGCCGCCCGGCTCTGGCTCGATTCCGAGTTCGCCCTGCCGCTGCGGCGGGAGATCTACGCCGAGGACGGAGCCACGCGCGCTGCCAGTGCATTCGTCGAGCTCCGTTTCCACCCGGCAGGCCCGCAGCCGCCGCCGCGACGCGGATCGGACGGGGTGACGACAGCCTCGCTGCGGCATGGCGAGCTCGCCCGGATGCGGGACAACGGGTGGAGCTGCCCGGACCAGCTCGAGGGAGGACTCGTCCTCTACGAGGCCCGGTGGGTGGACGACGCGGTCCAGCTCAGCTACTCCGACGGCGTGGTCACCGTGTCGGTCTTCGAGCAGGAAGGTCGGCTCGACCCGCGCAGGTTGTACGGTTACGCCGCGCGTGAGGTCGACGGCGGTGTCGTCTACAGCAGCCCCGGTCCGCCGGCGACGTTCACCTGGTCGGCCGGCGACTGGGTCGTCACCGTCGTGGCCGACGCACCCGCCGAGACCATCGATGCCGTGCTGGCCGCGATGCCGCCGAAGGAGCCGGACGACCAAGGCCTGCTCGGCCGCATCGGCACGGGTGCGCTGCGCATCGCGTCCTGGTTCAACCCGTTCGACTAGCCGGCTGCGGGGGAGGATCGGGGTGATGGACGACGCGCGCACCTCCTCCGGCACCGGCTGGTCGCGTCCGGCCTCCCTCTCCTCAGAGCGTGCTGACGGCGACCCCTGGTGGACGACGGTCGTGGGCCACGCCACGCCGGAACCGGCGACATGGGCCGCGCCGAGCGGCGACGGCGACGATCCCTGGGCCCGCGTGGGCGACGCTCGCTCGTCCATCGCAGACCGCACCCGGCGGGGTGCCTACGCGGCGCGTGGAGCCCGCCGTGGCGGCCTGCGGCCCGGTGTGCTGATCGCGGCCGCCGCCGGCATCGCCGCTGTGGCCGGCGCCGTCGGGGGAGCGACCGGTGTGATCCTCGCCGACCGGATGGACGACATCTCCCGGGAGACGGTCACGGTCGTCGGCGCCGACCCGGCCGTGCTCGCGGAAAGGCCGCCCGACTCCGTGGCCGGCGTCGCGGCCGCCGTGCTGGCCAGCGTCGTGTCCGTCACGGTGGGCCAAGGGTCGGGCTCCGGGTTCGTCATCTCCGACGAGGGCTACGTCGTCACCAACAACCACGTCATCACCGGGGCCGGCGGGGACACCATCGAGGTGGGGTTCTACGACGGTGCCACGGTGCCGGCAGAGGTCGTCGGCCGCAGCCCGAGTTACGACCTCGCCGTTCTCAAGGTCGAGCGCGACGATCTCGTGCCGGTCCGCCTCGGCGATTCGTCCGGCGTGGTGGTGGGCGATCCGGTCATCGCGATCGGCAGCCCGCTCGGCCTCGAGAGCACGGTGACCAGCGGCATCGTCTCGGCATTGGACCGTCCGGTCACCGCGGGTGGGCAGGGAGAGACCTCGTTCATCAACGCCCTGCAGACGGACGCGGCGATCAATCCTGGCAACTCCGGTGGCCCGCTGGTCGACGCCGCCGGCCGCGTGATCGGAGTCAACTCGGCGATCGCGAGCCTGAGCATGGGGCCCAACCCCGGCAACATCGGCCTCGGCTTCGCGATCCCGATCAACCAGGCGGCCCGGACGGCCGAGCAGATCATCGCCACCGGCGAGGCCGTCTACCCGGTCATGGGAGTGCGCCTGGACGAGGACTTCGGTGGTCCGGGCGCGCGGATCGACCGGGACGAGGACGACTCTCCGGCGGTCACACCGGACGGACCGGCCGCAAGCGTGGACCTCGAGCCGGGTGACGTCATCGTCGAGGTCGAGGGCAGGTCGATCGACACACCCGAGGAGCTCATCGTCGTGCTACGGGCGCAGCAGCCCGGTGACGAGGTCACGATGGTCGTCGAGCGCGGCGGGCAGGTCCTCGAGGTCAGGCTCACCCTCGGCTCCGCCGTCGGCTGATCGGCCGTACCCTGGGACAGAGGTCCTGCGTCGGCCCAGGGAGTCTCAGCGTGTTCGACATCGGCGCACCCGAGGTGCTCGTGGTGCTGATCGTGGCGCTGCTCGTTTTCGGGCCCGACCGCCTGCCCGAAATGGCACGCCAGGCCGGCTCCTGGATGCGCGACCTGCGCCGGATGGTTGCCAACGCCCGGCGAGACCTGTCCGACGAGCTCGGTGTGGACGCCGCGGATCTCAGCAAGCTGCGGAACCTCGATCCGAAGTCCTACGTTCGGCGCAACGTCCTCGACGGGGTCGACCTCGATCTCGGTCTGGACGACGACGGCGGCGGTCGGCCGCGCCGGGGCAACGGCATCGCGAAGCCACGTCGGAAGAGCACGGCGAGGTCGGGTCGCGCAGCGGCACCGCCGGGCGTGCCGACATCCACCGGCGGCACGGCGGAGACGCCCGGCGCGGCTGCGGCTCCCGCGAGACCGGCTCCTGCGCCGTTCGACCCCGATACCACGTAGCCGGAGCTCAGCCGGCCGCAGGCGTGAGATCGAGCGATCGGCCGGCCAGGCCACGGCGGCGGTGCGAGAGCGAGCGGGCAATCTCGCGCAGGGCCGCGGCCGCCGGCGCCGAGGGATCGGAGACGACCAGCGGAACTCCGGCGTCGGCGCCTTCGCGCAGGTGCGGATCCATCGGGATTTCGCCGAGGACGGGGACGGACGTACCGAGGCGTCGCCCGAGGCCGTCGGCCGTCCGCCGCCCGCCGCCGCGACCGAACAGCTCGATCCGATGTTCCGAGCCGCAATGGGGGCAGGGCAGGTACGACATGTTCTCGATCACGCCGGCGACCTGCTGGTGGGTCTGGATCGCGATCGCGCCGGCCCGCTCGGCCACCTCCGCCGCCGCGAGCTGCGGGGTCGTGACGACGATGATCTCCGCCGACGGCAGCAGCTGAGCCAACGAGATCGCGACGTCCCCCGTCCCCGGAGGGAGGTCGAGCAGCAGCACGTCGAGGTCGCCCCAGAACACGTCGGAGAGAAACTGCTGCAGCGCGCGATGCAGCATCGGCCCGCGCCAGGCGACCGGCGCGTCGCGGTCGGGCTTGAACATCTCGGTGGAGATGAGCTTCACCCCGTGCGTGGGAACCGGCATGATCATCCGCTCGACGATCGTGGGGTGCGAGCCTTCGACGCCGAGCATGCGCGGGCCGGAGTGACCGTAGATGTCGGCGTCCAGCAGGCCGACCCGCACGCCGTCGGACGCCATCGCCGCCGCCATGTTGACCGTCACCGACGACTTGCCGACACCTCCCTTGCCCGACGCGACCGCGTAGACGCGAGTGAGCGAATCCGGCCGCGCGAACGGGATCTCGCGCTCGGGTGCTCCACCGCGCAGCTGCTTGGACAGATCGGCGCGCTGCTCGTCGGACATCACGTCCAGCGCCACGTCGACGCCGGTGACGCCGGTGAGGCCCGACACCGCAGCGGTGACGTCCCGGGTGATGGTGTCACGCAGCGGGCAGCCGGCAACGGTGAGGAAGATCTCGACCCGGACCCGGCCGTCTCCCCCCACCTCGACCGCCTTGACCATGCCCAGATCGGTGATCGGTCGCTTGATCTCGGGATCGTTGACGGTCGCCAGCGCGGCAGTGACCTGCTCATTCGTCGGGCCGGAGCTCATGCCGTCGATGCTACGTCCGCATCGGCCGGGCCTTACGATCAGGGCGTGACGGCAGAGCCGATGTCGCGCGATCGCGTCACACCCGAGCAGCTCGAGGTGTGGCGTTCGTTCCTGCGCGCCCACGCCTTGATCATCCGTCGGCTGGAGGCCGACCTGACCGATCACCACGCCCTTCCGCTGGCGTGGTACGACGTCCTGGCTCGGCTGGTCGAGGCCGATGGGCACCGGTTGCGGATGAGTGAGCTCGCCGAGCGCGTCATGCTCTCGCCGAGCGGGCTCACCCGCCTGGTCGACCGCATGGTCGACGCCGGCATGGTCTGCCGCGAGGTGTCCGAGCACGACGCACGCGGCTACTACGCCGTACTGACCGACGCCGGGTACGAGAAGCTGCGCTCGGCGACGGGTACGCACCTGCGCGGAATCCTCGAGTACGTGCTGTCTCGCTTCACCGATGCCGAGCTCGACCAGATCGCGGGCTACCTCGCCCGTCTCGAGCACTGACCACCTGCGCCTGCGTGCGCCGGGCGTAGTCAGGCCCAGAGCGGGCGGAACGTGCCCAACGCCGAGCTGACCAGGACCGCGACGGCCAGGACTGCGAACGCGCCGACGACGAGCGCGACATCGGATCGGCGTACGACCTGCGGCCGGGCAACCGTCCGCGGTCCGGTGGCATCGAAGCCGCGCGCGTCCATGGCCAGTGCCAGCCGGGTTCCCCTCCGGACCGCCCCGACCAGCAGGGTGAACACCGTGCCGGCGAACACCCGCACGCGCACTACCGGGTTGCGGCCGGCGTCGACACCTCGGGCGCGGCGGGCCAGCCCGATGGTGCGCCATTCGCCGGCCATCAGCGGCAGGAGCCGCAGAGCGGCCAGGGAGGCATAGGCGAATCGGGCCGGCACCCGGGCGTTCTGCACCAGGGAGTCGGCGAGGTCGGTCGGGTCGATCGTCACCAGGACGAGCACGCCGGGCAGCGCGATGGCGAGGACCCGGATGGTCACGGTGAGCGCCGTCAGCCAGGGCTCGTCGCTGTCCGAGAACAACAGGGTGGTCAGCCCCAGGCTGGCCGCCGATACCAGCAGCGGCCAGCCGCGAAGCAACAGCAGCCGCGCCGTCACGCCTCCGGCCGCCAGGGCGGCCACGACCGCCGCCAGGACCACTGCGGGTGTGACCGGGTCGTCGGTGAGGGCGACGCCGAAGCCGAGTCCGAACGATGCCACCAGCTTCGCCACCGGGTTTGCCCGGGCGAGCCGCCCGGTGACGCCGGCGGAGTGCAGGTCGAGCACCATCAGGCAGCCACCTCCCGGTCGGGTACCGGCGCCGGGCGGTCGTCCCCGAGCGTCAGCACGCGGTCGGCGAGCGACGCCACCAGCGCCTCGTCGTGGGTCGCCGCACAGATGGAGCCGCCGGAGTCCCGGTGCGCGGAGAGCAAGTCGACGAGCTCGACCCAGGTGCGGCGGTCTTGTCCGAACGTGGGCTCGTCGAGGATCAGCACGGCTGGTCCGGTGACGAGGGCTGTGGCGACCGACAGTCGGCGCTTCTCACCGCCGGACAGGGTGAACGGGTTCGCCGCTGCCAGCGAGGTGAGGCGAAGCCGGCCGAGCAGGTCGTCGACCCGACGGAGCACCGCATCCGCGTCCTCGCCGCGGCGGACCGGTCCGAACGCCAGTTCGTCGCGAACCGTGCCGGTGAGGAACTGGTGCTCGGGATCCTGGAAGACGGTGCCGATCCGGGTGGCGAGATCGCCGGCCGGCCAGCGGTGCGGTGGGACCGTCGCATCGGTACCGGCCAGCCTCGGTGTCGCCCGCACGGAACCGGTCGTGGGTCCGGCCAGGCCCGCAAGAACCATGGCGAGGGTCGACTTGCCCGAGCCGTTAGGTCCGACGACGGCCAGGGTCTCGCCGGCGCACAGCCGAATGGACACGTCGGCCAGCGCCGGTCGGACCCCACCCCGGTGGCTGTATCCGACCCGGTCCGCGACGAGCAGATCTCGTCCGGGCGTCTCCGTCGAATCGTCAGGACCGGTCGGACCGCCGTCCCGGGTAGGTGATTTGTCCGGCCTGACAGGTTGCTGGGCCGTGCGAATGGGAAGCGGGCGGTCCGGGACCCAGACCCCGGCGGCCGCCAGCGCGTCGCCGTGGCGGGCGAATACCTCGGCCGGATCACCGTCCGCGATCAGGCCTCCGCCGGGGCTCAGCACGACGACACGGTCGACGAGCTCGAGCGCCTCGGCCACCCGATGCTCGACCAGCACCGTGGTCGCACCCGTCGTCATCTGGATCGCGGCGATCGCCTCTCGCACCAGCCGGGCGCCGGCCGGATCGAGGTTCGCGGTCGGCTCGTCCAGCAGGAGCAGGCGTGGGGACAGCGCGAACGCTCCGGCGAGCGCGAGCCGCTGCTGTTCCCCGCCGGAGAGGCGGTCGGTCCCGCGGTCGGGGCCGTAGGGGAAGCCCACGGTGGCGAGGGCAGCGCCGACGCGTTCCCAGATCTGTGGGCCCGGCACGGCGCGGTTCTCGAGCCCGAACGCGATGTCGTCGCCGGCCCTCGCCATGACCAGCTGGGTCTCGGGGTCCTGGAACACCAGACCGACCCGATCGCGGGTCCGCCGGGGGTCGATGCCGTCGACGGTCAGCCGACCCTCGGCGTCGCCCGCCTGGTCGAAGTCCAGCAACCCGGCCAGGGCCGTGAGCAGGGTGCTCTTGCCCGCACCGGACGGTCCCAGCAGGAGCACCCGCTCCCCGGGCTCGACGACCAGGTCGAGTTCACGCAGCGCGTGGGAGCGGCGCCCGGCATGGCGCCACCCCCATCCACGCGCGTCGACGCGGCTGCCGCTCAGACCGGTCTCCGTTCCCGCCCGGACGGAAAGGCATCCAGCGCTCCGGTGCCGGCCAGGCTGCGAGTCAGTGCCCACGAGCCGAGCCCCGCTATGACGACCGAGCTCGCCGTGAGCACGGCGTAGTAGGTGACCAGCCACCCGGTCGTCCAGTCGCGGTAGTAGTAGAACCAGTCCAGCGATGCGGCCGTGAGACCGGCGGCGGCGGCGGCGACCAGGGCGACCGGCAGGCCGAACCGGCGGTACCGGGTGGCGAGGAACACCAACTCGGGTGCCAGGCCCTGCAGCAGGCCGTACCAGACCACCTGGACGCCCCAGGTGGCCCCGAGAAGCGCGCTGACGGCGGCCGCCAGCACGGACGCGAACACGGCGGCCCCTGGCTTGCGTACCACCAGCGCGGCGAGCACGCCGGGAACCAGCCAGATGCCGTACATGAACGCCTGGCCGGGCGGGAAGGCGCTGAATGCCGGATTGGTGGCCGTCCACAGGTGGTTCCAGGCCCAGAAGACGACGCCGAAGGCGACCGCGATGACCGCGGTCACGACGATGTCGACGGTGCGCCACGTGGTCGGTGCCGCGGCCGGGGGGCGGTCGTCGGGCAACTCGGCGGTCGACCGGCCCGGGTCGGCGAAATCACGTTCGGGGGGGTGGGTCATCGGTACCTCCTGGCTTGATCAGGAGGAGTGGCTTCGGCGCCCCTCGTCACCGCGCGGAGACGGCGTGCCACGGAGCTACCGTGGGCACGCCGCATGCCGAGGTGACTGTCGACTCCCTGCGCCGGCATTACCCGGATCAGGTTCGAGGGTCTGCGGAGTGGTCCGCACTCTCAGCGCTGCAGCGCTCCCCTGTCGTGTGAACTTGTGACCTCCACGCTACACCGGGTCGTCCTGCGGGCGATCACGAGGGGTTCGGGCCAGATCGTCGGCGAGGTCGCGCAGCTCGGAGCGCAGGAAGTCGCGGGTGGCAACTTCGCCAACGGCGATCCGCAACGAAGCCACCTCGCGGGCGAGGAACTCCATGTCCGCTCGCGACCGCGCACCGTACTCGCGGTCCTGCTCGAGGTTGACTCGGTCGCGGTCGTCCTGGCGGTTCTGCGCGAGCAGGATCAGCGGGGCCGCATAGGACGCCTGCACCGACAGCAGCAGAGTCAGGAAGATGAACGGGTACGGGTCCCAGCGCAGGCCGGCCGGCCCGAAGCCGTTCCACGACACCCACACGGCGATGAAGGCCGTCAGATACGCGAGGAACCGACCCGTTCCGAGGAACCGGGCGATGCGCTCGGAGGCCTGGCCGAGCAGTTCGGGATCGACGCTGGGTCGGCGCAGGCCGCCGGGCGCCCGTGGTTGGTCGAGTCTGCTACGCGCCACTGTCAGCCCCTTCCCTGGTTGCCCGGCCCCGCCACTCCTCGCCGAGAAGGTGGTCCAGGACGTCGTCGACCGTGACGACACCCAGCAGTCGACCGTCCTCGTCGACGACCGGACACGCGACCAGGTTGTACGTCGCGAACACACTGGCCACCTGTTCGAGGGTGGCTCCGGGTGGCAGCGGGTCGAGGTCGGTGTCGAGCACGCCGGAGACCAGGGACGACGGCGCCTGCCGGAGCAAGCGCTGGAAGTGGGCGATGCCGAGGTAGCGCCCGGTCGGGGTGTCCATGGGCGGACGGCACACGTAGACCATGGCGGCCAGCGACGGCGTCAGCTCCGGTTGCCGGACGCGGGCCAGCGCCTCGGCGACCGTGGCGTCCGGCGAGAGCACCACGGGTTCGTTGGTCATCATGCCCCCGGCCGTGTCGTCCTCGTAGGTCAGCAGCTGTCGGACCGGTGCGGCTTCGTCCGGTTCCATCAGCGTCAGCAGCGTCTCGGCCTGCTCGGCGGGCAGGTCTGCGAGCAGGTCGGCGGCGTCGTCGGGCCCCATCGCCTCCAGCACGTCGGCGGCCCGCTCGCCGTCCAGGGTGCCGATGAGCTCCTGTGCCTCGGAGGCGTCCAGTTCCTCCATGACGTCGGCCAGGCGTTCGTCGTCCAGAGCCAGGGCGACCTCGCGCCGGCGCTTGCTGGACAGTTCCCGCAATACACTGGCCAGGTCGGCCGGCCGCATCTTGTCGAAGGCCGCAAGCAGATTCGCCGCGCCCTGGATGTCCTCGGGGACCGCGAACCCGGTCAGGTCGTCCCAGTCGTAGATGCGGGTCTCGCCACGGCGGCCGAAGCGCTTCCCGCGACCGTGCGCTGCGACCTTCGTCACGACCCAGTCGCGCGCCCGGGTCTGCTCGATTCCGACGTCGGAGACCGTCACCTCCTCGCCGGTTGCCCGCACGACGACCCGACGGTCGAGCATTTCGCGCAGTATCAGCGTCTCACCCTGCCGCTGCTCGAAACGGCGCATGTTGACCACGCCGGTGGTGATGACCTGACCTGCGTCGATGCTGGTCACGCGGGTGATCGGGAGGAAGATCCGGCGGCGCACCGGCACCTCCACGACCAGCCCGAGAACGCCCGGCAGCGGCCCCTGCACCGGCACGCTCACGACGACGTCGTGGACCTTGCCCACCTGGTCACCCAGGGGGGCGAACACGGCGGTGCCGGCCAGCCGGGCGGCGTAGACCCGGGTCAGCGTCCCGCTCATGGCCGCAGGCTACCGGCCGGGGGTCCGGGTACACTGACACGTCGCGGTCGCCCCGAACTGCGACGAACCGCCGATCCGAAGGTCCCGCCACCCATGCCGCCAGCCCCGCGACGTGTGCGGGTCACGGGTTTCCTCGTCGCCTGCGTGCTGGCGCTCACGGGATGTCCCCATGACGAGCCGACACCGCTGGAGCAGATCGCCTCCAGTCCCTCGGGCGTCGCGGCGAACGGGCTCGATCAGCGCAGCGCCGAGGACGCGCTGGCCGAGGTGATCGACACGCTCGAGGGTCAGCGCTCCTATCACGTCACGGGGACGTCCGCCGCGGGCGGCACGGTGGACATCT